>CAYXJS010000014.1:0-27987 GCA_964465045.1 uncultured Bacteroidales bacterium | reverse complement strand
ACACCCAATCACTGGGAAGTGCAGATATTAGACGAAAACTTTGATCGGTTTGAAGCTTCGGAAGATAAACACGCAGATTTCGTAGGTATTACGGCTTTTACTTCTAATGCATACAGAGCTTATGAAATTGCCGGCTATTACAAAAAGCTGGGAATCCCGGTTGTACTTGGCGGAATTCATGCCACGATGCTCCCCGAAGAAGCAGCTCAATATGTGGATACGGTTTTTAAAGGAGAGGCCGAAGAATTATGGTCACAAGTTATCAGGGATTTTGAAGACGGAGCTATAAAATCAGTATACGAAGGAGGACAACCTTCGCTTATTAAAGTGCCTGCTGCCCGGCATGATCTGTTTCATCCCGACTATATTTTTAGTAGTATTCAAACTACCCGCGGATGCCCTTATAAATGCGATTTCTGTTCGGTGCATACTTTTAACGGAACCAAACACCGCCTTCGTCCGGTTAACGATATTTTGGATGAAATAGAACAATTTCCGAAAGATAAATTGCTTGGCATTATTGACGATAATTTTTATGGATACTCCACAAAAAGCAAAAGCCACACTTATGAACTACTTGAGGGATTGATAGCCCGCGGCATAAAAAAAGAGTGGTTTATCCAGGCTTCTTTTAACATTGCAGATGACCCGAAATTTTTAAAGCTGGCAGCCAAAGCCGGATGCCGGGAAGTGCTGATAGGTGTAGAGTCTGACAACCCCGAACAGCTAAAGCAGGCGAATAAAGCCCTCAATGCACGCATTAAACCCGAAAAGTTTAAAAAGAAATTCAAGCGTATTCAAAAACATGGTATAGCCGTTTTGGGCGCTTTTATATTTGGCATGGATGGAGATACTCAAGAAGATTTACTACATCGCCTTAAGTTTATCCAAAAATCGGGTGTTGACATTGTTCAGGCTACTGTTCTTACGCCTTACCCTGGAACAGCGCTTTTTGACAGAATGAACGCTGCTGGCCGTATTTTCAGAAACAATTTCCCGGAAGACTGGCAGCATTATCATGCAGAAGAAGTTGTATACAAACCTGATCAAATGACACCGGAAGATTTTGAGCACACAATGTATATTATCTGGCATAAGCTATATAATAAAACATCTATGCGGATGCGATTTATCAAATCACTGATACGGCTGAAAAAATACACGCCGGCATTTTGGTCATATTACGGGAATTGGCAATACCGGAGAATTGTTTTTGAAAACGGAGGCTACAATCCTGATAAGCATCCTGACAAACAAAAAAGAAGAATCCGTGATGATACTGACTGAGTTTGTAATACGAATTTTCGTAATTTTTCAAACCGTTAAATCCAGGCACAAATATACATCTTCCGGAATCTGAATTACTTATGTAATAGGAACACCTTCAGCACATTAAAATATTTACGAATACCCGAAATTTGCCTTTTTTCAAAAAAAGCTAATTTAGCCAAACCAAAATAGTATAAAATGAAACTACTACTCATAAATCCATTAAATCAATACAGAAAAGGATTTTCATTGTCGTGGACCAATGTTTATCCACCTATCAGTCTAGGGATACTGGCTTCGCTAACGCCAGAAAACTGGGATATTGATATTGTTGATGAGAATTTTGACACATTCGAAAAGCTGCCGGAAAAAAAGAAAGAAGCTGATTTGGTGGGCATCACTTCTTTCAGCCCAAACGCCCCACGGGCTTACGAAATCGCATCCTACTTCAGGGAGCGTAACATCCCCGTTGTTTATGGCGGAAACCATGCCACGATGATGCCTGATGAAGCTGCGGAATATGTGGATGTAGTTTTTAAAGGCGAAGCCGAAACCAAATGGCATGAAGTGATCCGGGATTTTGAGAACAACACGTTAAAATCCGTTTATGAAGGAGGCCAGCCTGATTTGAAGGAAATGCCTCCGGCACGTCATAATTTGTTCGATAAAAAATATATTTTCAGCTCCATACAAACTACGCGTGGTTGTCCGTTCAAGTGCGACTTTTGTTCGGTTCACCTTTTCAATGGAACACGCCACCGGCTAAGACCGGTAAACGATATTTTAGACGAACTGGAATCCATCCCCAACAAACTGGTTTTTATTGTAGACGATAATTTTTATGGATATTCTACTGCAAGCAAAAAGCACGCCTATGAAATTATGGAGGGAATGATTGAAAGGGGAATAAAAAAAGACTGGTATGCCCAAACTTCGATGAACGTGGCCGATGATGAAAAATTCCTGAAACTGGCTGCCAAAAGCGGCTGTCATGAACTCTTTATTGGTGTGGAAACCGAAGATCCGGAGCAACTAAAAAGCAACAACAAACTGTTTAATGCCAAAGTTGCCCCTGAAAATTTCAGAAGCAAATTCAGAAAAATCCAGAAACACGGCATTGCGGTGTTGGGAGCTTTTATTTTCGGGCTTGACGGGGATACAAAAGAGTCGCTATACCGGAGGGCTCAGTTTATTGAAGATACCGGCGTAGATACCATTCAAACTTCCCTGCTGATGACGCCTCCCGGAACGCCTTTATTTGATCGTATGAAAAAAGCAGGCAGAATGCTACGCACCAATTTCCCAAAAGACTGGGAAAGGTATCATTCTGCTGAAGTAATATTGCAACCCGAAAACATGTCGCCGGAAGAAATGCAGCATCATATGTATATTATATGGCACAAACTCTATAATAAAAAAGCCAACAAAAAGCGGTTTTTAAAGACTCTATGGCGCACAAAAAGCTATAAAGCAGCGCTTTGGGCTTACATAGGCAACACCCATTACAGAAGCATGTCATTTGAAAACGGCGGATACAATCCGGATATTCATCCTGATAAACAGGAGCGGATTTTCCTGGAGCCGGTTACTCATAAAAAGATGCAACGACCTGATGATATTTTTTAAGCAAGTTGTTCCGCTTGAGTTTCATTGATGGTGTTAATTCACCGTTGTCAATCGTCCACTCGTCAGATATAATTTTATATTTTTTGATTTGATGAGTCTCCCGCGCGTCAGCGTTGTACTCATCCAGTACTTTGTTAATTGACTGGTGCAGCTGCGGATTTTGAATAATTTCTTCGTAAGCACCCGTTATCTGATGGTTTTTGGCCCACTTTTTAACATAATCGCGGTTTAACACGATAAGAAGACCCAGATAATCGCGGTATTCTCCCACAACCATCACATGCTCTATAAAAGAAGATAGCTTCAGCTTATTTTCAATTCGCTCCGGGTAGACATACGTGCCCGATGAAGTTTTAAAAATGTTCTTTTTTCTTCCGGTTATAAACAAATAGCCGTTATCATCCAGCTTACCCATATCGCCAGTGTGCAACCAACCACCCTCATCCACTAAATCAGCAGATAAATCCTCATGCTTATAATACCCTTTCATCATATTCGGCCCTTTAACAAGCACTTCCCCGTCTTCAGATATTCTAACCATCACATTCACCAAAGGTTGCCCCACGCTTCCTATTCTATTAAAATCGGTATTATTAAAAGAAATCAGTGGCGCCATTTCGGTTAAACCATAGCCTTCATAAACCGGCACACCAATCATTTGAAAAAACTGCTGTATTCTTTGAGTAACGGCTGCGCCACCAACAATAATTTTAGTGACTTTCCCTCCCATCATTGCCTTCCATTTCATGAAAACCAACTTATTATAAACTAAATATCTTATTTTATCAATCCCTGACAAATCAGCCGGATCCTTTCCACTCAAAGCAAATTTTAGCGCCAATTTGTAAACTATTTTACTAAACCCTTTCAGGTCCTCCTGTTTATTGATGATTCCTTTATAAATTCGCTCAAGCAACAAAGGCACCGTAATAAGAATGCCGGGTTTTACCTGAGCAAAATTGGATATAATGTTACTCATGTTTTCATTATAATAAATGGTTAAACCTTTTACCATAAAAACATAATTAGTCATGCGCTCATACGAATGAGACAGAGGAAGGTAGCTCAAAACATGAAATTGATGTTCTATCCCGATACTACTGGCCGCAATCAAAACATTAGCAAGGTGATTTTTATGCGAAAGCATTACACCTTTGGGCATGGTTGTGGTTCCGGAGGTATAGATAACAGAGGCAATATCCTCGGGTTGCACCGATGCCTTAGCCGCTTCAATTTCATGCGTGTTCATATCTGTTTTGCCTTCTTCCAGTAAATCCTGAAAAGCAAATACATCATCACCAACGCCCTGATCATAGGCAATTACTTTTGTACCGGAAGGCACATCCCAGGTCTTCATTAACCGCTTTAGCAACAGTCTGTTTGATATAAAAATAAATCCCGGTTGCACCTCGTCAAGAATGTATTTCAGTTCATCCTCGCTAATTGTCGGAAAAACAGGAACATGGACAGCACCGATCTGTAGCAAGCCAAAATCAAGGAAATTCCATTCAGGCCGATTATCCGAAATGTTCAAAATCAGGTCTCCTTTTTTAATCCCCCATTTCAGCAATACAGCACTAACAGCATTCGCATTATCTATAAAATCCTGTTGAGAATAGATCTGCCACTTACCTTTTTTCTTTCCTGCAAGTGCAGGTTTGTTGTTATACTTATCGCATGCGAACGGTAGTATATCAAATATCCGGGTGATCTCATTTGTCATAATTCTACTTATTCAGGTTCAAATAATAGTTGGCTTTTTCTTCATTGCCTTCTCTTTTAAAATGGCGATACAGGTTTTTGTTGAGTTGTGTATTATTGGGATTGATTTCGGCCGACCTTTCAAAATATTCCACGGCTTGCGTTGTATCGCCATGCTGCAACAAAAAGTTTCCCATATTAAAATACGCTTCCGCGGATTCGGGTTCAAAATCCAGTATCTTTTTGTTCCATTCCAGTGCCTTCTCCAAATTATTTTCGCGAAAAGCCATCTTACTCATAAAGGAATGCACCTGGACATGTTCCGGGTTAAACTCAAGAAATTTATGAAAGTATTTCCGGGCTTCGTCATATTCCTTATTAATGTAGTTGACGTATCCCAAATTGTAATACCCTTTCCGTAAATCCGGATTTATATCAATCGCCTTTCTGAAGAGTTTTCGGGCCATATCATAATTTCTGTTGACGACCATATAAATCTCACCAAGCTGATTCCAGGCATCATAATAATCCGGATAAACATCTATCGCTTGCCTGAAATGCTTAATCATCAGATCAGCTTGCTTTTTGCCTTCAGGCGTTTTCCATGACTGATTCCCGACAAGGTAATTCTTTAGTGAAAGTCCGTAAAGGTAATTTGCTTTAGCGCTTTTCTCCAGGTCTCCGATATCGCTTTCTGTCAAAGTAAGCTGCGTTTCCCAATCGGTATTTCTGCTGATGGTTTTTACCGAATAAGGCACTAAAATAATTAGCATCAAAACCGCTATCAAACTTTTACGGGGCAACTCTGCGTTCGGTTTATCTATGGGCGCTTTAACTAATTTCAGTATCAGTAAGGCCAAAACCAGGCTCAGCGACAATACCGGTACAAATAAATACCGGTCGGCAACAATTCCCATTACCGGCTTTACCATATTGGCATACATCGCTATACTGATGAAATAAAACAACACAGAAAATGAAATAATTGGCTTTTTCCTGAAATAATAAACAGCCAGAGCAAGCAAGCCGATGTGTATTGCAATAGATGCAATTACTTCCACATTCGCAAAATTCACCACCGGAATCATATCATATCCATAATAAAACAATAATGTTGAAGGCCAGATCAATTGCTTGAGATAAAACAAAAGCACTGAAAAGCCTGTGCTGACATGAAGCCATTTATTATCCTCAAAAAGCAATGGATTTTCTACGAAAAGGATGGGACGGCTCGGCGAAGGCAAAAATAAGCGGGGAGCATACCTTACTACTAAAGCCACAACCAGGGCAGAAAGAACAATTACCGTGATTTTTTTATAATTAACATCCCTGAAAAACACTAACACCAGCGGATAAACAGCGAGGTACATCAGCGCCGAAGCTTTGGATAAATAAGCTAATAAAAACAGGACTATCCCTGCTATCAATGAGGTAATTGTCTTCTTATCATAATAAGTTACGAACTTATCGATGGCCAGAAAAGCAAAAAGGGCAACCAGGATTTCATCGCGGTTTTTCAGGCTCGCCACCACTTCTGTATGTACCGGGTGGGCAGCAAAAAGCAAAACCACTAACAAGGGATATACGGGATGAAGTTGGGTCATTAGTTTCCTCAGCAGACGGTAAAGCACAATAAGCAATAAGGCATACAGGAGCACATTTACAAAATGACTGACATGAGGCGCTTGCCCGAAGAACTGATGCTCAACAGCAAAAGTAGACTTCGAAACCGGCCGGTAACCAAAACGCATCTGGCTGCCGTCATCATTATTTACGTTGGCATACCGGGATGTGAATATTTCAGGTATTCCCTGAAATCCTTTCTTCACTTGCGGATTGCCTTTGGTAACATAAATATCATCCAAAGAATATTCATTTGGAATCGTGTTTCCGTATAGCACAAATGCAACCGCAATCAACGCTGCATAAATCAACAAATGGCGTTTCTGGTTCTTGTTATTGCCGCTTTTTTTCATTTTTATAATTCTTCTTATTCATTCCAATTAGTTTTATTACTCATGCTCATTTTACGCTCTCACAAGATAAATAAACCCTTAATTTTAAATTGCTATTGATGAGCCTGGTCTAGAAAGCGCTAACTATTCTAATAAATATTATAATGTGTTGTTTATCTCTATATTATAAAATATTGCATTTTGCATTTATGTAATTGATTATCTAACTATTAACTTACAAACCCAAAAACTTATGAACTTATTAAACTGGACTCATTGATTGTTGATAAGTTTTTTGATTTCATTAAGTTTCATCAACGCTTCAACCGGTGTTAACGTATTTACGTCTGTATTCAATATATCGTTTTTAATCTGCTCCAAAAGCGGATCATTCAGTTGGATAAAGCTTAACTGATAGTCTTTGTCGGATATCTTAGTAGTGGATTTTCCGGCCAGTTTTTGGTCTGCATGGGAATCTTCCAGCCTGGAAAGTAGTTGTTCTGCTCTTTCCACTACAATTCTTGGCATTCCGGCCATCCGGGCAACATGTATTCCAAAGCTGTGTTCGCTGCCTCCGGGTTTAAACTTTCTGAGGAACAATATTTTGTTCTGCACTTCCTTTACCGCAATATGGTAATTTTTTATCCGCTGAAAAGACCGCGCCATCTCATTTAATTCATGATAGTGCGTAGCGAACAAAACACGGGGTTTATAGGCGGGATGCTCATGCAGAAATTCTGCGATAGACCAGGCTATAGAAATTCCGTCGTAGGTGCTGGTACCCCGTCCGATTTCATCCAGTAAAATCAAACTGCGATTGGAAATGTTATTCAGGATACTTGCCGTTTCATTCATTTCCACCATAAAAGTAGATTCTCCGCTGGAAATATTATCCGATGCTCCCACCCTTGTAAACACCTTATCAAATATCCCGATATTAGCTTCCGTTGCCGGCACAAAACTCCCAACCTGGGCTAACAGAACAATCAGCGCCGTTTGCCTGAGCAAGGCAGATTTTCCCGACATATTGGGCCCGGTAACGATAATGATTTGTTGCTTTTCCGTATCCAGCACAATATCATTGGCAATGTATTTTTCGCCGGGCGGCAACTGGTCTTCAATAACCGGATGCCGTCCACTTTTGATTTCCAAAGCAAAAGAGTCATTCATATCCGGTTTCACGTAGTCATGCGTTTTTGCCTGATATGCAAAAGCAAGCAACACATCGAGCTTGGCTATCAATTGCGCATTAAGCTGCACGGGCTGAATGTATTCCGACACCTCAAAAACCAATTGCCTGAAAAGCCGCTCTTCAAGCTCCTGAATCTTGTCCTCGGCGGTTAAAATCTTATGCTCATATTCTTTCAGCTCTTCGGTGATGTATCTTTCTGAGCTTACAAGGGTCTGTTTTCGGTGCCAGCTTTCCGGGACTTTATCTTTATGTACGTTACGCACTTCAAGGTAATACCCAAACACGTTATTGAAACTGATTTTCAATGAGCTGATGCCTGTATTCCTCACCTCGCGGTCTCTGATTTCCTTCAGATAATCCTTGCCGGAAGTTATAATATCGCGGTACTCATCCAATTCTTCCGAAATGCCAGAGGCGATAACGTTACCTTTATTCACAAGTGCAGGCGGATCCTCCTGCAGGGTATCACGGATTTTCTGTGCAATAATATCACATTCGCTGAACTGTTCTCCTATTTTACTCAGGGCATCATTAGAAGATTGCCGGCAAAGTTCCTTAACAGGCTTCACTTCAGAGAGCGAAGCTTGCAGCTTAAGCAATTCCCGCGGCGCGATTCTACCCGTGGATACTTTGGTGATAAGCCTTTCCAGGTCGCCCATTTCTTCAATATGGCTGTTAAGCTTATCGAAAAGATCATCATCACTAATAAACGCTTCCACCACACTGTGCCGTTCCTCGATGGATTTTTTATGCTTCAGCGGCAGGACAAGCCATTTTTTTAATAAGCGCGAACCCATCGGAGAGCTTGTTTTATCAATAACCTCGAGAAGTGAAGTTCCATCTTCGGCTGAGGGAGTAAACATTTCCAGGTTTCTAATCGTAAACCGATCGAGCCAGACATAATCTTCTTCATCAAGCCTGGCTAATTTAGTAATATGTTTTATTTTGTCGTGATGTGTTTCCGCCAGGTAGTGCAGCGCCGCACCGGCAGCTATAACACCGGATTCCTGTTGTTCCACGCCAAAGCCTTTCAGGTTTTTCACCTCAAAGTGCCGCAGCAACAAATCCCTGCTGAAATCCAAAGTAAAAACCCAATCGTCAAATACTTTCAGAAAAAACCTGTTCCCGAACTTCTCAGTAAAATCTCCACGTTTATCGCGCTGAACAATGACTTCTGAAGGTTTAAATGACTGCATAAGCTTATCAGCATAATCTATATTTCCCTCAGCAAGATAAAATTCGCCGGTTGACACGTCCAAAAAGGCTATCCCGGCATAATTGCCATTGAGATGAACACTTGCCAGAAAATTATTTTCTTTATTATCCAGCACCTTATCATTGTATGAAACCCCGGGCGTGATCAGTTCGGTAACCCCTCGTTTTACAATCTTTTTGGTCATCTTCGGGTCTTCCAATTGATCGCAAATGGCTACTCTTTGTCCGGCCCTGACCAATTTTGGCAAATAGCTGTCAAGCGCATGGTGAGGAAACCCGGCTAAATCAACTTCCGAAGCCGAGCCATTTGCCCGCTTGGTAAGAATAATACCCAGGATTTGGGCTGTTTTGCGGGCATCTTCTCCAAACGTTTCATAAAAATCCCCTACCCTGAAAAGCAACAACGCATCCGGATACTTTGCTTTCACGGAATTGTATTGCTTCATCAACGGTGTAGTTACCTTATCCTGTGTTTGTTTTGCTGCCAAGTTTTATATTTTTATCAGACAAAGTTAAAATTATAAACCGAAACGATTGAAAACGCATTTTAAAATCTGGCTTCAAAAATATTACTTTTGCGCTTTCAATAAGTTGATATGCGAAAACTTGCAATACATGAGCTAAACAGGCTGTCTGTGGATGATTTCAGGAACAAGCAGAAAAACCCTGTTGTAGTAGTTCTTGATAACATCCGCAGCGCGAGTAATACAGGGAGCTTTTTCAGAACATCAGATGCTTTTGCTCTTGAAGCGGTTTACCTTTGCGGGATAACAGCAAAACCGCCTCATAAAGACATCCGGAAAACAGCTATAGGCGCATCAGAATCTGTTTCGTGGAAATATTTTAATAATACCATTGAGGCCATTGAACAGCTAAAACAAAATTCTTTTAAAATTATTTCAGTGGAGCAGTGCGAAGGCAGTATTTCGTTGCAAGATTACCAGCCTGAGCCGAATCAAAAAACAGCTTTTATATTTGGTAATGAAGTAACCGGTGTAGAGCAAACTGTAATTGACCATTCTGACGAATGTATTGAAATTCCTCAGTGGGGCACCAAGCATTCCCTTAATGTCTCAATCAGCGGAGGAATTATTTTGTGGGATCATCTGAGTAAATCAGGACTAACGTCCCATAAAATACGCTAATCCTACTGAAAAATACGTAAAAGCATCGCTGCTGAAATCACGCCCTGAAAAACTGTCGAGTTCATCTGTGTCTGCAAACGCATAAGTTGCTGAAAACGCAAGATAGAGTCGGTTTTTTGCCTGCGGAAAATATTCGCTATTGGTTTTATTTAGTTTAAACATAAAGTTGACTTCCAACGGAAAGAAAGAATAGCCGGCTTTTGATTTGCCTGTTGTATAAAATGAAGGAGGTACTTCATCACTATCAAAATTTTCAAGAAGCTTCATATCATTTTGATAAAACAGATGTCCATAACCCATTTTTATGAACAATTTAAACCTCCTGTTCCAGGGAGAAGCAAGATTTTCTTCAAAAACAGAATTTAAAGCCAGCGACAACCCGACTGAAGGTGCCCATGCCTGGCCTTGAAAACTCATTCCAATTTCCGGATCAATACCGGCCAAAGCATAAAACCTAATACCGGTGTTAATACCCATATTTTCATTTACAAAGAACGTGGTTCCCAGTCCTGTTCCATACTGCAACTCATTAACACCCTGAGTAGTTGGCGCAAAATCATACTTTTTAATATCTGCCAGGGAGATAGTAATTCCACCGTCAAATAAGGCATATCCTGAGTGTTGTATTTGAGCTGCAGGTTTCAATGATAAGCATACAACACTGAAAAAAATTAATAATTTGCGCACGAGTTTAAGTTATATTCTGATTAAGTCTTAGTTTTCTTCTTCTTTTATTCGTATTTTTTTTAAATTTGTTGCATTATAAACAAATATGTTTTAAAATAAACAATATCATATAATTTTTATTATCTTAGTGGAATAAATCGAATCTGAAATATTAATTTCAAAATTATCAAATATGAAAAAAACTAGATTTACCCTTAATGCGATTTTCCTTGCACTAGCGCTTATTTTAGTTCAGGGAAATGCATACAGCCAGGAAAAAGAAAAAAACAAAACCGATTCTTTTGCGCGATATTGGTATCTAACGCTTAATGGAGGTGTTGCTCAGTTTTGGGGCGATGTACAAGACCAAAATCCGCTGCAAAAACTGTCAGAGGACAAATTTACAGGTGGAATTACATTAGGTCATCAGCTTTCTCCGGTTTTTGGCTTAAGAGGTAATGGACAATATGGCGGACTATACAGCACTTTAAAAGCTCCCTCGCCGCAAGAAGAGATGGAAGCCAGTCCTGTTCTTGATTACAGCTTACAGGCTACCCTTAGTTTAGTCAATTTGTTTTCTGAATATAAAGCAGATCGTAAATTCGACTTATATGGTTTTGCCGGTATAGGTTTTTCTAACTGGGAAACCGAATGGAGAAACAAGTCCAATGGCAATGTTTTAGGTGGTAATGGAGGTGTTGATGCCTCTAACGGACCTTTAGAATTGACCACTGAAGCTGTTATTCCTTTTGGTGGAGGGATAAGTTATAAACTTTCCGATGCTGTTAGTCTTGGTGTGGAGCAGTCCTGGAAAACAGTTAACAGTGATATCCTTGATGCCAAAGAAGGCGGTTTTGAGTATGATATTTATACAAACTCAACGCTTAACTTGACATTTAACCTCGGCCAGTTAGGCGGATTAGGCAAGATGGTCCGGAATTTTGAAAATGTTGATATTGCAGCAACACCTGACGTAATGGAAAGGCACGGAAACAAGGTAGACGTTACCGTTTCAGGCCAAATCCCCGAAAAATACTTCAGTAGCAAAGCGGCTATGAAACTTAGCCCTATCGTAAAATATAACGGGAAATCAAAAGTACTTGAGCCCATTTTCCTGAGAGGAGATAAAGTTTCCGGTGATGGACAAGTAATCACATCAGACGGCGGCACATTCTCAAAAGACTATACATTTGATTTCGAAGAAGGCATGGAAGATGCTGAACTCGTTATGGAAACCCTTATTTTCCTTCCAAAAGGAAATCCGGTAAATGAAGATGCAACCAACAGCAACATCGAGGAAAATTATAAATCGGAGGCTTTACCTGAGAAATCTCTGGCTACAGGAACAATCATTACAGGACAGCGCGTTGCTTTTGGTCCTGACAATGCAGCGGAAAATCCGTATGCAAAGAGTGACTCTCCGGATTATGGTATGATAGCCGAACACGGTTATGAAAAAGAAACTATCATTAAAGAAAAAGCTACGGTCTATTTTAAAGTTAACCTCGCCTATCTAAACTGGAGACTCCCCTTAAACGTGGATCGTAATGCCAAGGAAGATGTGGAAGAGCTTAAGCAATTCATTGATAAAGGCTGGGATATTAAGGATGTAGAAATCAATGCCTGGGCATCCCCTGAAGGAGAAGAATCTTTCAACGAAGGCCTATCAGAACGCAGAGCCAAAACAGGGCACAAAGTCTTAAAAGACCTTTTCCGTGAATTAGATATGGATTTGGATGATATAACTTTAAATAAACAAGCCAAAGGCGAAGACTGGAACGGTTTTATGGATGCGGTTGAGGCCTCAGACATCGAAGATAAGAACATTATCTTAAATGTTGTACGCTCACAGCCTGACCTGGAAAAGCGTGAACAGGAAATCAGGAACATGTCTGTGGTATACGAAAAAGTGGAAGAAGAAATTCTGCCTCCACTCAGAAGAGCCGAACTTCAAATTAATAGCTTTGAGCCTAAAAAAACCGACGAGGAAATGGCTGCATTAGCCATGGAAGATGCCGAAGAGCTAACTAAAGCAGAACTGCTTTATGCAGCAACCTTGCATAATGACCTTAACGATAAATTAAACATTTACAACAAGGCAACTGAGCTTTTCCCGGGTTGTGCTAAAGCTTTAAATAACAAAGGATACATCCTGATGCTGAAAGGCGATTATAATGAGGCAAAGAAAGCCCTGAAAAAAGCTGAGTCTATTGCACCCACACACGGTGGTGTACTGAATAACTTAGGCGTAATTGCAGGTATTGAAGGAGACTATGATGAAGCCGGGGAATATTTTGCAAAAGCCAAAAAGCAAGGCATCAATGTAAATTACAGCATGGGTGTGCTGAGCATCACAAAAGGAGATTACGAAAAAGCTTTATCACAAATGGGTAATAAGAATTGTGACTATAACGTTGCGTTGGCCCATCTCGTAAATGAAGATACGGATAAAGCCAAATCCACGCTCGAATGTGCACCTGAAACAGCTGAAAAGAACTATCTAATGGCTGTAGTTGGCGCTCGTAGCAACAATAAAGAAATGGCCTTTGAATATTTGGTAAAAGCCATTCAGGCTGATGATGCTTACAAAGAAACAGCTAAGAACGACAAGGAGTTCTTAAAATACTTTGATATGCCAGACTTTAAGAGTATGGTGAAATAAATCATCTATTCATTTAGAAAACGAAAGCCGCCCCATACCGGGACGGCTTTTTCTTTTTTAAATATTTTACTGTTTTGATACCCGTCATTTTTTTTTAAATTCGCCGTCAGGAAACTGATAAAAAACCATAAGAAAATGAGAACTGTAAAAGTAACAGCACTATTATTAATAACTGCTTTTTTAGGCAGTTGCGGATTGAACCGCATGGTAAACAACTACGAAAATGTTGATTACACAACCACTCCAAAAGTCCTTGAGAACAAAGGAGGACAGGTTGAAATGGAAGTAAAGGGATTCATACCGGAAAAATATTTCCACCCCAAAGCTTCGCTTGAATTTACTCCGGTAGTAAAATATGACGGAGGAGAAAAAGAGTTGGAATCTTTTAGGCTTAAAGGAGAAAAAGCAGAAGGAGAAGGTACGGTCATCAACAAAAAAGAGGGTGGTTCATTTACTTACAACGCCACATTTGATTTTGAAGAAGGCATGGAAGATGCTGTTGTAGTAGCCAAACCTGTAGCCTCACTCAAAGACAAATCTGAAAAACTCGGCTCCACCCAACTTGCCGAAGGGGTTATTATTACCAGCACACGCATTAAACACTCAGAAAACACAACGATTTCTCAACATGGTTATGAAAAAGAAACGATTGTTTCTGAAGATGCCGCCATCTATTTTGCGCAAAACTTTTCTAAGCTTAACTGGCGTTTGGAATTCAATAAAAAAGAAGAAAACAAAAAAGCCCTCAGTGAAGTAAAAGAATTCATTCGCAAAGGCTGGAAGATTAAAGATATTGATCTGAACGCATGGGCATCTCCTGAAGGTGAAATTGATTTCAATGAAGACCTTGCAAAAGACAGAGCCGAAACAGGCAACAATTATATCGATAAGCAATTAAACAAAATTGCAAAAGAAAAAGACAGCAAAGTGCAATATGAATCGGCTGAAGAGGTTACCATAGCCAGTAACCCAAGAGGCGAAGACTGGAACGGTTTTGTTGAAGCAGTAGAAAACAGCAATCTTGAAGAGAAGGAAACCATCCTGAATGTAGTTCGTTCACAGCCTGATTTGAAAAAACGTGAGCAGGAAATCCGCAATATGTCAGTAGTCTTCAAAGAGCTGGAAGAAAAAGTATTGCCATCGCTGCGTCGTGTAGAGTTTTCTGTTAATGCATACGAGCCAAAGCACTCTGATGAAGAATTAAAGGATTTGATTTTTTCAGATATCGACACACTCGATATAAATGAAATGCTTTATGCCGCAACACTGCAAACCTCTCCTGAAAAAAAGATAGAGGCTTATAAAGCCATTACAGGAAAGCATGCTAATTGCTTCAGGGCTCATAATAACAAAGCAGCGGTTTACCTTGAAAAAGGAAATCTTGCAAAAGCAGAAAGAGCACTAAACAAAGCAAAAGCCATCAAAACTACAGGTGAAGTTTATAATAACCTGGCTGTACTTGAACTGAAAAAAGAAAACTACGAAAAAGCTTCTGAACATCTTGAAAATGCCAGAAAAGCTGGTATCAACACAAGTTATAATCAAGGAATTATTGATATGATCAACGGTGATTTTGATAGCGCCGAAAGCAACTTCAGTGCTGCTGATTGCGATTATAACCTTGCCCTGGCACAACTTATGAACGAAGACAACTCAAATGCTCTTAAAACACTTGATTGTGCAGACAAAGGGGCTATGGAATTTTACCTTATGGCTGTAGCCAATGCCAGAAGCAACAATCAGGAACAAGCGCTGAGCAACCTTGAAAAAGCCATCAGCATTGATTCCGGGCTGAAAGAAACAGCGAAAACCGATAAGGAATTTATCGACTATAACGGTAAAGATGCTTTTGAACGTATTATAAAATAGGCCGAGTAAAATATCTCCTAAAAGCGTCTTCTCAAAAAGAAGACGCTTTTTTTGTTTTGGTGGGCATCATCCACCTTGTTTTATTAATATATTTTCCGTTATTTTGCAAACCATTTTGAAAATCTAATTAAAAATACAGAGTGATGGCTAAAGTGTGTCAAGTTACAGGGAAGAAAGCAATGACCGGGAATAGTGTTTCGCACTCGAATCACAGAACCAAGCGTAAATTTTATTCCAATTTGCATAAGCGCCGTTTTTACATTCCTGAAGAAGGAAAATGGATTACATTGCTGGTAAGCGCTAAAGGAATCCGTACAATCAATAAAAAAGGGATTTCTGCAGCACTTAAAGAAGCCCGCAATAACAATAACATTCTTGCATAAACCGGTTAACATTGTTGAATAACTAAATGCTGTTACGAAAATGTGACGGCATTTTTTTGTCCCTTTCAGAAAATAGAACAATATTATTTCACATGATTAGCATTGGTATTCAAAAACATGATGCTAATCAATTGAATAATCGTGTTTACTTTAGTTTAACAACTCTGATAATGTGTTTATTTTAGGCATTCTGCTTTCACTAAAACGCAGTTTCTATCTTTGTCGCAACGAATAAAATATAAAAGTTTTGAATGCGTTTAATTTGAAGTTAAAAAAAGATTCAATGAGGCACAGCGCATATCTGATACTATTTTTCCTGTTTACTTTAGAGGGAATAGCCCAGCAAGAAAAAACTGTGGTATTTGGTAAAATCACTGACAGTAACAATCATCCGCTTGAGTTGGTGAATGTTTCTCCTAAAGGAAGCCAACAAGGCACTGTTAGCGATGCCCAGGGAAAATACAGGCTTTACCTGAAACCGGCCGACAGCATAACGCTGCAGTTTTCCTTCATTGGTTTTGAAACCCGAACCGTAACCATTAATTTGCAGCCGGGAGAAAAAAAAGAACTCAACATCACCATCGATCCTTCATCCACAATGCTCAATGATGTAATAATTGAAGACAAACGCATCAGACGAAAAAGCATAACAGCCATTAACCCAAAAGCTGCCGGAAAAATCCCGGGTATGAACAATTCCATAGAGGCCCTCGTAAAAACCATGCCCGGCGTATCCTCTAAAAACGAAATGAGCAATCAATATTCCGTTCGTGGTGGAAATTTTGATGAAAATTTAATATACGTAAACGGCATCCGCATCTACCGCCCATTCCTGGTTCGTTCAGGCCGCCAGGAAGGCCTCAGCTTCATCAACAGCGATCTGGTTTCATCGGTTTTGTTTTCTGCCGGTGGATTTGATGCAAAATACGGAGATAAAATGTCATCTGTATTGGATATTACGTATAAAAAGCCTTCCGCTTTCGCGGGATCGGTATCCGGAAGCTTGCTTGGCGGATCGTTTCATATTGAAGATGCCACTGATGACCGAAAATTATCTTACCTGCTTGGCGTAAGACAAAAGTCCAACCAATACGTCTTAAACAGTCTGCAGACCGAAGGCGAATATCAGCCTTCTTTCACCGATATTCAGGGCATGGTTAATTACACCCCCAACGAAAACTGGGAATTTACATTGCTTGGCAACATGTCCCGAAACGTTTACAGGTTCACCCCTGAAAATCGTACGACAGATTTCGGCACCTTCCAGGAGGCCTTGCGACTGCAAGTTTTTTTTGATGGCCAGGAGGTTGATAAATATCTGACTTATACCGGCGGTTTATCAGCTATTTATAAGCCATTCCCGGGAATGAAACTGAAGCTTATGGCATCAGCCTACACCTCAGATGAAAACGAAAGTTTCGATATCAGAGGTGATTACTGGATAGGACAACTAAATACAAACCTCGGGCAGGAAGAATTCGGAGAAGTGATTGAAAAGCAGGGCGTTGGAACCTACCTGAATCATGCCCGCAATGAATTGGATGTAGATGTAGTTTCAATAGAGCACCAGGGAGAATACTTTTCTGAAGCGCACGAAATGGAATGGGGAATAAAATACCAGCAGGAACGCATCGCCGACCACCTGCGGGAATGGAATCTACTGGATTCTGCTGGCTATACCCTTCCCTACCCGAATTATACCCCCGGCGAAACCATTCCGGAGCCTTACCCGCTGCAAATGCAAGGTCTGGTATCGGCCCAAAACGAAACATCCTCCAACCGGTTTTCTGCTTACTTTCAGGATAGCTGGGAACTTTCAAGAAACTACAATATTTCACTCACTACCGGCTTACGTGCATCCTATTGGGATTTTAACGAAGAGTTTTTACTGAGTCCGCGTGCAAGCATTTCCTTTAAACCCCAATGGAAGCGCGACATTCTTTTCCGGTTTTCTTCAGGATACTATTATCAACCTCCTTTCTATAAAGAAATGAGAAGACTCGACGGAACGCTTAATCAAAACATAAAATCCCAAAAATCCATTCACTTTTTACTTGGCAGCGACTGGAATTTCAGGGCCTGGGGTCGCCCTTTTAAGTTTGTTACCGAAGTATTCTACAAACACCTCGACAATCTGATACCTTATGAGATCGACAACGTGAGGGTACGCTATTTTGCAGACATGGAATCAACAGGATATTCCACGGGAATAGATATGAAAGTTAACGGAGAATTTGTCAAAGGCGTAGAATCATGGGCCAGCTTATCGCTGATGACCACGCAGGAAGATATTGAAGGGGATTATTACCTGGCCGCCTATAACGAATCCGGCGAGCTTATTACCCCGGAAACTGAAGACCGTGAGGTTGCCTACCGTGAAGAAAAAGAAATCGGGTTTCGACCCCGTCCCTTAGACCAGCGTGTTAGTTTCAGCTTATTTTTCCAGGACTACCTTCCAAAAAATCCCACTTATAAAATGAACCTGAGTTTGCATTACAGTACCGGGCTGCCAGTAAACATCCCGGGAACAAAAAACTACAAGGGCGATACAAGAATCCCCTCATACAGAAGAGTAGATATTGGTTTTGCAAAACAGATCATGGGCGAGGGTATTACTCTTCGTGAGGGGCATTTCCTGAATCATTTCAAATCAATGTGGGTTAGCCTGGAAGTTTTTAACCTGCTTCAAATCAAGAATACCATCTCTTATTTCTGGGTTACGGATGTAAGCAACAATCAGCTTGCGGTACCCAATTACCTGACGCCACGCCAGGTTAACCTGAAACTGAACATCGGGTTTTAAGTCTCTCGCAACATTAGCCGCAACATATTTAATGATGAAAGTACTGACCGCTCTGTATTGCGTGAGCGTTGATGTCCAAACTGAAAGCGCTGTGCTTTAATTTGATTATTTGATACCACTGCAATCCATACTGTTCCGACAGGCTTTTGTTTTGTGCCACCACCCGGGCCGGCAATACCTGTAGTGGCAACAGCATAATCGGTATTAAGCAATCTCATTACACCGGCAGCCATTTGCCTGGCTGTTTCTTCACTTACAGCGCCATGTTTTTCCAGCGTCTTTTCAGAAACCCCCAGCAGACTATTCTTTACATAATTATCATAAGCTACAACGCTTCCTTTAAAATAGGCAGAGCTGCCGGCTACAGAAGTTATTCTGGCAGCAATGCTGCCACCGGTGCAGCTTTCAGCGGTAGAAACCGTTTTTGACTGTTGTGTTAACAAATTTCCTATGACCTCCTCCAGCGTAATATCGTCATATCCAAAAATCAAATCCGGAATCAACTCAACCAGTCGCTGAACCTGTTGGTTTACATCTGTTCTGACTTGGTTATATGAATCACCGGTTGCGCTGAGCCGCAAACGAACTATACCGGGTCGCGGCAGATAAGCCAGCTTGATATGGGCAGGAAGACTTTCTTCCCAGGGTTGAATAAGATCAGAAAGATGTGACTCACCCATTCCATGAGTCATGATTGTTTTATGACAGATATGCTGTCCCTTATATTTCTTTTTTAGATAAGGTATCACTTTTTCTGTCATCAGGTGCTTCATCTCAAGCGGCACTCCCGGCAAAGAGACTACCACTTTTCCATTATCCTCAAAGAGCATTCCCGGTGCGGTGCCATTTTCATTTTTCATCACTACAGCATCTTCCGGAACTAAAGCCTGCCTGCGGTTTGTTTCTGTAAGATTCATGCCTCTGGCTGCAAAAAAAGAAGTGACCTGCTCAAGCGTATCCTGATCTTCATGAAGGGACTGCCCGAAATACTCAGCCAAGGTATGCTTGGTAATATCATCTTTTGTAGGCCCAAGCCCTCCGGTGATAATTACAATTTCAGCATACCTGATTGCTTTATCCAATTCATTCACAATTTCTTCACGTTGATCGGGGACCGTTGCCATATGCACCACACTGTATCCGGCAAAATTCATTTGCTGTCCTAGCCAGGATGCATTGGTATTGACAATCTGCCCGATGAGAATTTCATCACCGATTGTGATTACTGCTGCTTTAATGTTGCTTTCTACCATGAATTTGTGTTTCTGATATCCTCTGAATTCAGCAATGTTTTTGAGGTATTGCGATTATCCTTACTTTTGAAACAAAATTACATAATAACAGTTGCATTGATGCAAACAAAAACTATGATTGCAGAATCAGAACTTATTTTAAATCCGGACGGAAGCATATACCATTTAAAGCTAAAACCTGAAATGCTTGCCGATACCGTTATTCTGGTGGGCGATCCCGGTCGGGTGAATACGGTTTCATCCTTTTTTGATACAATAGAATACAAAGTACACAACCGGGAAATCAAAACCCACACCGGAACCTACCAAGGCAAACGTTTCACAGCCATGTCAACCGGAATGGGGACCGATAACCTTGATATTGTTATCAACGAAATTGATGCCTTAGCCAATATTGATTTGGAAAAAAGAACCATCAAGAAAGATAAAAAGAAACTGAGGTTAATTCGCTTAGGCACTTCCGGAGCACTACAGGCGGACATTCCAGTCAATACATTCATTGTCTCCCAATTTGGGTTGGGCCTCGACGGACTGATGAATTATTATGCTCTGGACCAAAACATCATCAGTCATGAATTAACCGAGCAACTCATCAAACAAACCCAATGGCCACAAGATTTATCAAAGCCATACATCATTAAAGCTTCAGAGACGCTTCTGAGCTTGTTTGATAATGACTTCACCCCCGGCATTACTGCTACAGCCCCCGGATTTTACGGGCCTCAGGGAAGGGTATTACGCCTGCCGCTGGCTTACCCGGATTTGAATGAAAAGCTTGGGCATTTTCAATACCAAAACCATAGAGTGATGAATTTTGAAATGGAAACCTCAGGACTGTATGGTTTAGGGCGCTCTTTAGGTCATGAGGTTCTCACGGTCTGTGCCGTAATCGCTAACCGTATCCGGAAAGAATATGCTCAGGACTACAGACTGGTTATTAACAAATTAATAACAATTTTACTGGATAAGCTGGCTGAAAAACCGGCCTAACTTTGTTGACAGAGTATGGAAAGGGATAAACAAACATTACATACATTAATTTCATTACTGGATGTTTCGGATGAAGAAGCTTACCGGGAGATAGCCTCTCAAATTCTGGCTTTTGGCCCGGATGCCATCAGCCTTTTGGAACAGGAATGGATGAAAATCCACGATCCGGAACGACGCAACCGCCTGCTGCAACTGATTCAGCAACTTCACCTTGAAAAACTCTATCAAAACCTTTCCATTTGGAGCAACTTTAATCAGAATGATCTGGAAGAAGGCTTCTTTATTGTAAGCCAGTATCTGCATAGTGAGTTAGACCACAACGAGATTAAAGAAAAGCTAGCTCCAATCAAGGAAGATCTCCGCTATGAGCTGCATGAAAACCTTACAGCCTTACAGAAGATCAGGGTCATGAATCATGTGTTATTTGATATTCATAAATTCAGGATCAATCTCAAAAAGGAAACTTTTATAAAAAGCCATTTTTTCAAACATCTGTTGGAGAATAAAAAAGGCTCCCCATTATCACTCGGTATTCTTTACATGATATTAGCCCATAAATTTGGCATTCCGCTTTACGGGTTGCCATTGTCGCACCATTTTATTCTGGCTTATATGTATGCCGATTTCCCCGGCAATGCTGCATTTAACAGCTATGTAAGGTTTTATCTGAATCCCCATTTTAAGGGCGCTGTTTTTACAGCACGGGAAATCTGGAAATACCTGGAGGAAACCAAACAAACACCTGAAGATAAACATTTTAAACCCTCAAGTAACACCAAAATTATTAAGACCCTGCTTACAAATGTCAAAATGGGCTATATCCATTTTGAAGATGAGGCCCGCGCCAATGAAATCGCATACTTGCTGGAAGCTTTTCCATCAACAGGCGAAACAGCTGAAGATTAAGCGAAATTCAAAGCAAATTCTACCTCCGGTAGGCGCTCAAAAAACCTGAGATATTCTGCTGCACGCGAAGCATAACCTTTTCATCCTCTGCCTTTTCAAAGGCTAATCCTGTAATCTTCTCATAAAGTTCGATATATCGTGATGAAATCTGCTGCACAAAATCATCAGTCATGGTTGGTATTTTTTGGCCTTCCTTTCCCTGAAAACCCATCTCCATCAGCCATTCCCTGACAAATTCCTTGGAGAGTTGCTTTTGCTGCTTCCCTTTTTCTAACCTTTCCTCGTATTCATCAGCATAAAAGTATCGCGAAGAATCCGGTGTATGCACTTCATCAATCAAATAAATACGACCGTTGGCTTTCCCGAACTCATATTTGGTATCTACAAGAATTAATCCTTTATCACGTGCCATTTCCTGGCCTCTTTCAAAAAGCGCCGTCGCATAATGTTCCATTTGAATGTAATCTTCTTCCAGCACAATTCCCAGTTCTATAATTTCCTTACGGGAAATATCCATATCATGACCCGAGTCTGCTTTTGTGGTGGGCGTAATGATTGGCTGCGGAAGGCGCTGATGTTCTTTCATACCCTCGGGCACCGGCACACCGCAAATTTCGCGGGCTCCGGACTTGTATGTACGCCATGCGCTTCCCGATAAATAGCCCCTCACAATCATCTCTACCGGAAAGGGATCGCATTTTCGCCCGACAGTAACCATAGGATCAGGGCAAGCAATTTTCCAGTTGGGAACGATATCTTCAGTAGCATTGAGAAAGGTTTCAGCAATCTGGTTCAAAACCTGCCCCTTATAAGGAATAGGTCGCGGCAGCACCACATCAAAGGCAGATATACGATCCGTGGTTACCATTACAAGTATATCATCATCAATATTATACACATCACGCACTTTGCCGTGATACAGGTTTTTCTGCCCCGGAAAATCAAAATAAGTAATGTCTATGGCCTTTTTCTTCATAATAAATCAGGATTTGGGATGATCAGAATATGCTTCTATGATTTGCTTTACGAGGCGGTGCCGCACAATATCGTCAGCATTCAGAAAAACAAATTCAACACCTTTGATGTTCTTGAGAATTTTGGTAGCATGAACGAGTCCGGATTTCTGATTTTTAGGCAAGTCGATCTGTGTAATATCGCCAGTAACGATAAACTTAGCCGCTTTTCCCATTCTGGTCAGAAACATTTTAAGCTGGCTGGGAGTTGCATTCTGTGCTTCATCCAGAATCACAAATGCATTATCAAGAGTGCGTCCGCGCATGAACGCTAACGGTGCTACTTCTATGGTGCCGTCTTCGAGATAGGTGAGCAGTTTTTGCGGATGAATCATATCTCGCAAAGCATCATAAAGCGGTTGAAGATACGGATCGAGCTTTTCGCGCATATCACCAGGCAGAAAACCCAGATTTTCACCTGCCTCAACCGCAGGCCGCGTAAGGATAATCCTACGCACCTCCTTGTTTTTCAATGCTCTTACTGCCAATGCCACGGCAGTATATGTTTTACCCGTACCGGCAGGTCCGATGGCAAATAGCAAATCATACCTTTTTACACTTTCGGTCATCCGATGCTGGTTGGGCGTGCGCGATTTCACCAGAATACCATTGTTTCCTCTTACCAGGATATCGTTTTCTGAGGTATCGGTAATGTGGACATGGTCGTCTGAACCTAAAATCTGCTCCAGGTCCTGAGAAGTCAGCCTTCCGAATTTATCGTAACTCAGAAGAACTGTATTGAATTTTTCTTCAAAATCATGAATTTCCTCATCGGTGCCCTGCACTTTCAGGTTGTTTCCGCGGGCAATAATTTTAAGATTCGAAAAATGCTTCTTAATCTGATTTAAATGTTTGTCGTTTACTCCAAAGATTTCAACCAGATTCACATTTTCCAGGGCAATGATTTTTTCTCCCATATAGTATTTTCGTGATTATCAATAATTATAACAAATTCGTTTACAAAAATATAAATGAAAATTCAATTTTACCGCTATTATTTATATTTTTGATAACAGAAGTGTTAAAAATTATGAACCATCCTATCATCACGCTAACAACCGATTGGGGAACCCGCGACTTTTATGTTGGCGCTGTTAAAGGAAAACTATTGCAAAAAATTCCTTCCGCCAACATCATTGATATATCTCATCACATTGCACCACATGATATTATTCACGCTTCTTTTGTGTTGAAAAACATACTTGCCTGCTACCCCGAAAACACGATTCACATTATCGGTGTAGACACTAATGAATCATCAGATACGCCGTATGCAATTGTAAAATGGCATAATCAATATTTTATAGGAACGGATAACGGGATTTTTTCACTGATTTCCGAAGCGCATCCGGAAAAAATTATACATCTTGATATCCACTGGGAATCTGATTCCTATACTTTTCCTTCGCGTGATTTGTTCTGCAAAGCGGCTGAGATGATAACAAAAGGGCATAATATTGCTGATATGGGCACGGAAGCCAAATCACTGAAAAAGCTTCAAGCCTTCCAGCCTGTGGTTACCGAAAACATGATCAGGGCTAAAGTGATTCACATTGACCGTTATCAAAACCTCATTACAAATATCCATAAGCAAACTTTCAACAAGATAGGAAAAAACAAAGCTTTTGAACTCCATTTTCACAACAAGCAATACAATATAGGAACGCTGCGTAACTCATATAACGAAGTTAATGAAGCCGACCTGATTGCCTTATTCGGAACAAGTGGGTTTTTGGAGATTGCCCTTTACCGTGGTAAAGCCAGCGAACTGCTGGGTATGGGGCTCGACTCACCCGTAATTGTAGAATTCAAAGCTTAACTTCCCGACTACAATATTATAATTTTTGTTAAGCATCCTCCCTATTTTTAAAAATTAGTTAATTTAGCACTCCCAAAAGATTCAGAGGAGGTTATGCTAGCATTATTAAGGAAGGAGTTAAGCAACTTTTTAAGTTCAATTACAGGATATCTAACTATCATTATATTCCTGCTCATAAACGGGTTGTTTTTGTTTGTTTTCCCTACAGATTTCAATATACTTGATTTTGGCTACGCCAATATCGACAGCCTCTTTTTGATAGGGCCATTCGTATTTCTATTCCTAATCCCGGCCATTACCATGCGGATGTTTGCCGAAGAAAAAAATCAGGGCACAATCGAATTTCTTTTAACGAGTCCTTTAAGCGATCTTCAGATCATACTGGCTAAGTTTTTAGCCGCTTTTACGCTGGTTGTCATTGCATTGCTACCCACATTATTTTATTTTGCTACGGTTTACCTTTTGGGTATGCCTCCGGGAAACCTTGATCAGGGCGGAATGTGGGGTTCATACATTGGTTTATTAATGTTGGCATCTGCTTTTACAGCCATTGGGTTGTTTGCTTCTTCCATTACTGAAAATCAAATTGTTTCCTTTATCATAGCTATAGTGCTGACCGCGTTTCTATATATTGGTTTTGAGTTGATTTATGAACTAAACATATTGGGTGATGCCGATCTATTTATAAAGAACCTGGGAATGAATACGCATTATGCATCGTTAAGCCGCGGCGTAATTGATTCTCGCGATATTTTATATTTTCTGAGCGTGGATGCATTATTCTTACTGCTCACAAAAACGTCACTTGAAAGCAGAAAGTGGTAATCTGAAAGCATAAATTTATGTGGAAAAACATTTCAAAACAGAAGAAAAACAGCCTCATACAACTTGCAGCAATGCTGGCAGTCATTATACTGGTCAACATAGCCGGGACGTTTATAAAAGGGCGGGTGGATTTGACTTCTGAAAACCGATATTCATTGTCTGATGCCACAAAAAAGATGCTCGGTGAAGTTGATGATATTATCTTTTTCAGAGTTTACCTTGACGGTGATTTCCCTGCCGGTTTTAAAAAATTGCGTAAGGAAACCCGCGAAATGCTGGACGAATTTCGCAGTTATAACAAAAGAATTCAATACGAATTTGTAAACCCATCTGATGTAGGTGATGAAGAACAGCGTAATAATTTTTACAACGAATTATCCCGTAAAGGAATAAAGCCAACAGAGTTGCGCGTATCAGAAAAACAAGGGGATTCGCGCAAAGTGATTTTTCCGGGAGCGCTCGTCACCTACCGTGAAAAAGAAACAGCCGCCAACCTGTTGGTATCCCAAAAAGGACAAAACCCGGAACAGGCATTAAATGAATCCGTTCAAAACCTGGAATACAACATCGCCAACACCATCCAAAAGCTTATTTCAGGAAAAAAGAAAAAAGTTGCTTTTATCACGAGTAACGGCGAGCTGAGTGAAAGACATACTATGGATATTGAAGAAGCGCTCGAAGAATACTACACCACAGAACGGGTCAGAATTGATGGCAACATTAATGCCCTTACCGATCGCAAAAGCATAGATACCGGCAACTATGCTATCAGCAATAAGTATGATGTGATTCTTTTTGCCAAGCCAGATTCAGCCATTAATGATAAAGATAAATTCATCGTTGATCAGTATCTAATGCGCGGAGGCAAAATTGTCTGGTTTGTTGACCCGGTGCACGCTTCTATGGACAGCCTGCAAAATCAGGCCAGAACCATGGCCTTAGCCAAAGATCTCGAACTTCAGGACATGTTCTTTAATTATGGTTTCAGGGTGAATACCAACATTGTCATGGATATCAATAACTCGCCCATTCCCCTTAGCACAGGTACTGTAGGCGGAGAACCTCAGTTTGAATACTTGCCATGGCCTTATTTTCCGATACTTACCCCTCAGTCAAACCATCCAATTGTAGCTGATCTGAACAACATAAAAACCGAATTTGTAAGCAGCATTGATACTATCCGCACACCAAAATTAAAAAAGACACCACTTTTGGCCACTTCAAAATATTCCCGTATGGTGAATGCTCCTGCTGTAATTTCGCTGCAAGCCACCCAGGAGCGACCTGACCGGAGCAAGTATAACAAGCCCCCTCAAACGGCAGGGCTTCTTGTAGAAGGAAAATTCCGATCGTTTTATGATAACCGGCTTACGCCTGAAATTATTGATAGTGAAATGATAGGGTTTAAAGGCGAAAGTGAGGAAACCAAAATAGTGGTTTTCTCTGATGGCGACATAATCAAAAATCAACTGCATTACAGTCGCGGTTACCCACTCCCGTTAGGCTTTGACCAATTTACTGGCCAGACATACGGAAACAAGGACTTAGTGCTGAATACGGTCAATTACCTGACAAACGACGAGGGAATACTAAGCGCACGCGCTAAAGATTTTAAAATCAGACTTCTGGACAAAACAAAGGCAGAAGACCATCGTATTCTGATTCAGGTTGTTAATACGGCCGGGCCATCTGTCCTAATGTTAATTATAGGTTTCATTATCGTTAGAATCAGAAAGTTAAAATATACAAAACATTAAATCTACATTTAGAATGAATAAAAATATAAAGATATTTGGGATTGTAATTATCCTGTTGATTGTTGTTGTTTTCCTGGTATCCACACAAAGCAACAGTACGCTCAACTATAAAGAAAAGAACTTTGCCATAGATGATACTACTACGGTAACAAAAATATTCCTGACTGATAAACATGACAGACAACTTCTTTTAGAGAGGCAAAACGGTTATGAATGGATCATTAACGACAGCCTTGCAGCTACACCAGAAAAAACAGAAACCTTACTGCGTACTATCAAAAACATAAAAGTGCAGCGGCCGGTTTCTGATGCCGCTCACAATAATGTAATCTCAAGACTTGCGGCCCGATCGGTAAAAACAGAAATCTATCAAACGGCGCATCGAATCAACTTGTTTAATAAGATAAAGCTTTTCCCTTTTGAAAAAAACACCAGAACTTACTATGTAGGCGGCGAAACTCAGGACAAACTGGGAACATTCGTGCTGATGGAGGGAGCTGAAAGACCTTATGTGGTGGGAATTCCCGGATTCAGAGGTTTTGTTTCCACGAGATTTACCGCCCGGCTGGGCGACTGGAGACATCATAAAGTGTTTAACCATCGCATCAGTAACATTAAACGTCTCTCAATGCGCTACCATGATGAACCGGAGAATTCTTTTCGCATTGAAACTACCGGTAATCAAGAATTTAAACTTTATTCGCATAAACAAGATCAATATATTTCTGATTTTGATACGGTAAAGGTGATAGAATTTCTAACTGCCTTCAGAAACCTACGGTTTGAAAATTATTTAAACGAGGGAATGGCCCAGACTAAGATTGACAGCATCAGGGCTCAAACGCCCGTGCACACCATTAGGCTGGAAGCTAAAGACGGAAATGATCAAACTGTGAAAACACACTATATGCCCGCTTACGGCAAAACCGATTTGGAAG
>CAYXJS010000013.1:0-28744 GCA_964465045.1 uncultured Bacteroidales bacterium | reverse complement strand
CCTTCAGAACAGACGAAATCAGTCAGGAAGAGATAGATGCTGAGGTTGAAAAGGTGAGAACCGAAATTTATGAGCAAAAGAAAAAAGATTAAGGTTATAATTGATACAAACCTGTTTATTAGCTTTTTAATTGGAAAAAGGCTAAAAAGGTTAAAAAGTAGCTTAATCGAATCCTCTGTTGAATTAATCTTTGCCGAACAAAACATACAAGAATTACAAATTGTAACAGAGAGGTCAAAGTTTCGAAAATATTTCTCCAAAACCGATGTTGTCAATTTAGTTAAATTTCTCCGCATAACTGGTTCTGTTTTATCCATTGATGAAGTAGAGGAATTATGTCGCGATCCAAAAGATGATTTTTTACTTGCCTTATCAAAAAAAGCAAAAGCAGATTATTTAGTTACAGGTGATAAGGATTTACTTGAAATGATTAATTATCATAAAACGCAGATTATAACGGTGAGCAAATTTGAGACAATATTAAATGAAGGCACATAGGTTAAATAGCCTTTAAAAACTAGTCATTTAATAGTGATTCATTTTGACAGGTTGATGCCTTTTTGTTCTCATAAGATATCTTCATACTAATTAGTTTGAGTCCAATAACTATCAGATTAAAGTGAGTAAGTAATACACATAGTGTGCCATTGAAGGTTTTGGGTGATTTTTTCAAAAAAGCTTAAAAAGCATACAACCATTTTAATGTATATTACTGTCTTAGATATATAAACATTTAACATCCACTTCATGAATCAATACTACAAAGACCCTCTAAAAAGACTATTAAGCATTAGCTTAATCGCCCTGTTCGCACTGCTTGCTACCACATCCAATGCCCAATCTCAAGTTTGGATAGACGAAAATGCTAAATGGACCTATGATTTCTGGAACATCGGGGTGGACGGCACCTATGAATTTGAATACACCTCCGACACGATGATTTCCGGGAAAATGTGTCAGAAAATAGAAGTAACCCGTCACCGATATTTTACACATCCGTTAGGACATCCGGTTTACACAGAAACCAAAGATGACCCCAGGTTTACATACGCCTCCGGGGATTCGGTATTTCACTATTCAAATGGTCAGTTTCACTTGCTCTATGATTTTTCAGCATCCGTAGGCGACTCCTGGACCGTTGATATTACTGACATCGGAGGGGAATGCAATGACACGGCTAAAGTAGAAGTGGTTGCTACCGGCACTACCGAAATTAATGGCGAGGAACTGCGCACCATCACCCTCGAACCGGCCACGGACAGCTACATGAGCATTCGATCCACTTGCGTGGAGAAATTCGGCGCTAAGCTGACATCTCCAGAAGATATCGGCACAGGGCCCTTCCCGGGATATCAGAGTTGTGACGGAAATATTTTTGAAGCAGATATTTTGGATCTCAGATGCTACTCAGATGACACATTTCCTGTTCACAACACATCTGATGTTGCCTGCAATCATCTAACCGGTGTGGGTTCTGATTTTCTGTTTTTCGAAACCGATCAAAGAAAAGCGTTCGCCAAAACCGGCATGGCCGATACCGTTTACAGCATAGCTTTCGATACAATTCACGAAACAGCAGATATTAACTGGGTTTACGAGAATTTCAGCGCTTTTGGTGATTGGATAGATGCTGATGAGTGTGAGTTTTGGGGACCACAGGAATGCCTGCCGCTTAACCGGCCCTCCTGGCTGGGAACTCCGGTGGAATATGACAACAACGGACATTATACTTTTTACAATCTGGAAGAAGAAGCCATCCACATTGACATTGCCTTACCGGAAAGCGATTCGGCGCTGATTTACGAAGACTCGGAACAAGCCTTTTACATGAAAGGTCTAGGCGAAGAGCTTACAGAGGTTCTTGGCATAAGCGATACTGTGCAGAGTTTCAAAATCCTGCATTACAATGCAGAAGGAAATATTATGAACTCAGACTTACATCAACATGAAATAGGTGTAGGTAAAAATCTCGGACTCACCTCCTTTTTCCGCATCGATCACTTTCCTGAAATGCTCGTTCCTCTTCATCTTATCGGAAATACAGCACCCGAGGCCGGACTTACCAAAATCACGAATGCCGATCTTTACGATTATCAGCCCGGCCATGTGGTTCAGTATGAAATAACCGAGAGCACTCCAGGTGGTCCTCCTTCTGAAAATTTTACACGATACGATAAATACAAGCACCTTGCCCGTGAGGAAAACGCTGACAGCCTAATTTATACGGCAGAAATAACAAGTTTTTATACGGATTCAACAACCGTAAGCACCGATACGATAGAAACTGTTTATCTGAAAAATGTGGTGATAGACAGCATTCCTTTTGGCAGACCCGATCCAAATGATGAAGTTCTGATGAAATATAAAAGACTTTACCAGAAAGATTATTGTGGACAAACGCTTTGGACCTATAAAACAGACCGAAGTGAATTGGGCTACTGTGATGCTGATGACTGCTGGGGACCGCAGGATATCTTCGGGTTGCCATTAACCGATCGTAAAGAATACGTATTCGGACTCGGACTGTATTCGTCTGCCACAAACACCCAGCTAGGCTCTCAGGATGAATCTGTCGTCTATTTTGACAAAGGAGCCCACAGTTGCGGAGAAGAAGTTACGGTTGGCATTGAAGAAATAGCCCTTTTTAAGGATTATTTTGAGGTGTATCCAAATCCGGCATCCAGCCAGTTAAATATCAGTAATTTCAAAAACATTGAAGGTACACTCACCATCTATGATACCCGAGGGCGTCCCGTAAAACGTCATGAAGTAAAAAAAGGGAATGATGTTATTCAAATAAATCATCTTAAATCAGGTCTGTACTTCATAAAAATAGAAGGTGTGAAAATGACTTTCCAATCTAAATTTGTAAAGCAATAACCTGTTTTCATTCAGACCAGGTATTTTTCTGAAATGAGATTTTAATACTTTTGCCACCTCAAGTATCATATGCTACAATTTTTGCCGGTGTGCTTATCGCTGCCTTACTGGCTACAATCAATGCTTTCAGAAAATTATAATTATTCGCGTACATTAACTTACAAACTTATTAAACTAAACCCAATTATACATTTTTTATAACGTATTTATACGTCATTTCAGATTTATGACGTATATTTGCGTCATAAATAAATCAAAAAAATATGGTACTGGCAAAAAGTGAATTGTTTGATAAGCAAGAACAGCAGTGCGCATCCCTGTTCAAAGCATTGGCACACCCTGCACGGATACAGATTCTGAAATTTCTGGCGGAGACCAAAACCTGTATTTCGGGAGACATAAGCAAAGAGCTTCCGCTGGGACGAACAACGGTAAATCAGCACCTGAAGGAACTGAAAAATGCCGGCTTAATTCAGGGACACGTCACCGGCGCTAAAATCAACTACTGTCTGAATCCCGCCAAGGTAAAAGAAATGAAAGCCCTGGCCGATAACTTTTTTGAAATGATTGATATTGATGAAAATATGGTGTGTTGAGTGAGTTGATTGAGTAATTGATTTGAATGAGTAATTGAGTTAATTGGGTTAATTAAGTGATTGAGTTGATTAGGTGAGTGGATTTTACATTAATTCTTATATAGTAATTGAAATATTAAAACGCAGACTATGAGAAGTTTTGAGGATTTGGAACTTTACAGGGAATGCCAGAAATTCCGAAAAGAAATTTCAAAGCTTGCGAAGACATTTCCAATCGAAGAAAAATACAGGCTTGCAGATCAGATCATTCGTTCAAGCCGTTCTATCACAGGAAATATCGCAGAAGGACACGGTAGATATCACTATCAGGAAAACATTCAGTTTTGCAGGCAGGCACGTGGTTCTTTAACAGAAACTCTGGAGCATTTAATCTGTGCCCTGGATAAGAATATATTACAGAAAATCAAATGAAAACTTATAGAAACTCCTACAGCCAATGCTTAAAACTGCTGAACGGATATATTTTATATTTAAAAACCAAAAAGGAAAATGAGTCATTGAGTTAACTGAGTTAATTGAGTAAGCCAACTTAATTACTTAATCAACTCAATACACTCAATCAACTTAATACACTAAAAACCAAGATATGAAAATACTAATCCTATGTACCGGAAACAGTTGCCGCAGCCAGATGGCGCACGGCTTTTTGAAATCTTTCGACAGCACTTTACAGGTAGCCTCAGGTGGAACAGAACCTGCTGAAGCAGTTAACCCGAAAGCTGTAGCCGTAATGGAAGAAAAAAATATTAACATCAGCCAACACAAGCCCACTATGGTGGATGAATACATCGATGAGCCCTGGGATTACGTGATTACCGTGTGCGACGATGCCAATGAGAAATGTCCCGTGTTTATCGGGAAGGTAAACCACCGGCTGCATATTGGGTTTGAGGACCCCTCGCACGCCACCGGTTCCGAAGAGTTTATCCGGGGCGAATTCCGGCGCGTTCGCGATGAGATAGAAAAAACGTTTAAAGAATTATATATCAACAAAATAAAACAGGGATTATGAAAGCACAAGATATAAAAGATGCAGTGAAAGAGAAGTATTCTCAAATTGCCCAACAAAGCAATAATAATGCTTCATCACCCTGCTGTGGGGAGTCAAGCTGCTGCGGGGGTGAATTGGAAATCAGTATGATTGGTGATGACTATCACGATGTGGCCGGCTATAACCCGGAGGCCGACCTGGGGCTAGGCTGTGGTGTCCCTACGGAATTTTCCGGACTGAAAACCGGACAGCAGGTTCTTGACCTGGGAAGCGGTGCCGGTAACGACTGTTTTGTGGCAAGAGCCGAAGTGGGTGAATCCGGCAAGGTCATCGGAATTGATTTCTCAGAAGAGATGGTCAAAAAGGCCCGCAAAAACAACCAAAAGCGTGGTTTCAAGAATGTTTATTTTTTATCCGGAGATATTGAAGAGATACCACTGAAAGCCGATCAGTTTGACGTTGTCCTTTCTAATTGTGTGCTGAACCTCGTACCGGATAAACACAAGGCTTTTGCTGAAATACAGCGGGTCCTGAAATCCGGCGGGCATTTTTGTGTATCAGATGTGGTGATTAAAGGAACATTGCCTAAAAAGCTCCGCAAAGATGCCGAAATGTATGCCGGTTGTATATCCGGAGCATTAGAGCTGGAAGAATATCTGGACGTGATACGAAAAGCCGGATTTCGTGATATGCAAATCCATAAACAAAAAAGAATCGAAATCCCTCAGAAAACACTGAAAAAATATATCCCGGAAAATGAACTGAAGGATTTTAACACAGGCGATAAAGGTATTTTTTCCATCACGGTAAGTGCATACAAATAAAACAAGAAACTTTTATGACAGAAAAGAAAGCTATGAGTTTTTTCGACAGATACCTGTCAGTATGGGTAGCATTAGGAATTTTAGCCGGAGTAATAATTGGCCATTTTGCCGGCGACAGCATCGAGGTCATCAGTAGTTTTGAAATCGCGAAGGTGAATATTCCGGTGATGGTGCTTATCTGGCTGATGATTTACCCGATGATGCTGCAGGTGGATTTCAGCTCCATAAAAAAAATCGGGAAACGTCCACGGGGTATTGTCTGGACACTGATTATCAACTGGGCTGTTAAGCCGTTTACCATGGCCTTTTTTGCCTGGATATTCTTCTCAAAAATCTACGCAGCCTGGATAGATCCGGCTATGGCCGGCGAGTATATTGCAGGTGCTATAATCCTGGGAGCGGCGCCCTGTACGGCCATGGTGTTCGTCTGGTCGTACCTTTCCAATGGTGATCCCAATTATACGCTGGTGCAGGTTTCGGTCAATGATTTAATCATCCTGGTTGCCTTTATTCCGATTGTTGGATTATTGCTGGGTATTACGAACATTGAAATCCCATATGACACATTGGTTGCAAGTATTGTTGCCTTTGTTGTAATCCCTCTGGTGGCCGGAGTTATTACGCAGCATTTTATGATTCGCGCAAAAGGATTGAATTGGTTTAAAAACACGTTTTTACCCAGGCTCAAACCCGTAAGCATTGTTGCTTTGCTAATTACACTTGTAATGCTATTTGCTTTTCAGGCTCAAAATATCATCAACAATCCGTTGATTATTTTACTTGCTGCTGTCCCTCTTGTAATTCAGACTTATTTTATCTTTTTCCTGGCCTGGTTTGGCGGTAAAAAGCTTAAGCTGAACTACCAGGTTTGCGCTCCTGCAGCCATGATTGGCGCCAGCAACTTTTTTGAGCTCGCCGTAGCCGTGGCCATTTCCCTTTTCGGACTGCAATCGCCGGCAGCGCTGGTTACGGTTGTCGGAGTGTTGGCAGAAGTGCCTGTGATGCTTTCTCTCGTGGCTATAGCAAGGAAATGGAAGTATTAAAAACCATGAAGCAGTAAATAATTGGGTATAACCAGCATTTTTTGTTTGTACTTTAAATGAAATAGGGGTGGCATCACCTTTGACAGAAAATAATACATGGTTAATTATTAAATGTTTTGAGTTGTTAACATAGTTACTTATTTATACATCGCGAATATTATACTTTTATGGTCCTAATACGGATTTTTAACGTATTCAACGAAATTTCGACATTTACCAAATTCTAAATAATAGATTCCCGCCCGTACCGAATGGCACGTTCGGGCGGGAATCTCATTAGTACTCTGTGAAAGTCGATTTTCTACATTCATTAAGTAATCAAGTTTACACCTAAATAAAGGTTTTAAGGCCGAACTTAACGAATCTTTATAGCAATAGGAAGATAAAATACTCCAGCTGCACTAAACGAGTTTTTAAGATTAACAGAACAAAAAGTTTCCTTTCAGATAGGTTACAGTTTTTAACATCCAAATACTAAATAAAAAAATAGATTTGGTTAGTCAGATTTCTAATGTGTTCAAATTACCAGCCCCTTTTTTCCAGTGCTTGATTTTAAATTTGAGAGACTTTCAGGTTTTATTATTACCCTTAATGCCAATGATAATATCCATTTTTGGGACAGATTTCCTTTTATGGACATTTTTGATTGATGTTAATTATTTATCGTGCTGATTATATTTAATATAAAAGACTGGTACAATTTTGCATTGTATAAACAAAACAAACAACCATGAAAAATATAAATCATTTTAAACTGTTCATTTTAGGCATAATTTTACCGGTGTTTTTTATCTCCTGTGAAAAAGACCCTGACGATAACCCTAATGCAGATCAACCTGAAACCATTCAGGAACTGAATATCAATCCGGAATTTGAATTTAAGAGTACGCAAAAAGTAAATGCTTCTTTTACTGTTGTTCCTGAAAGCGGGGATGAGCTACAGCATATTATCAAGATATATCTTGACCATCCCACACAGGGTGGCAGACTCTTAACCAAAGGAATAACCAAGCAGTTTGAGTATTCTGTCAAACTCACTATCCCGACAAGGGTTGAAAAACTGTTTGCAGAGAAAAGAAGTCCTGATGGCTCTTATGAATTGGCCGAAATTCCCGTTACGGGACAAAGCATAAACCACACGTTCCAGAGGATGGAAAAATCAGCTTATCAAAACAAAAGCGTAATTGTAGATCCCGGCTGTGATGAATGTGAAGAAACAGTATCCGGAATATACAACCAACTGACACTGGACGGCGCGGATTATTGCGTGCCGGAAGGAAGCAACCTCACAGTAGGAAACCAGCTTAAGTTCAGAAACGGCGCTTCACTCGTCATTTGCGGTACAGCAAACATTAATAATTTTGTGATAATCGGAAACAGTACCAGCAATATCTATATAAGCAGTTCCGGTGTGCTGGCTACTTCAGGCCACCTTAACATCAATTCAAGACTAAATCTTTATAATTTTGGAACCCACAACATCAGTGGAAACGTAAACACTAAAAACCCTTACCACTTTTACAATTACGGCACTATGAATATTGCCGGAACAGTAAATAACAACACCCGGGAATTGCGTAATGAAGGAGATTTGAATATAAGTGGTCATTTTAACGCAAATGGTAAAGTGGCTTTTAAAAATTACGGTAGTATGGTTATCACCGGTAATTTAAACATAAACGGCAACTCAAAAGGATACAACTATTGCAACTTATCCGTTGGCGGAAATCTGCAGTTGAATAATACCATTGAAAACCACAGTTACATCGAAATAAGCAATACCTTAACCGTAAACGGCGGAGGACTTCTGAAAATGGTAGATGGTGCATTGGTATCAACCAAAAACCTGATGGTCAATGCTACTATCAATGGCGATGGAAGTGTATATTCTAAAATTGATGTTGCAGAAAACACAACCATAAACGGAGGCGGCCAAATTACCGGAAAGATGGATTTATGCGATGATAACGGCATTGAAACCAATACCGGAACTTTAGGAAGCAACGTGGTTTCTTGTGAAGTAACCATTCCGGAAGACTCCTGTAACCCAGGATCAGAAGGTAGTGGAAACGGTGGCGGAGGCGGTGGCCCCGACGACCCTGAAGATGCTGACGAAGACGGCGTTCCTGATTCCGAAGATGATTATCCAAATGATCCGGAAAGGGCATTTAACAACTATTACCCGAACAAGCATGACTTTGGAACGCTGGCTTATGAAGATTTGTGGCCTTCGAAAGGTGACTATGACTTTAACGACCTGGTGCTGGATTTTCAATATAAAATTGTAACCAACGCTGAAAACCTGATTGTGGATATCATTGCCCAAACACACGTTAGAGCAGCCGGAGCTACGATGAATAACGGCTTTGGAATAGCTTTTCCCGTGGCGCCTGAAAACTGCGGTGAGGTTACCGGGTATGTGCATGCGGAAAACAACCTTGACATAAACGCAAAAGGATATGAAAACGGCCACACCGAAAATACGGTAGTTATATTTTATGATGCCGTAAATTCAGTTTACAACAACTCTTTCTTCAATACAACACCCGGTGGTAACTATTTTGAAACGGATACCATTACCGTTTCTACCTATTTTGATAATCCACAACTGGAAATGGGTCAGGAGCCTTATAATCCATTCATTTATGCTGCTCAGCAACGCGGAAAAGAAATCCATCTAACCGACCATACTCCTACAGAGCTTGTAGACCCAACACATTTTGGCAGCAGCAATGATTACTCTGATGAAAGCCAGCAACGCTGGTATGTTACGGAAAACAACCTACCATGGGCGGTAGAAATACCTGTGAGTTTTGATTATCCTACAGAAACCATCGATATTGTGAATGCACACCTGAAGTTTGCTGAATGGGCGGAATCTTCAGGAGAGGTTTATACGGACTGGTATCTTGATGAACCTGGTTACAGAAATGATCAAAACATCTATGAAAAGGAATAAATCTTAATAACGGGGTTGAGATGGTTTTGGCTGTATTGTTTATTATCGCACCAACCATCTCAACCCTTTTATTTTACGAACCTCTTAATCGGCTATAATTTCATAGGTTCTAAATTTACTTTTCATCGGCGCTTCCCGACCTTCTTCCTTTGCTTTTCGGATATCTTCAAAGCCACGAATATGCCCTTCCACAAAAGCGGGTGATTTTGTCCAGGTAATAAAATCAGCTTCTTTTTCCCAATGACTCACAATCAAATAATCACCATCCTCTTTGGGTTTAAGTACATACATCTGCTTAAAACCAGGCATTTTATCAATGGCTTTGACCCGGCTCGCAAATAATTCTTCAAATCTTGATTTATATGATTCCGTACAGGTTATATAATTTATCGCTACAAACATAATATTCATTTTTCGCCAAAGTTAAAAATTATTAAGAAACGTTCTAAATACAAGACATGTTCTTTACTGAAACAGCTACCTGCAATCAGAATAAACAGGGAAAAATGATTTTTCCCTTATGAAACCAGGCAAAACCTTATTTTTGCCTTATTGTATCTGAAAAAAATGCGATGGCCCGAAAACAAAAATACTATGTGGTTTGGCAGGGATTGAATCCTGGGGTTTACGATAGTTGGGAGAAATGCCAGCAGCAAATCAAAAACTACACCGGCGCACGATACAAGTCTTTTATCTCAAAAGACATTGCCGAACAAGCCTTTGCTGAAGGGCCGGATGCTAAAATCAGTCAAAACCCACCAAAAAAAGTAATCAGCCGTGAGCAAGCAGCGCTTATCGGCAACCCGGTTACGCCCAGCCTGGCGGTAGATGCTGCCTGCAGCGGGAATCCCGGAATTATGGAATATCAGGGTGTCAATACCGCTGATGGTGCACTGTTGTTTCACCAGGGGCCGTATCCGGATGCCACGGTCAACATCGGCGAGTTTCTGGCCATTGTGCATGGCCTGGCATACCTGAAAAAACATAACAGCAAAATACCAATCTACACCGACTCTAAAACCGCTATGAGCTGGGTGAGAAAGAAAAAGGCCAACACTAAACTGCTGCAAACCCCGAAAAACAAAACGGTTTTCGAATTGATAACCCGTGCTGAAACCTGGCTGAAAAACAACACCTGGCCTAACAAAATCCTCAAATGGCAAACGGATATCTGGGGAGAAATTCCAGCAGATTTTGGACGAAAATAGGGCTAAATACACAAAACAGAAGTATTCAAACAGCCACATCTTTAACCTCCCGCCTTTTTTCGTAATTTCGCGGCAAATCAAAAAAAGTAGATCATGCTTAGAACGCACACCTGTGGAGAATTACGTTTAGAAAATGAAGGAGAAAAAGTTAGCCTGTCCGGTTGGGTGCAACGCTCACGCGACCTCGGCGGGATGACGTTCATTGACCTGCGCGACCGTTACGGTATAACGCAGTTGGTTTTTGATATGGAACGCGATAAAGACTTATGCGAAAAAGCCCGCCACATAGGCCGGGAATACGTCATTCAAATCCACGGAAAAGTAGCTGAAAGAAGCAATAAAAATAATAACATCCCCACAGGAGAAATCGAAATTATGGTGGAGTCCTTAGAAGTGCTCAATGCCTCAAAAGTACCTCCGTTTACGATTGAAGATGAAACCGATGGCGGCGAGGAGCTGCGCATGAAATATCGCTACCTTGATTTACGGCGCAACATCAATAAAAAAAGCCTCATCCTGCGCCATCAGATGGCTATAGAAACCCGGAAATACCTTAATGAGCAAAGCTTTATTGAAATCGAAACGCCTTACCTCATCAAATCAACACCTGAAGGTGCGCGCGACTTTGTAGTGCCTTCGCGCAGAGGAACCGGTGAGTTTTACGCCTTACCGCAATCGCCGCAAACCTTTAAGCAACTCCTTATGGTTTCGGGATACGATCGTTATTTCCAGTTGGTGAAATGCTTCCGCGATGAAGATTTTCGCGCTGACCGCCAGCCGGAGTTTACGCAGATAGACTGTGAGATGTCGTTTGTAGACCAGGAAGATATTCTGAATACCTTCGAAGGGCTCACAAGACATCTGTTTAAAGTAGTTAAGGGTGTTAAGGTTAAGCCTTTCCAGAAAATGGCTTATGAAGAAGCCATGCGCCGCTATGGCTCAGATAAACCCGATACGCGCTTCGGAATGGAGTTTAAGGAATTGAACGACTTGGCCCAAAACAAAGGCTTTAAAGTTTTTGATGATGCTGAACTGGTTGTGGGAATAAACGCCGAAGGCTGCGCCAACTACAGCCGCAAGCAACTGGATGCACTCACCTCTTTCGTAAAAAAACCTCAAATCGGCGCTAAAGGCTTGGTTTACGTAAAATACAATGAGGACGGCAACTTTAAATCATCAGTAGATAAGTTCTTCGATCAAGAAGCACTGAAAACATGGGCAGAAAAATTTGAGGCAAAACCCGGCGACTTACTGCTGATTTTGGCCGGAGAAACTAACAAGACCCGTAAAGCCCTCAATGAATTGCGATTGGAGATGGGAACAAGATTAGGCTTACGCGATCCGAACAAGTTTTCAGGGCTGTGGGTTGTAGATTTTCCATTGCTGGAATGGGACGAAGAATCAGAACGTTACCATGCTATGCACCACCCGTTCACATCGCCAAAAAAAGAAGATGAGCATTTGCTGGAAAGCGCCCCGGAAAAAGCCCGCGCTAATGCCTATGACATGGTCATCAACGGAGTGGAAATTGGCGGAGGTTCTATCCGTATCCATGACCAGAAGTTGCAAAGCAAAATGTTTTCTGCACTTGGGTTTTCGCCTGAAGAAGCTAAGAAACAATTCGGGTTTTTGCTGGATGCCTTTGAATACGGCGCACCTCCACACGGAGGCATTGCCTTTGGGTTCGACCGCTGGGCAGCGCTGTTTGCAGGCCGCGATTCAATTCGTGATGTCATCGCTTTCCCGAAAAACAACGCCGGAAGAGACCTGATGATCGATTCACCGGCCACCATCAGCAAAGCACAGCTTGATGAGCTGCATTTGAGAGTTACAGAGCGGAACGAAGGACGTGGCTAATTTGTATAGACCTAAAGGGTTTTCCCTTAGCAAGTAATTCTATGTAAAATTAAAGCCCAAGCCTCAAAGCCCATTAAGGAATTGCCTTCGATGCTGTTGGTATGTCCGTTCTTGTCTATTTACATTTTTTTTGGGTTCAATTTTATCCAGTTCTCAGGATTCAGGCGAATGTGCTCCTATTTATACCTGAATTTCTTCATCTGAGATATGATCTCTTTTAATGCCACACAATGATATAGTCTTTTGAGAGATGTATTAATTTCTTACTTAATTCACTTATGTTGTATGTAAAAGATATGCTATTCAGTATCTAAATCATAGACTTTTTGCAACAATTCAATCACCTGATCAAATGATATAGTATTTGCAGGAAGTCCCATTCCTTTAAGTAATTGCTTCATATCGGGCCTTTCTTTCTGTATGTCATCTATGTATTTTTTCATGGCTTTCTTTATAAAAACAGGTAGCTCAATTTTATCATTTTCGCTGAGTATTAAGGCAAGTCTCAGGATATCCAGCTTATGCTTTTTTATGTTTTTTGAATCAATTTTTTCACCTTCTTCTTTTTTATCTTTTAAGTCCAGATAAGCACGCACTTTCAGGCATATGAGGGCTTGTGTAGTTGCCATGTGAATACTATCATCCTTCAAACTGTTTTCCAGAGTGAATTCATAATATCCATCCTCCATCAAAATAGCCGACAAACTTGATAACTCTCCTTCTGCAGGGATTGGGGTCAATTCAATATCTTCCGGTAATCCTTTCAGATCAGGTTTTCGGGTAAAAAATTCGAGTTGAGAAGGGAAATCTTTTTCTCCCGGGTTGGTAAAACGGTAGAATATAGCTTTTCCTTCGCCTTTTTCCTTTATTTCATAGTTTCCTTTTTTTATAAAATCCCAGAATTTTGCAATAAATGCATCGTTTATGGCTTCAACTACAAGAATAATATCCAGGTCTTTGGTGGCCCTGAAATCTAATCCGGCTTTGTTCATCTGCCAATCGCATGCTGCCCCTCCGATTAATACATACGAACCTGTAAAATCCTTAAAGTAATCTCTGAATCTTTCTAATCCATTTACCATATATACGTCTTAAGTATTTGTTCTAATGCCATTTGGATGCGTTCGTCTTCGTTGTTTCTTAAACTAAGGTACAGAGAGAGTGGGTCTACGCAATCATTTTGTGTCAGCACCCGAGGGAGATATTTCCAAACCTCCAGCGCATATTTACCTTCTTCCTTATTTATATTCTTCAACTTACCTTCTTTCTGCAATTGGTAATACTGAATTTTAGGTACGGCATAGTAAAATTGCCTGCTTTCCGCTAAGTGGGTATAAGCCGGTAAAGCAGATTCGTTGGATTTGTACAAAGTTTTAATCTGTGGTAACTCATCTGTAAAAACCAAATTGTTAACAGGGTTCACCATCATGCTTAAAGCATCATTCCATAGTTTTTTCCTGTCTTTAGTGAAAATAAGGTGTTTGGCTTTCGTTCCCTTTATGTCACAAATTTTAAAATTCATTAGATTGTTAGCCGCTTTTGTTATCGCCATCGGACTGTAATGAAATTTCTTTGCAAGTTCTTTCAAAGAATAGTTTTCAACGTGGTCTTTTCCGTATAACAAGTAGTAGATCAAAATTGCTTGTGCAGAGGGAAGTAGTTTATTATCATATTTATAAGTTACTTTATATGATTCTTTTAAATCTATCAAAAGTTCTGGCAAAAACAACTGTTTGCCCGGAACAATAAAATTAAACTTTTTATTTATTAGTCTTCTTCGACTAGTTGAATCAATATCTTCAAGTACAAAAATAACCGGCAAATTGAAATAAGAATTGAGATTCTGCCACAGCTTTTCTATTTGTTTTATTGTTGTTTGTAAATCATTTACATAAGCAATTAAAACTTCCTTTTCAAAAAGATATATCCGGTATATATCAAACATACTCTTTAAATAAAAAGGTAATGACACAGTTTCATTGCTGGGAACTTTTCTTATGCTAAGCTCAACACCCAATACTTGCTTTATGTATTTTTTTAGCCTTTCCATATATTAATAAACTCAAAATATCACAATAAACCATAATGTTTATTATGCAAATATAGGTTTATTATATTAATTATCAAATTAATATCAAATTTGGTGGTTGGGTTTAATAAGTAGAAACACGATTCATCACGTTTCTACAATGTATTAATTCCCCTTTTTCACAAAAAAAGACACAACAGCCGTGGTAAGAATGCCCATTACGGGCGTTCCGATAAAACCCTGAATGATATAGTTTTTCAATGTGAAATAACTCCCGGCTTCGCGGCGTGTCATTTCTCCGGCATTGACGGCATGTTTTATTGCGTTTCTGAAAAAATCAGGTGTGATAACGGTAGAAATAAGATATTGTGTCAGCGGATTGAGGATTGTTACGATAAGGGTGATGATTAAACCGCTAATGAAGCTTTGTTTATAGCTCATCTGCCCTCCGTAATCCCTTTTTCTTTTGTCGAGCAAAGCAAAAACATAAACCACGATAGCAGGAATAGCAAACAAATTTGTATAAATCATATGCTTATCGATATGGGTGCTGTGGAGTCCCGCAAGGCGCTCCAAAAACATCCACAACAAGGCCGTTGCAAAAAATACTACAGCCCATTTTAGCTCTGTAATCCTGTTTTTCATGGTATATTGGTTTCAATAGAGATAAAAATTTATCCAAATTAAAGATGCGATTAATCCTCAGGATGTGGAGACGCGATTAATCGCGTCTCTAACTAAATTAACATTCAAATTTAGGCCTCCTGTTTCTCTTTTTCCTCAAAAAGGGCATCTACCACTTTAAAGAGTTCTTCAGCTCTTTGAATAAAATCTTTTCTTAATTCAGAAAAGTGCTGTTTGGTTTCTTTCGTAGAAAAATTTTTATCTAATTGATTGATTTTCGTGATGGTTTCATCCTGAAGATCAAGTGCTTTATCAGCCAAATCATAGGCTTTTTCATGATCGCTTTTCGGATAGATATCCATAAAGGAATAACATTCTGCAACAATTTCATAGATGACCTGGTCTACATCTTTTTTCAATTTTCTCTTACTTGCCATAATTTCTTGTTTTATTAACGCTTACAAAATTAAAACTTTTTCAACATCAAAATTTCTTTATCGGAAAGGTAGCGCCATTTTCCTCTTGGCAGGTCTTTTTTGGTCAGAGGTCCAAACACTACACGGTCGAGTTTTTTAACGTCATAACCGAATTTCTCAAAGATTCTTCTTACCACGCGGTTTTGACCGGAATGAATCTGAATACCCACCTGTTTCTTATCATCAACAGTAGAATCGTAAGCAATGGCATCCACTTCCACTTTCGTATTATCCAGTTCCACACCCTCAGAAATCGCCAACATATCTTTTTTTGTGAGCGGTTTATCCAATTCAGCGTGATATAGTTTGTTTATCTGATGGCTGGGATGCATTAATCTTTCAGAGAGTTTCCCGTCATTCGTAAATAGCAGCAACCCTGTAGTATTCCTGTCGAGCCGGCCTACAGGATAAATGCGCTCGCGGCATGCATTTTTCACTAATTCCATAACCGTTCTTCTTTCCTGCGGATCATCTGTTGTGGTGATATAATCTTTAGGCTTGTTCAGCAAAACATACATCAAAGCCTCACGGTTCAGGGTTTCGTCGCCATACTGCACCTTATCCGTTACCTGTACTTTGGTTCCGAGTTCTGTAACCGGTTTTCCGTTTACTTTAATCGCTCCGGATTCTATCAGCTTATCAGCTTCACGCCGTGAGCATATTCCTGCATCAGCAATATATTTGTTCAGCCTGATTAATCCACCAGAGTCTTCGATGTTTTTGGCTGCCCTGTTCTTCTCCTTTTCCTGTGCCGCTATAGATTTCTTTTGGCGTTGCGGAGACTTGCCTTTAGCGGTCTTCAGGTATTTCGTTGCTTTTTGATTTCTTCGTTTCCCTGTATTTTTATTCTTTTTAACCATATATCTTTAAAATTGGGCTGCAAATATACAAATAGAATTAGCTCATAATGAATAAACTATAAATCCATTTTTTATCATTTTTCTTATTAAATTTTTTTACCCAAATAAAGTTGACTTATTTAATAATATTATGTATTTTTGGCGAAAAAGGAGGATCATTATGGAAAACAAAATCATAACCATAGCAGAAGAAACATACAGCCGGGCACAACTGATACAAGGCCGCTTAGAATCAGAAGGCATATCATGCTTTTTAACCAATGTTAACCTGGTGCAATCAGATGTGGCTGCGGGTGTACGCATCAAAATCCGCGAAGATGACAAAGACCGGGCTATGGAAATTATTGAAGAGATGCGTCATAAAACCGGAGAAGAAAAAAAACAAACCGTAGAAAGGCTTAAAGCCATACGCCGCATTTTGGTTCCGGTAGATTTTTCAGAACATTCCGTTAATGCCTGCAATTACGCATTGGGTATTGCAAATACACTGAAAGCGGAAGTTCGCTTATTGCATGTGTACTACAGTCCGGCACTGGATACAGCCCATTTTGGAGAGGGATACAACATGAACCTGAATATCGAAAAATATATCAGGGATATTTACAAAAATGCTTCTTATGATATGAACAAGCTAATTGCAAAGCTTGAAAAAATAAAAGAGGAAAAGAAATATAAACATGTGAATATCGACAGCCGTTTGGTAAATGGGCCCCCGGAAGCCGTTATTATGGATGAGTGTAAAAATTATGACCCGGCCATGCTGATTATGGGACACAAGGGAAAAGGCGAATCAGAAAACATCATCCTGGGAAGTGTTGCTTCATATGTCATCAACAAAATTAATAAACCTGTACTGGCTGTGCCCGAAGAAGCCTCTTTTAAAGGAATTGAGCATATCAATAACATTGCTTATGCTACCAATTTTGATAACTCAGATTTTAAAGCCATAAGTGATTTGACGAATCTAATCAAACCCTTCAGGATGCAAATTCATTGTGTTCATGTTGAAACGGATAATGAAGATTACTGGGATGAAGTGAAAATGAAAGGACTTAAAAACTATTTTGCTGAATTGGATACACCGGATGTGAAATGTGAAATGATTAAATCAAAAGACTTGGTTGAAGGGATAACCCGGTTTATTAAAGAAAATGATATTCATATTTTATCCACAACAACAAAAAAACGTAATTTTTTCACAAAATTGTTTAATCCGAGTATGACACAGGAACTACTGAAGAATGTGGATATTCCATTGCTGATTTTTCACCCATAAAAATTAAACAAGCGGGTAAAAAGCATCCTCAATATGATGAATTTTGTGTTTTCCTCCCGACAATAAAACAGCCACAATATCAAAACGGACTTCTTTATCGGAGTCCGTTTTTTGAACATATGCATTGGCTGCTTTTACCATAAAACGTTGCTTCTGCCTGTTTACAAACAATTCGGGTTCGCCCCAGTAATTGGTAGTACGCGTTTTTACTTCCACAAAAATGAGGTATTCATTATCTTCAGCAATAATATCGATTTCATTTTTTGAAATCTGCCAGTTCATTTCGCGAATTTGATATCCTTTGTTTTTCAGATAATCGCGTGCCAGCCCCTCCCCTATCTCTCCGATGTCGTTATGTTCTGCCATAATTCATGATTCTATGAAAAGAAATTGATGATAAACGCATATAAAAAATAGAGCGCTAAAAATAAAGCCGTTATACTAATAGCCGAAATAAGAATGCGCTTAAAAACACCCTTTTTCATCTTTTGCGTATTCTGCTCAGCAAATTCAACAAAAGATTTATCTGCAGTAGCATTAAGATAAACCTGACGACCCATAATTAAGGAAACACTGTTTTTGTCATGCCCTGCCGGGAAACCAAAACAAACCGGATACTCATACTCACCAACTGCATCTGAAATTATTTGTTCCGGTGTTTTATTAAAGGCATAGGTATTTTGATTGTCTTTGAAATCGGTTAGGTGACCTACAATCAATCCTTTCAGTTTCTCCAATTTTCCGGCGCGTTTTAATGTCATCATCATCCTGTCGAGCTGATACATGCTTTCTCCCACATCTTCTATAAACAGGATTTTATTCTGAAAACCGGGTTCTGACTTACTGCCAAGCAAACTCATAATTACACTCAGGTTACCTCCGGTTAAAAATCCCTGAGCATCCCCTTTTTTATTCAATTCATCTTGTTTTATCTCATAAAAAAGCGGTTCGCCAAACAATGCCTTTTTCAAAGAAAGCAAACCGGGATTCCGGTCTTGTTTCTCTGTTGGATAATCGAGTGGCATAGGAGCATGCAGCGTTTCAATTTGCAGTGTTTCATTGATATGGCTATGCAGCACAGTAATATCACTGTAGCCGATAATCCATTTTGGAGATTCTTTAAAGCGGTTAAAATTAAGCCGATCAATGATTCTGACTGTTCCATACCCTCCACGCGCACAAAAAATGGCTTTCACAGATTCATCATCAAGCGCTTCCTGCATATCTGTGGCCCGCTGCTCATCGGTTCCGGAAAAATAGTTATATGAACTTAAAACATGCTTTCCGGTACTCACTTCCAATCCCCAGCCGGTTAAAATCTGAACAGCATTTTCTATACGCTCGGCAGGAATTTTTTTCGCCGGAGCTACGATGGCTACCTTATCGCCTGTTTTCAGGTATGGTGGTGTTATCATTTCATTTTATGTTGGAATTACCCAAATACACCTTTCATTTCAGCTCCGTCATGGCTGAATGTTTGTCCGGTAACATATTTTGACCAGGGCGACAAAAGCCATAAGGCTAATGTGGCCATGTCTTTCGGATCACCTAAACCCATTTTCGTTTGGTCTATCATTTTTTTACGAGCCTCATCTGCTGTGATGTTAAGCTGACTGGCTTTCTTATCAAAAATTCGTTGCAGCGCCGCCGTATCATGATATCCCGGTGCAAGAATATTCATCGTAATTCCGCTGCCGGCCAGTTCCTGGGAAAGGGTTTTTACAAATCCTACAACACAAAGGCGCAATGCGTTGCTTAACACCAGGTTTTCTACCGGCTGCTTGGTAGAGATGCTTTCTATAAATACCAGCTTCCCGTAAGCTGCTTTTTGCATAATGGGTATAAGCTTTTGTGTTAATGCAATTTTCCACCTTACAAGGTTTCTGTAGGTTTCATCCCAGTCCGCAAGCGAAGTTTCCATCACTTGCTTTGCCGGAGGCCCGGCAGAGTTGATTACAGCGCCATTAAATTTAGCAGCATCTATTTTGGAAAGAACCTTTTGTATGGTTTCTTCTTCAGTAATGTCTCCCTTAACGGGATGTATTTTCGACCCATATTCTTCAACTAATTCCTGCAAGGGACCATTACTGCGGGCTACTGCAATTACTTCAGCGCCTTCTTTCATGAGAAGTGTTGTTACAGCGCCTCCAAATCCACGTGTAGCGCCGGTTACTAAAAACTGCCTTTTGCTAAGTTTTAAATCCATAAAATTTCTTTTTCTCAAAAAAGATGAGTCTGTTTTAAAAAGCGCTCACCTTTTTATAAATAATATAATTCGTTGTTTATATGAATGTTATAAAAACAGAATCTGTTTTTATAACATTGAATTTCAAATTATTAACTTACAAAACTATTAAACTGGACTCATAAATTGTTCTCTGAATTTTATAATATATTGTGTTTTATATTTATATGATTGATTATCATAATATTAACTAACAAACCTAAAAACCTGGAAACTTACGAACTTATGAAACTGAACTCAAAGATATAACAAAAAAATTCCATTGAAAATCATATTTCCAATGGAATAAGCAATCCTTATCTTTCTGATAGTAATAATTTATTTAAATTCCGGAGTAATTTTCTTAAGCCAGGTTTGGATGCGCTCCTTGCTTTTGTCTGGTTCATTATCTTCATCCAGCGGAAGTCCTACAAATTTTCCATCTACTATCGATTCGCTGTTTGTGAATTCATAACCTTCAACGGGCCAATCGCCAATCACTTTTGCTCCTGCATTCTCACATTCCTTTTTCAGTAAAATCATGGCATCAACAAAATGATCCGGATAGAGTATCTGGTTTCCCAATCCGAAAATGGCTACTTTTTTTCCTTTAAGCGAAATCTTCTTTTCTTTTAGATGATAAAAAAGCGCGTCCCATTCATTATCAGCTTCGGCATCCTGCCAATTTTCAGCTCCTACAGTAGAACAGCCCATTATAAAATGATCATAATTATTAAGGTCAGAAACATCAAAACCGGATATTTCAATCAAATTAAGCTTAACGCCTTCATAAAGGTTATACAGTTTTTTTGCGGCTTGCTCAACGCTACCTCCTTTGGGGGCATATAAAAGTGCTATTTTACTCATTGTTTTCTTGTTTAATGGTTAACAAAACAAATATATAAATAATGTCAATAAATCATGTCTTATTTTGCTATAAATTGCTAACAAGATGCATTCAAAATCCATTTACTGAAAATCCACCGTCAATGGCAATGGTTTGTCCTGTAATGTAATAAGAACCGGGCATGCACAAAAAAACCACTGTCGCGGCGACTTCTTCAGGTGTACCAATTCTACCGGCAGGTGTACGTTCCAGCACTTCATCCAAATAATCAGGATCTTTCAGAACCTGTTTGGCCAGCGGCGTATCGATATACCACGGCGCTACGCCATTAGCCCTGATGTTATACGGAGCCCATTCTACTGCAAGATTCCGGGTAAGCTGGTTCATAGCTGCTTTACTCATGCCGTAAACTGATCCTGTACGTAAATGTGTTTGTCCGGCAACAGAAGAAATATTAACGATGCTGCTAAAACCTTCCTCTTTTTTCAGAAAAGGAAAAAGCAAACGTGTTAAATCAAACGTAGCCAGCAGATTGGTTTGCATTATGCGATCGAATTCAATATCCAGGTATTTTTCCGTAGGTTTCCGGATATTCATACCTACATTGTTGATAAGTATATCCAACTTGCTGTCCCATAATTGCTGTATCTTAAGCTTAATCACTTTTCGCTCATCGCTGTTGCTGATGTCGGCACTCAGACCATACAAAGGCAATTTAAATTCACGCGCATCTTCCAGTTTTTCTCTTATCTTGTCCTGGTCGCGCGCTATAATTAAAACTTCGGCGCCGAAGTTTAAAAACTGTTCAGCTACAGCTTCTCCAATGCCTTTTGTTCCGCCGGTAATTAATACCTTTTTGCCTTTAAGTGACCACAAATGTTTCATAAACCTATTTTATGATATTTAATTTCTTAGACATCTGAAGCATTCTATCGATGGGTTTTTTCGCTTTTTCGATTACTTCAGCGTCGAGATGGATTTCAGGACTTTCGTCGCGCAGGCAAAGGTAAAGTTTTTCAAGCGTATTTTTCTTCATGTGGGGGCAATCATTGCAAGCACATGTTTCATCCGTAGGAACCACCATAAAATACTTATCAGGTGATTCTTTTTGCATCTGATGCAGCAAGCCTGTTTCTGAAGCTACGATATAGGATTGTGCATCATCCTCACGGGCATATTTCAGCATCTCTGAAGTAGAACCCACAAAATCCGAAGCTGTCAGCACAGGCGCTTTACATTCGGGATGTGCCAGCAATTTTGCTTCCGGATGCTCATTTTTCATTTTCAGAATATGCTCTGTGGTTAAAATATCATGCACTTCACAGGTGCCATCCCATAAAACCATGTTTCTGCCCGTAATGGAATTGACGTAAGCACCCAGGTTTTTATCGGGAGCAAAAATTATTTTCTGATTTCTTGGTAAAGCATCCACTAATTTAACCGCATTTCCGGAGGTTACGACTAAGTCGGTCATAGTTTTTACGGCAGCCGTACAGTTGATGTAGGATACTACCATATGATCGGGGTATTTCGCTATAAAATCAGCAAATTCACCGGCTGGAGCTGATTCAGCTAATGAACACCCTGCATCCAAATCAGGAAGAACCACTTTTTTACCCGGATTGATAATTTTAGCCGTTTCAGCCATAAAATGAACACCGGCAAACACGATAAGGTCAGCATCGGTTTGTTCGGCTTTGCGGGCCAACCCTAAACTGTCTCCCACATAATCTGCAATTTCCTGTATTTCAGAAACCTGGTAATAATGCGCCAAAATCACCGCATTTTTTTCCTTCTTTAATCTTAAAATAGATTCAATATATTTTTTTTCGGGTTTGCTTTTAACCGGTTCGTTTTTCAACATCATATATATTATTATTCTTTTTTAATTAAAATTTAAAGCTGATATATATAGCCTGTTAATTTTGTGTAAAATATTCTTCAAAGATATTTTGAATATTGAATTATGAATTGATATTAACAGGTTTTTTTTAGTTATTGTTTCTTAAATCATTCATAACGATAATACTTTGATCTTTTCAACAGATTGTTAATAGCTTATGTTGGTAATAAATTGTTATACATTAAACCCTTTTTTATTGTTGATAGAATTGGAAGAAGTAATGAAAAATCAGGTTTAAAAAGGAGGATGAATGTTAAGAACCGGATTTTGTTCATAAATCATCTTTCTTTTTAAATTTTATAAACACGATGCTAAAAGTTATAAACATGTTTTGTTTACTTTTATAAGAATCAGAAAATCAATTATATAATAAAATGAAATTTAGTAGATACAATTCACTCTGAGGTGATTTATTAAGCTTATTTTTGTCATAGAAAACAAATAATTGTTAACAAAAAGCTATAAATATGGAAACCATACCTATAGGATGTGATCACGGCGGATTTGAAATTAAGAAGTATTTAGTTGACAAGCTAAAAAAAGCGGGATTTGATGTTAAGGATTTCGGAACGTTCAGTAATGACTCGGTAGATTATCCTGATTATGTTCATAAAGTAGCTTCTGCTATTGAAAATAAGACATATACCCGCGGTATAATTTTATGTGGCAGCGGAAATGGCGCTCAGATTACCGCTAACAAATATCCTCATGTGAGGGCTGCCTTAGCCTGGAAAAATGAATTGGCTAAATTAGGCCGTCAACATAATGATGCAAATATTCTGTCCTTACCCGGCAGGTTTGTAAGTAAAGATGAAGCATGGGAGATGGTAAAAGTTTTTTTGGATACTGATTTTGAGGGTGGAAGACATGCACGCAGAGTTGGAAAAATGATACCATGAGTGCAGTTTACTAAGTTTTTAGGTTTGTAAGTTGGTAAGTTTTTAGGTTAATGTCTTAAAAAACAATAACATGAATGAAATTGGCTGGGTTGTTAATTAGTTGGCCTATTGATTTTTAAAAGATAAGCATTACATAAGAGTTAGATTTCTTGCCCATTGTTTCGCTTATAGGACTTTAAAATGGCTGTGCTTTTATAGTGCGAAACATGGGCTGCGAAATGACTGTAGTTTATTTATAGATATTGAAAAAGCGCGCGACGACGCAGTTTAAATTGTTTTTGGTGTCGTCGCGCGCTTTTTCTTTGCTGACTCCTATAGCCCGGTCATTCCGCTCAAATCACGAAGCAATAGCGGAGTGATGCAGAGCGGCCCGCCCGTACCGAACGGCACGTTCGGGCGGGAATCTATTATTCGAAATTTTGTAAATGTCGTTACTTCATTGAAAGCAATAAAAATCTGAATTAAAGTCATAAAAGACTAAAATTCTGTTTGGATAGATAAGAAATCAACAAGTATTGAAAAAACATTAGAAGTTTATATTCAGTTACTTAATATGGGTTTTAAACATGTTTTACACAACAGTACAGCATAAAAAAACCTAAAATGGATTCCATTTCAGGTTTTTTCTTCAGTTAGATTTCGTTACATACTTCCGTTCAGCTTGAAGGTAATCCTAAAATCATCATAAATTACATTATCGCCCAGGTTATCAAAGAATGATTTGGAACCGTAACGGACATTGTATTTTGCTCTGTCTATCCTAAAGCTTCCCTCAGCGCTGTATGAACTTTTGCTGGTAGATAAGTCAGCGGTGAATTCAACCGGATTTGTATCTTCTTTAATACTCATATTTCCTTTAATATGATATTTTCCGGAGCCTTTAGCCTCAATACTTGTGGATTTAAAAGTGGCTTCAGGATATTTTTTCACACCAAAAAAGTCATCAGATTTAAGGTGACTTACCAGTTTCGCTTTTGATTCCGGATCATCGATATCATGATTTACAATGCTGGTCATGTCTATCACAACATGTGCCTTACTTAATTCACCGTCTTTAAAAGTGAGTTTTCCATCTTTAATATCGATTTCGCCATTATGGCCACCGCCGATTTTCTTTCCTTCCCATTCCACAGTACCTGATTGCTTATCAAGTTCTACGGTATTGGTTTGAGCAATAGAAGCTTCGCTAAAAATAAATAGTGCAGCGAATGCGAGTAAAAATGTTCTAAGTGTTTTCATATTTCCTGTTTTTTAAAATTGATTTATCAATGATTGATTATGCAACTATATACAAAAGTTATTCTGAATTGTTCAAATTCTGTAACATCGTTGTTAAAACTTTTTTTGTTGTGGCAAGTTCATTTTCAGAAATGCCTTTCTGAGCTTCGTTTGTAGCATTGTTAACTACCTCTAAAAGTTGATTTTGGAGGTTTTTGGCTTTTTGTGTAAGATAAACAAGTTTTATCCTCCGGTCTTTTTCTGAAGGTATTCTTACAACAAGGTTTTCTTTTTCCATGCCATCAATGAGTCTTGTAATGCTTGCCCGGTCTTTTCCCTGACAGGTAGCTAACTCATACTGGCATTGTCCGTTTTGCGACCATAAGCTAACCAAGATGGTAAATTGCTCAGGCGTAATGGTAAATCCATGCTCATGAAGCGCTTTACCTAATGCTCCCTTCAGCAATTTATCTGTTACATTAAGCAAATGTAGCAGCGAATCCGCCAGTTTATATTCTTGATAGTTTTCCACTTTTTAAATTTATTGTTAAAACAACAGTTGCATAATCAACAAATATAGCGCTTTTCTGTTTAAAATGGCTTCTAAATTCGGTATGCCTCTATTATGCTTGTTTTCTTACCTTTGCAAAAAAACAGGTTATGGAAGGTAATTTATTCATTCACAATTCTCTGAACCGGAAAAAGGAAATTTTTACACCCATCAACACTCCTCATGTAGGAATGTATGTTTGCGGACCTACCGTTTATGGTGATGCTCACCTTGGACATGCTCGTCCAGCCATTACCTTTGACCTGGTATTCAGATACCTTCAGCATCTTGGATATAAAGTGCGGTATGTAAGAAATATTACCGACGTGGGACATTTGGAAAATGATGCTGACGAAGGAGAGGATAAGGTGGGTAAAAAGGCCAGGCTCGAAAAGCTTGAGCCTATGGAAATCGTTCAGTTTTACACTAACCGGTATCATCATAATATGGCTCAGATGAATGTGATGAGTCCTTCTATAGAACCGCATGCATCAGGACATATCATAGAGCAGATAGAAATGGTGAAAAAGATTGTCAATGCCGGATATGGATATGAAGTGGATGGCTCGGTATATTTCGATGTACAAAAATATCATAACGACACCCAAAAATACGGTGAGCTATCCGGGCGTGTTTTGGAGGAATTAAAAGCCAACACACGTGAGCTGGAAGGTCAGGATGAAAAAAGGAACCCATTTGATTTCGCTATATGGAAAAATGCTGCTCCTGAACATATTATGCGCTGGCCGTCGCCATGGGGAGATGGTTTTCCCGGATGGCACATGGAGTGCTCTGCCATGAGCACCAAATATCTCGGCGAGAAATTTGATATCCACGGCGGAGGCATGGACTTACTGTTTCCACATCATGAATCGGAAATAGCTCAATCAAGAGCGGCAAATGGCGATGAACCCGTAAAATATTGGATGCATAACAACATGGTAACCATCGATGGGCAAAAGATGGGAAAATCGTTAGGGAACTTTATTACGCTGAATCAGTTTTTTAATGGCAAACATGAATTCCTGGAGCGGCCATATACACCTATGACCATTCGCTTTTTTATGTTGCAGGCCCATTACCGGTCTACCGTTGATTTTTCGAATGAAGCTTTACAGGCGGCTGAAAAGGGATTTAATCGTTTAATGAAGAGCCTGGAAAATCTTGATCAAATTAAGCCTTCTGATAAAACCACCGTATCGTTCAGGGAGTTCGAGGAAAAAAGCCGCGAAGCAATGAACGACGACTTTAACAGTCCGATTGTTATAGCTCAGCTTTTTGAAGCTTCCAGAATCATTAATGCGCTCAAAGAAGGAACAGAAAATATCACAGCGCAGGATTTAAAATCGCTGAAACAGTTTTTTAAGTCTTTTACGATAGATATTTTAGGCCTGGAACCCGAAGAAAAGGTAAAAGAAAGAAACGATGATGTGCTGGCCGGAGTAATTGAAAATATCCTCAAAGTACGACAGGAAGCCAAAAAGAGCAAGGATTTCAATACAGCAGATAAAATCCGGGATGCCCTGAAGGAAGCCGGAATTACAATAAAAGACCGCAAAGACGGAGCGGATTGGAGTTTGGAAGGGTAGGATTAAGGAAATTTAAATGTAAATTTCATTTTCATGTATAGGATGATTCGTTATCTAGTTTTTTAGATAATTGAATTGCTTCTGCAATAATTTCTTTGGGATAATCATTCAACTCAAGAATTCTTAATGCATTTCGTTTTTTTAGTTTCCCGGGTTTTAGTTTATAGTCGAATGCTACATTTGAATGATCAACAATCTCGCTAAAATGATATAAATCAAATTCAGCATTTAACAGATCGGCCAATTCTATATCGTGGGTAGATACGAAGGTCAGGCTTGTATTTTTAGACAACGCAGAAAGCACGGCTTTACCTGCTGAAATTCTTTCTATTGTGTTGGTCCCTTTAAATATTTCGTCAAGCAGAAACAGATTGGGTTTGTTTTCTTTGCTTTTATCTATCATGGCTTTAATTGTAAGCACTTCTTCAAAGTAATAGCTTTTATCATTGAGCAAATCATCACTTATGCGTATGGCAGAAAATATCCGGAAACGCGGAATTTCAAATTCAGTTGCAAAACAAGTATTTATCGATAAAGCGCATATCGTATTTATTCCTATTGTACGTATGAATGAAGTTTTACCAGACATATTTGAGCCGGTCAGCAAAACAGATTTTTCCTCTGAATAAAGTGTATTTTCTACACAATCTTTTATCAGTGGATGATATATGTTTACCGCCTTAATTTTTTTATCATTGGTAGTAATTTCTGGAATGCAGTAGTTTGTTAAGCCCGCTCTTAAAGAGGCTACCGACTGAAGAACATCAACCCTGCCCACAAAAGTATACACCTCTTCTATTTCCTTTCGTTTGGTGTTGAGCTGTTTTAAAGCGCTGAAAAGCATAATGGGTTCAGCTAGAAAGGCAATCTTAATCAACTCTATAATACTCCAGAGTAATGACATTAATTCACTGTCCATATTGGATTCCAACTTAAAAAAGGACATTCGTGATTTAACCTTATCAATATCTTTTGTAGATTTTCTAATATTTGGGTTAATTGGCTTTAATTCTGCTACAGCAAACAACTTTTTTGCAATACGGTTTAATATTAGAAGGCGGGGAAGTGAATATAAATATTGCTGGAGGTTTCTTTTATTCCAATAATGAATAATCAGGTTTACGACAAAGATTCCCATAATAAGAAATACCAATGAGGGTGTAAAAGGAAGCAATATGAGTGACAAAATCATCGCAAACGAAAGAAGATATGTAATAAAAAACCATTTTGGTGGTTTTATATGGTCGTTTTGAAATAACGATGTGATGTAAAAAGATTCATTGTCGTTTAATTTATAGAGCAATCGTTGTATTTGCTTTCTTTTTTGAGCTTCATTTTTAATAGTACTTATTACGTTTTCATATTCAGAAATATTAAATGTATTGAAACTTATGGCTTTTAGTTTGTTATAAAGCAACTGTTGGCCTATCCTTGAAAGGGTTCTGTCAACAAATTTAAATACTTCCTTAAAATCCAAATCAAGGAAAACCTTATCCGAAATGGTTTGATAATTTGCAGTTTGGTCTTTTCCGTGAAAGAAAGATGCGATGCTTTCAAAATCAAAAGTATCTTCTTTCGGTTTCCCAAAATTATTGAAAACCGATTCCATTTCATGTTTTTTTCTGCTGGACATTATTTTTTTTTCAAATGTATGAAATTTGGATAATGTATATCACAAGGTGAGATTAGTGCGTGAAGCATAAATTTCAGGGATTATAAGAAGGACTAAAGTCCCAAAGAGATGTGGGGGAATATCTTAAAATCCGTTGGTTAAAACCAACGGCTAAGGATAATTGAGGAATGACCATATTATTTATTGTAAACCTACTATCCTTTGCCGTCCCCGATGGTTATCGGGGTCAGCCGACGGTTGCCTGGCAACCTCCAAATT
>CAYXJS010000012.1:0-30718 GCA_964465045.1 uncultured Bacteroidales bacterium | reverse complement strand
ACCCGGCAAGTAATACTGAAGTGATTGCAGAATATGATATCGAGGTGAATCCCGGTGATATTAACCTGAATGATATCACACTGCATAGCAATGAAGAGGAAATTACCTTTAGCGAGTTTGCCATCGACGAAGATAACCCTAAAAAAGTATACTTCTCAGGGGCATCCCAGGAAATGTCGGCAGACACCGAGATTGATATATTAGAAAATTCGGCATTTGATTATTCAGTTGAACTTTATGCCGGAATTATGCCATTAAGCTATACTAGCCTCACTTATCCGGATGGAGGTCTGGAGTTTGATGGACCGTTTGCCACTTTTAAGGGCATTGTTACTTATATCAATGCTTTTGATGAGCGTGTCTGGCTAACTGATGAGGCTGGCGCGCATCATTCTGTAAATACCTACCAGAGTGGTACAAGTCTGGCCGAGGCGGTTAGCGTAGGTGATGAGGTGTTGGTATACGGCGCAGTTAGCCCATACGAAAACCAAACCGAAATCTATCCGGCTTATTACCTTGAAACTCTATCAGACGGAAATGATATGTTCCCTGCTACAGAAGTGACAGGAGCAGATATTGATGCCACTATAGAACCGGATACGGATCCTGCAGAAATGTTTGAAAGCGTACTTGTAAAGGTAAATGATGCCACCGTGGAAGAGTTTACGGAATTAGAGCTGGATAACGAAGATGTCATTACGGTAGCTATATGTTCGGATGAAGATGGTACTTTTTATGTGGGTGACAACCTGGATATTTACAATGGCACTTTTGATGAATCCGTAATGGACGCAGGAAGCATGTACAGCATTACAGGTATTCTGGTTAATAAAGGCGGAAAATATGTTCTGGTACCACGCTTTGAATCGGATATGGATGAAAGCACCGGGGTAGAGGAAAATCAACTATCCAGCCAGAATTTTGCTTATCCTAATCCGGTAAACGATGTGCTTCACATTACTGCCTCGCAAGATGTAACCCATATCGAAATATACGATCTTTCAGGGAAACGGGTACTGAAGTCAGAACTGTTTAATGAAAAACCGATAAACACCGAAAGACTTGAGTCAGGAGCATATTTTATTCATTTTTATTCTGATAATCATCGTGTGCATATCAATAGAATTATTAAAAAATAGGTAGTTTTTCATAGCAGTAGTTTTTTATGCGACCGGAAAGAGCACAAGTGTATGCCTTTCCGGTCTTTTTATTGTTCAGGCTGTAGAACGCAACCAGCTTTTTACCTCAAAGAATAGTTTCATACTATTAACTCCTGCACATAAAACCTCAGGTATCAATTATAAAGTATACTAAATCAATATAATACAGAAAATTTGTTAAACTGTGAAGAAATTAACAATAAAAAATTGTATATTGTAGTTATTAAACTGATATTTGTAATTGAAATATGAAACACTATCATATTCAGAAAATAAATGTATTGTTAAACAATTAAAATAGAAATAAAATGGGTAAATATTCAGATCAGTCAAAAGCCGTATTTGATTTTATAGGTACATTATCAAAAGAGAATTCAAAAATAGCCGAGGGCTTTGTAACAATTCACAAAGCTACAGGAGAAGATAAAGCTTTAACAGCCAGAACAAAGGAGTTGATAGCGTTAGGCATATCTATAACTATTCGTTGCGAAGGGTGTATTGCCTGCCATGTGGAAGCAGCGCTGAAAGCAGGAGCTACGAAAGATGAGATTGTAGAAACCATCGGAGTAGCAGTTGTTATGGGTGGCGGCCCTTCCATCGTTTATGGAGAAAAGGCCCATCAGGCTATGAATGAGATGATGAAAAAAGAAGCTGAGGTTTCAAGTAATTAGTGTTTGGTTCTGAAGTGGTTTAGATACAAACCTCCATGCTGATGCGAATTGCATTACATGGAGGTTTTTTTAGGTTTTTATTTAATTTCTTCTCCCTCAAAAGTAGTGGTAGCATAGTCTACGGCTGTAGCAGCAAAAAAGCCGATTCCTTCATTGCTTATGTTTCCCCTTATATTTGCAGGAGGCCCTTCAAATAAAGGATTGCTGAAGCCTGTTTCATCAATCACATCAAACATAAAAGTAAAATAGTCTTCGCTTATGCTGGACAATTGCCCGGTTATGGTATCGTTGAGTTCAACCACCTCTTGCGGATTTTCCACCTGAAAAAATCCCACTCTGATTCCATTGGTATACTGCCCGTTAAACAGATTATCATCGGTAACAAAAGGCTCGTTGATGGTATCGGTAATGAGCTCCCCGTTTTTATACAAATCAAACCGGTAAAAATCAGTGGTTGGCGGGTCGAGTGCATAGGCCTGTACTTCCCAGGCCTCCCAGCGTTCTCTGTAAACTACTTTGATAGAGTCCAATATCCGTTTGGGTGGCATGATATCCGACGCTTCATACTGGGTAGCCCCACGCACAGGTTCCGGCAGATTAATACTGATTTTATATTCCCTTCCGGGGATGCCTTTATAATTGGCCGGAGTCATATAAGTTCCGGGTTTGCCTGGGTTTTCTGTTAGGGTATCGGCATTAAAGCTATCGCTTAAAATGATTTGCGCTCCTGAAATGCGTTCAGCCTTGCCGGGATTAAAAAAATCTGTGGTTTTGCTTATTTCCACAGTATGGCGCTTTTGTTCATCAGTAATCAGGCCTTCTACTACTAGGCGCTCAAAATCACTGTCCAGCTCAATATCTATTTTTTCGGTGCAACCGGCTACTAGCAATGACAGAAATAAAATATGTGTTAATCCTTTAATTTTCATCTTAAAAATAGAAGTTATAAGTTAAACTTGGAACAATGCTAAACAAGTATGTTTTTTCGGCATAAGTCCTTTGCGGATTATTGTCATCCTGAACAAAATTAATTACCCATGCATTTTTTCTAGCATAGGCATTATAGAGTGATAAATTCCACTCGCTGCGGAAGTTTCTTTTTGGTGATGCTTTCCCTTTATACGTCAAAGAAACATCCATTCGGTGATAATCAGGCATCCGGTAGCTGTTTCTTTCCGAATAAATCGGGATATATTTCCCACCTATTTCCGCTCTTCCTGTAGGAAACGTAACCGGATTTCCGGTCATGTAAATCCAGTTGAAACCCAGGTTTAGTGTTTCGCTTATGTTGTAATTGGCTACAATGCTGATATCATGAGGCCGATCATATGGAGAGAGATACGTGTCTCCGTCGTTTATTTCGTCTATTGTTCTATAGGAGTGTGCATAGGTATAGCTTATCCAGCCGTTGAACGGTGCAATATCAAACCGGGTATAAAATTCAATGCCATATGCTTCACCGGTTCCTGTTCTGATTTCACCTTCATATTCTTTATTGAGTAAAATCATCGCATTTTCTTTAAAGTCAACGATGTTCTTCATCTTTTTATAGTAAATTTCCACAGAGCTTTCTATGGTATTTTTCCTGAAATTACGAAAATACCCGACAGAAACCTGATCTGCGGTTTGCGGCGCGATGTTAGGCGTTGACGGAAACCAAATATCCAGTGGGGTTCCGCTGGTACTGTTTGTGCCACGATGGATGTACTGGCGGGTTCTCGAATAGCTTCCTTTCAGTGATGAAAACTCATTTAGCTGATAGCGGATGCCCAAACGGGGCTCAAGTCCGTGGTAGTGATTGTAAAACTCACCTGACTGGTATTTGGTGCTGTCTGTGATATTGTATTCTTCATCAAAGTTATAAATAACCGCCGTACCAATATTGTTAAACAGCGTATATCGCAGGCCGTACCTTAGCGACCAGAGCGGGCCGATTTCCTGTTGATTTTCAATATAGATGCTGCTTTCTAAAGAGTTATGATGGTCTACCTCATAGCTGTCGAAAAAGCTGTCTTCACCCAGCCCTCTGGCAATGCCCGGAAAAAACCGGTGATAGGTGCTTTGAAGACCAAAGCGGATGGTGTTGGAGGGGTTGGGGTAATACCCAAAATCAGCTTTCAGGGCATAATCATTCAGGTCTGCTTTCCAGATAAATGAAGCGGCTTCTCCTTCAGGAATACCCAGTTGATAATCATAATTGCTTTTGACAAATGTGAAATTGGAAAACATTTTTTTACTGAACAGATGGTTCCACCTTAGTGTGGTTGTACTGTTTCCCCACGAAATGCCGAAATCCGGGTTTCTAAATGCATCTTTTCCATAATATCCCGAAAGAAACAAACGATTGTTCTCATCGATTTTATAGTTTGCCTTCCCGTTAAGGTCATAAAAGAAAAGGGTGTTATCGCGTATTTGCTCGTCGGAGGATAGCGCCAAAAACAAGTCTGCATACGACCGTCGTCCCGACAGCAAAAACGAGGCTTTATTCTTTTGAATGGGTCCTTCTATAGTTAGCCGGCTTGATACTGTTCCGATTCCGCCATTTCCTGTAAAGGATTTATTGTTGCCATCTTTCATGCGGATATCAACCAGCGATGACAGGCGGCCGCCTGCCGAGGCCGGGATATTACCTTTGTAGAGCTGTGTTTTTTTGATGGCATCGTTATTAAATACCGAGAAAAAGCCCATCAGGTGTGATGCATTATAAACTGTAGCTTCATCGAGTAAAAGCAGGTTTTGATCTGGCGATCCACCCCTTACGCTGAAACCTGACGACCCTTCACTGGCAAACTGCACGCCCGGAAGTAACTGTATGGCTTTGATGAGGTCTGTTTCGCCCATCATAGCTGGTATTTCCTTAATGGTTTTGCTATCCAGCCGCGACACCCCCATTTCATTATCTGTAACATTGCCGGTTTTGCGGCTGTCAGAGATGGTGACCTCTTGTAACATTTGCTGTTTGGGATCGAGTTCAACGTTTACTGTAGTATTTTGAGCCAGGTTTATTGTTTTTTCTACCGTTTCATAGCCTGTGTAGCTGTATCTAACTACATAGGCGCCGGGTTCAAGGCTTATGGAGTAGAAACCATAAGCATTGGTAGTGCTGCCTTTGCTTTCAGAAGCAATGTAAACGGTAGCGCCGATAAGGGCCTCGCCACTCTGGCTGTCGGTGATTTCACCGCTGATGACAGGGCCTGATTCTTCTTCTTCTGACATGCCTTTATCCGGAATAGAAAGCATTAAAATCAGGAAAAATATTCCAATTGCGTTCAAATTCATTTGGTAAATCGTTTTCAATTATTAACGGGAACTTAAAAACCTCCGAACATCAACCCAAAAGTGGTATGAAGTCCTCTGTAATCCTTGGCCTCAAAAACCGGTTGCCCTGTTATTTGGTCTGTCTTGTTATCTACGTTTCCTACATGGCGATACCCGGCATCCAATGATACCCTGAACCACGGTAAAATGTTCATCTGTACCCCTACGGATGGTATGGCTACAAATACCAAATCATCATATAGATTGTCATAAACATCTTCAAAAGAATCGGTTAAGGCAAGTTCTCCGGCTGCAATTTTGACATTACTTTGCAGGTGAATTAAATCATTGGGTTTAAAAATGTAACCGGTCCACAGTCCTCCATATCCGAATGATGTTTTTACATCTGAAAAGTCTCTACCATCAATTCTTAAATCGGCTCTTTCGTGTGAAGTGGCTAAGCCTTCGCCAAACCCACCGATAAAGAACTTTTGATTGATAAGCAAAGCGCCGCCGCCGCCACTAAATACCGCGAAATCACCTTCTGCTTGGCCGAAGGAAACCATCATTCCTCCAAACCCGCTGGCATGAATTCCGTTTTCCAGCAAATACCGCATGGATTCGGGTTCTTCTTCTTGTGAAAAAACCATGCTGAATGGTGTAAGCGTCACTAAAATAAGCATTAATGTTTTCATAATTTTAATTGTTATTTGGTTAACATTGAAAACATTTCCTACATAAATAATGCCATAGGGTTAGGATCATTGATTGTTAATGCGAAAGAAAAAAGGATGCCGCATTTTAAAGCTTCCGTGGCGTTCAAATCTGAGAATCAGGTGAACGATTCTGAACATGTTTGTGTGAGGGTTATTCCCGGGGAAGGTTTTCTTTGGAAATACCGAATTTTTCATCCTTTTCACTTTTTCCGTATGGTTCCATGTGTACGAGTATATCGTATACATTTGGAATATGGTGTTTAATATTGAGCTCTACTTGTCTTGCCAAATCATGTGATTGCTGAACAGTTATGGAACCATCAACTTCAATATCTACAGCAATTATATACTGATTTCCGAGTTGCCTTATTCTCAACCGGTGGGGATTATAAACACCTTTTATCTGATTAATAGCCTTGAATACTTTATTGTAGATGGAAGGGTCGTTTAAACCATCCATGAGTTCGATGCTGGATGACAGGAAAATCCGGTAAGCTGTCCACATGATAAATATCCCTATGGCCAGGCCCAAAATCAAATCGATAATATATATTTCATATTGAATGGTGAAGAACAAGCCCACCAGCACGCTGCCCGAAATCAGGATGTCGGTTTGCATGTTGCGGGCATTGGCCTTAAGCATGTGGCTGTTTAGTTTTTTGCTTTTTATTTTCTGATGGAGCGCCAGTAAAGCTTTGCTTAAAATTGATATAATGGTAACCGCTATAGCTAATGTGCCGCTGATCTCGTGTTGCTCCCCTGAAATAAGCTTTTGTACAGCAGAAAAAACCAGTTGTGCTCCGGCAAAGAAAATAAAAAAGGCAATGATTTTTGATGCTATCGATTCTGCACGTTCATAACCGTATGGATACTTGATATTAGGTGGTTTCTTCATTAACCTGGCCGTATAGACCATAATAACCGAAGAGATAACATCGCCGGCTGAATCCAGTCCGTCGCTAATTACAGCAAAGCTCCCACTAATAAAGCCGATAATAATTTTTGCTGCGGCTAAAATCCCGTTGCCTACAGAACTAACGATAGCGGCGCGATAAATGCTTTTCAGATACGAACTATCCATACAGCGATTTTTCTTTTTAAAATTCCAGAATATTCAATGCCTCATCCATAATATCGGAAACGGAAGGTAGCGCAAAAGTTTCAGCTTCTTTTTGATAAGGGATTGGGCTGTGAAGCGTGCCCGATATACCCACGGGAGCTTTAAGCGCAGCATACGCTTCACGGTTGATCATAGAAGCAATTTCTGAACCTATTCCGGCAAAGGGAGAACTTTCGTGGATGATCAGCACGCGCCGGGTTCTTTTTACGCTACGGAGTATTGTTTCTTTGTCATACGGAACTATACTTCTCAGGTCAATTACTTCAGCCTGAATTCCGTTTGAAGAAAGCATTTTGGAAGCTGCTTTATCAGCCAGGTGTACGGTGTTTCCCCATGTAACGAAGGTGATGTCTTTTCCTTTCCGGAGGATACGGGCATTGCCCGGTTTTATGCTTTGTGTTGGAGGTATGGCTTTTTTGCTCAAGGGATCGTCATAAAGGGCTTTGCTCTCAAATATGATGGTGATTCCCGGGGTTTTAAACGCGGCACGAATGAGTCCTGCTGCATCATCCGCGAAAGCGGGATAAACTAACCGCACCCCCGGAATGGAAGCAAGCGCCGCCTCTGGCTTCTGCGAAAGAAAGGGGCCGCCGCCGTCATAGCCTCCAACCGGAACACGAATAAGCAATCGAAACGGATTCTGAGAATGCCATGACAGCGTAGTCAAATCTGCCAGCCTGCCTGCCAGGTTCCAAACCTCTGAAGCATTAGCAGCAGGGAGAACAGTGACCATTATGTCTTTTCGGTAATAGCACATCCCGGCGGCTGAGGTTACTAAATATTCCGGAGAATACCGATAATGAAAGGCTTTTGGACTGTCTATACCGTTTTGTGCGTTTACAGCTTTTTCATGGCACACAATACCTGAAAGGTGAAAGCTGTGGCGGTTGGTGGTTAGTTGCTCTGATAAAGTTTCGGCAATAGCATCGCTTAAAGTTAATGTGCGATGGGCGTCTTCTCTTTTTGTATCTTTTTCAGTTGACAGGTTTTGCTTTTCTCTTGCAAGTTTCTCCGCTGATGGCTCGGTTAAGCTTATGATAGTCTTATAACTTAAATCGATTTTTGCTTGTATCTCCTGTCCGATGCTGCGAATGCCTTCTTTAGTAAACTTCCGGGAACCGATAAGCAGGTCTGTATAATCATCAAATAATTCTTCGCTTTTCAGTTGGCCTTTTGCTGCGAGTATAACCGGAAGCTTTTCTTCTTTAACCACGCGGAAAGCTTTCTGGGTGGCATTCATGGTATCAAAGAAGTTGGTGTTGTCGCAGTATGAAAGATAGGTTCCCGCCAGCCTTCCGAATAAGTCTGCATCAAAGGTGGCTTCTTCCGCTTCGTATCCATGTATCAGAAACAATATCGGAAGCCTTTCATTATCCGCAACCAGGATAGACTCATAAACTAATCCGTTGTGTAAAGCAGCCTGTGATATTGGACAAAGTACGATTCCCTCAGAGTCATATATTTTAAGGCTTCGGGCAAGGCCTGTTGCAGTGGCCGCATGTGTGCCCTCCCGGCCTGATATTGGCAGCAGGTGTTTTCGCTCATTGAAAAAATGGAGCGGAGAAAAAATATTAATATCGCCTTTGTCATACACTTTGTTATGGCACAGAGCCAGTATTTCTTTATCGGTTAACCCGGATGCCAGCGCTTGCAGCAAATCTCCCGGCATAAGAAACTGATAGTCGTAGTTGCTATTGAAAAAAGATCCGGAAGCCAGCTTTAAATAGCCAAAGCGATCGTTAACCGGATAATGCTTAGGAAGGTTTTCTTGCTGAAAGTGATACTGAATGGATTCTTGAAGATGTTGGTTATAATAGATCAGCGCAAGCCAGTTTTCAAGTGTGTGAAGGCTGTACGTATTTAGGTTGTAAGAAAAAGGCATGGTTTCCGAATTTTTGTTACCGCTTGATTATTTGATATCAATACTCAAAAGTAACAAACATTACCGGATAAAAAAGCAGCAGGCAGGATATTTTCCCTGCCTGCTGCCCCAAATCTGATTCTTTCTGAAATCTGATGCAAAAATTGATTTTAGTAATCAAGCAATTCTTTAGCTGCTTGCATCACTTTGTGGGTATTGGGTAAAATCGCGTTTTCCAGATTTTTATGGAAACCGATGTGTGTAAAGGTTGCGCCTACCCTTTTGAGCGGAGCATCCAGGAATTCAAAGCTTTCATCAGCTATAGTAGAAGCTATTTCACCTCCAAATCCATTGAAAACTGGAGCTTCGTGCACGACCATGGCTTTGTTGGTTTTCTTCACAGACTCCAGCACGGTTGCTTTATCCAGTGGGATGAGTGTTCTCAGGTCAATCACTTCGATGGACAAGCCGGTTTCCTCTTCAATTTTGTTGGCTGCTTCAATGCTGTGGTGTGTTGTGTTTCCGTATGTAATGATTGTCATGTCTTTTCCTTCACGACGAATCAGCGCTTTTCCGAACGGAATCTCATAGTCGTCGGGGATAGACGCGGCCGCTTTCGGATCGTTATACAGCGCTTTAGGCTCCAGGAAAAGGGTAGGCCCTTCGGAGCGTATGCTGCTACGCAATAAGCCTGCCGCATCATCTGCAAATGAGGGATAAACTACCCTGATACCCGGGAAGGTTGCCAGTGCAGCTTCTGTAGTTTGTGAGTGGTAAAGGCCACCACCGATATAACCGCCTGAGGCAAGACGAATAGTTACGTTTGGCGCAAACTGGCCGTTGGTTCTCCAGTATTCATGGGTCATTTCCACATACTGCTCCATAGCAGGCCAGAAATAGTCAGCAAACTCAGCGCCTTCAACAACAATCCTGATTTTTTTGTCGTAACGGCTCATACCATTGGCAGTCCCTACAATAAAATCCTCAGCAATAGGCGCATTAAAAATCCGTGCTTTTCCGAACTCCTGCTGCATGCCTTTAGTAACGTTAAAAATGCCGCCTTTTTCTTTGTAAGCTACATCCTGCCCCCAAAGGAATGTGTCTTTGTTGTTGCGGAATTCCGCTTTGAGCGTTTCATTTAAAGCTGTAATAAACTTTTTCTTTTCGCCCTGATTTTCATGTTTTCCTTCGGGATACTTTTCAGCTTTATATGGATCAGGTAAAATAAAGTCAAAAATGCTCTTCGGATCAGGATCTTCGGCTTTGATTACTTTTTTGTGCGCTTTTGAAATTTCTTTTTTAGCTTCTTTATCAATAGCATCCAGCTCTTCATTGGTGAAGATTTCGGCATATTTCAGTCTCTGGCGGAATGTGGCTACCGGGTCTAACATCATGGCCCTGTCACGTTCAGTGTCATCACGATAAAGCTCGTGGCGGTCAGAATTGGAGTGGCTGTGGATGCGAACACAATTGGCATGTACGATAGCAGGCTTTTGGTTTTCAAGAATCCACTTCTTGGCTTGCTGCATGGTATTCATAGAGCTGAACACATCCCTGCCGTTGCAGTAAAATATTTTCAGGTTGCGGAATCCCTGGAAGTTGTCTGCCGCGTAAGGTGTTGCCGTTTGGTCTGATTTAGGCACGGATATACCGTATCCGTTATCCTGGAAAACGAATAAAACCGGCAGCTTTTCGCGTGAAGCGCCATTAATTGCTTCGTACACATACCCTTCAGAGGTGGACGATTCGCCCTGCGAACTGATAGCAACGCCCTTTCCTCCATAATATTTAATGGCACGGGCAACGCCTACAGCATGCAATACATGGTTTCCGGTAGCAGAGGATACATTGTGGATGTTCCATTCCGGTTTGGCGAAGTGATTAGACATGTGTCGCCCGCCACTTGCAACATCATCTTTTTTGGACAGGCCGTTTAGCAGGGTTTCTTCTACAGACAGTCCAGCAGAAATAGCCGTCAACATATCACGATAATAAGGGAATAGATGATCGTGCTCTTTATCAAACACTTGGCCTATGGCCAATTGAATGCCGTCATGACCTGCATAAGGCGCGTGGTATGACCAGCCTAAGGCTTGTTTCAGGTAGTTAGGCGCTTTATCATCAATCTGCCTTCCTAAAGTGAGCAGACGATACCATTTTGTTAAGGTTTCTTTGTTTACCGAACGAATGGTTAATTTATCTTTGCTTTTCATGATTTAATAATTTACTGAGATATACCAATTTCATTGCATCAACAACCCCCGTTTGCTTTTGTTCATGATTGTTAACGATATGTAAAACATAAATGCCCCACCGGACTATGCCGGCAGGGCATTTTTAGGTGCCTGCTTTTCAGAAAAAATGCTTACTAAATGGTGTTTTTATTAATCGTGTTTGAAAACAAACTTGTTGTTATCAACGTCAATTATGATGGGCTTATCGCGATTGATTTCGTTAGCCAGAATCATCTTCGAAAGCTCGTTGAGCACTTGCTTTTGGATTACGCGCTTAATCGGTCTTGCTCCGTATTGCGGATCGTAACCCTGCTTTGCTAATAGTGCTGCGGCAGACTCAGTAATCTCAACCGAAATGTTGTTTTCTTTAAGCATATTCTCAACTATATCAAACTGCAGTTTTACAATTTCTTTGATTTCCTGCTCTGAAAGCGGCTGGAATACAATCGTTTCATCCACCCGGTTCAGGAATTCAGGACGCATCGCCTGCCTGAGTTGATCCAGTACTTGCTTACGCGTTTTTTCCAGGATTTCTTCGCTGTTTTTCTCATTGATTTCGCTTAGATTTTGCTGTATCAGGTGCGATCCGATGTTGGACGTCATAATGACTATTGTGTTTTTAAAGTTAACAAATCGTCCTTTGTTATCCGTCAGATGGCCATCATCCAGCACCTGCAACAGAATATTGAAAACATCGGGGTGTGCTTTTTCAATTTCGTCAAGCAGCACCACAGAATATGGTTTCCGGCGGACTTTCTCAGTAAGCTGGCCGCTTTCGTCATATCCCACATATCCCGGAGGCGCTCCTACCAGTCTTGAAACAGAGTGGCGCTCCTGGTATTCCGACATATCAATACGCACCATGGCGTTTTCATCATCAAAGAGGAACTCTGCCAGGGCTTTTGCTAATTCTGTTTTCCCTACTCCAGTGGAGCCGAGGAATATGAATGAGCCGATAGGACGCTGCGCATCCTGAAGACCTGCACGACTGCGGCGGATGGCATCGGAAACGGCTCCGATGGCCTGCTCCTGGCCAACAACCCGTTTATGCAGTTCATCTTCCAGTTTCAGAAGTTTTTCACGCTCGCTTTGAAGCATCTTGCTCAGCGGGATGCCGGTCCAACGCGAAACGATTTCAGCCACTTCTTCTGAGCCAACTTCCTCGTTGATCATGCGCTGGTCGGTTTGCAGCTCGGCCAGTTTGCTTTTAGCTTCTTCCAGTTTAGATTCAGTTTCCTTGATGCTGCCGTAACGGATTTTAGCCACCTTTTCATAATTGCCGTCGCGCTCTGCCCGGTCGGCTTCTGTTTTTAGGCCTTCCAGCTGCTTTTTGTATGACTGAATGTTATCTACTATGGCTTTCTCTTCTTTCCATTTTGCCATGTAATGATTCCGCTCTTCGTTTAGTTCGGCCAGCTCTTTGTTGAGCTTTTTGAGTTTTTCTTTGTCATTTTCACGCTTTATAGCCTCTTTTTCAATTTCGAGCTGCTTGATACGCCGGTCGAGATTATCGATTTGTTCCGGTACGGAATTGATTTCCAGTCTCATTTTTGAAGCTGCTTCATCGATCAGGTCAATTGCTTTGTCAGGCAGGAACCGGTCTGAGATATAGCGGTCAGAGAGTTCTACTGCCGAAATGATGGCTTCGTCCTTGATACGTACCTGGTGGTGTGTTTCATAGCGTTCTCTCAAGCCCCGCAGGATAGAAATGGCATCCATGTTATCCGGCTCGTCGATTATTACAGTCTGGAAACGTCGCTCCAGGGCTTTATCCTGCTCAAAGTGCTTTTGATACTCTTTCAGCGTGGTGGCTCCTATGGCTCTCAGGTCGCCCCGCGCCAGAGCGGGTTTTAGGATGTTTGCGGCATCCATGGCGCCTTCTCCGCCGCCGGCTCCCACAAGGGTGTGTATCTCGTCAATAAACATGATGACTTCGCCTTCAGAATTGGTCACTTCTTTAACCACACTTTTCAGACGTTCTTCAAACTCGCCTTTATATTTGGCTCCGGCAATCAGTGCACCCATATCCAGTGAGAATATCTGACGTGTTTTCAGGTTTTCCGGAACATCGCCGTCAACAATACGATGGGCAATGCCTTCTGCGATAGCGGTTTTCCCAACACCCGGTTCGCCGATGAGTACGGGGTTGTTTTTGGTGCGGCGTGAAAGAATCTGCAATACACGCCGGATTTCCTCCTCGCGACCGATTACCGGGTCGAGTTTTCCGGAATAGGCCTCCTGGTTCAGGTTGCGTGCATATTTGTTTAAGGCATTAAATGTGTCTTCAGCCGTCTGGCTGTTCACCGTAGACCCTTGCCGTAAGTCGGAAATAGCTTGCTTCAGTGTTTTTTCTGTTAAACCGCTGTCTTTAAGCAATGCAGCCGTGTCATCGCCGGCAGTGAGCATTCCCAGCAGCAGGTGCTCTACAGAAACAAAGTCGTCACCAAACGTTTTCAGGTACGACTGTGCTTTCTGCAGGCTCTTATTTGCATCCCGCGATAGATATTGTTCTGCACCGCTGACTTTAGGTAATCCTTCAATGATTTTATCGGTGGCCTTTTTCAGCGGCTCAATTCCTGTGCCTGCTTTCTTTAACAGGAACGGCGCCACGCTTTCGTCCACCTCCAGAATACCTTTCAGCAAGTGGGCATTTTCTATAGCCTGATGCTCTCTTTCTGAGGCAATTTGCTGAGCCCTTTGAATGGATTCCTGTGCTTTTATTGTGAAATTATTCAGGTTCATATTTGTTATCTCCTTTTTTGCTTTCCTAATTGCAAATGTTCTGCCAGATGAGAATCAGGAAGAGTAATAAGACAAAATGACAGTAACAGCAAAAATAGGACGACATAATGACACTTTGTTGTTTTTTGAATTGTTAGGAATAGTATTGCTTTGCTCTGATTTATAGCAAGATTAAAATAAATCGGATATTGAATTATTTGGAAAAAGTTTCTGATTCATTAAGCTTGTCTAGCATGTAATTCTTTCTCGTAGCCTTTAGTTTTTCTGGTTTTTTCTCAAGGTATTAAATCTTTTGTCAGGATAACTTTTGCTGCACAAATGGACGTTTAAATACCTGTAATTTTTCTGTTACTTTCTGTTTATCGCAATTATTTTTGCTGGGGAATAAAAAAGAATTTAGGGATGAATTCAATTGTGACTCGCCCTTCATTTTAATGTTGTTCATTGCCTCCATCGATACAATAATGTATCCTGAAGCTGCTGAAAAATGCTACTTCTGAGAATTGAATAACGAAATCAGGAAAGATTGAAAAAATCCACGAAGTGGATAAAGGGCATAAACCACGGGCGAAACCCGTGGAAATAATAGCTGCTGCCTCCCAACAACCCTGAGAAGGGTTGAACTAATCAATGAACAGATACTTCGGATCATATTTTATCCCGGATTTTTCCAATAGCTCTAAAAACTCGTCTTCAAAACTTTGATTTTGATGATGTTCTTTCTGATTTTTGATGTAGTTCTTTACGGCCTCAACCCTGTCGTAAGAAATATTAAAAGCTCCATATTTTGCTTGCCATCCATTAAAATGAGGAAATAAACTTTCTTGTTTTATGAAGCTTGTCCCGGCAAGCTTGAGGTCTTTTGTCAGGGTAGCAATACATACAGTAGGATGCATTGAAATCAGAAAATGTAAATGATTTTTAGTTCCATTGATTTCATAGGGAATGCACTTTTTATTTGTCAGTGTCTTATTGAAATACCTGACAAGCCGCCCATAGTTAGCTCCTGTTAATGTGTATTGCCGTTTATACGTACCGAAAATCAGGTGTGTAAAGAGTTGTGTGTATGCCATTTTTTGATTTAAAATTAGCGAATTTATGTTACACAATCAAGTTCAATCCTTTCAGGATTGTATGAGCGATATCACAGCCTACTACCCTGCATTTCATACAGGGTTAATGCTGTTCATCGCCTCCGGCGATTTAGACAATGCACTCAGGATAAACATATGACGTTATCGTGTAGTCCATAATTTTTTTGCGAAGTATTTTTCTTCTTAGCTTTATATTTTTGCTGAGGATAAAGAAGTATCTATCATTTTATTGTTTGCTATAGCATCACTTTATCAGGGTGATTTTATGAAAGCAATATTTTTATAATTTAATAGTTGAATTTTGGCTCAACAACCTATAAACATAGTAACAGAGTAACTCTTTGAACTGAATTCTTTAATTAATTCTTCCCGGTTCTTTAAGGAGGATTCGCAGACGCGGGTTTACATTGTCAATAGAGTAGGGGAGGATGATGGAATCATCGATATACAGATACTCGAGGTTGTTGCAGTTTTCAATGCTTTCGGGAAGTCTGATCATCGGGCCGCTGTATGCAATGTTCAATTCAATAAGGCTCTCAAGACGGCCAATGGAAGATGGTATGCTGGAAAGGCTGTTTTTTCCGATAACAAAGTAGTTCAGGTTTTCAAGCTGTCCGATTTCTTCGGGTATGCTTGTCAATACATTATCATTAAGGTATAGAAACCTCAGATTTTTTAGCGCTCCGATTTCTTCTGGCACGGATGTGAGTTGGTTGTGCGATAAGTCGAGCTTTTCAAGGTTTTTTAGTTTGCCGATTTCTTTGGGGATGTTTTTGATGTTGTTGTGTTTTAACGATATCTCTTTGAGCTTCGTAAGATTTCCTATGGAAGCCGGAATGCTCTCAAGGCTGTTGCTGCTTATGATTAGTTTTTCAAGATTAGTAAGTTGCCCGATTTCCTCCGGAATGGCTTTTAGGTCGTTTTTGAAGAGGTACAGCGTTTTTAAGTCTTTAAGCTTTTCAATATCAGCAGGAATTTCATCGATTTTCGCGTATTTTATTTTGATTTTATCTACGCCCTCCGGGCTGCTAATGGCTTTTGTTAGTTCTTTGGCGCTGCCACAGCCAAAAAATGTGAAGGCTGCTATTGTCAATAGAGTGAAGTGGATAAGATGTTTCATAGATTAGGTTTGTTTTTATAAGACTTCTCTGCTAAGGCAGAATTAATTTTTTCAAAGGTATAAAAACTGCAAATACTAAGGAATGGTCGCCGGATTTTTTTATATTTGCAGCATTGTTGCATTTGAAATAGCTTTGCAATTATGAAGGCAATTGATATTTTGTATGATCATAACCTTAAGCGGACCAGTTGCCGCGAAGGGATTCTGGATGTGGTTATGGTGGCCGGCGAGGCGCTCTCGGAAAATGAAATCAGGGAGCAAATGGCCGGGCATTATGACAGGACTACTTTTTACCGGTCTTTTAAGATACTTGAGGAGCATCAAATCCTCCACAAAATTGTGGTGGATAATCAGTTGGTAAAATATGCGCTGAATAATGCCGTAACCCGTAAAAGGGAACATGCACATTTTTACTGCAATGAGTGCCATACTGTGGAATGTCTTGACGCGGTGCCTGTATTGAATTATCAATTGCCGGATGGTTATTCTCATGAAGAAACAGAGGTTTTAATTAAAGGAACGTGTGCAACTTGTAATCATCAAAACTAGAAATTGATAAGGCTGAAAAAACACATAGCGATACCTTTGGTGGGGATATTTATTTTTCCCATCGTTTTCCAGGCAATTCATATCGTGTGGCATCATGCTCATGGATATGGTAAGCCTCATAATGTATGTCACAGCTTTGCGCCGGAGAAAACAGCACAAAGCGGCCCTTCCATAGAGCCACAGCATGATGAGCTGTGCGCCTTATGTGAATACAGGATTTCAGTAAATGAAGTTCCCAAAGCAAATGTTTACAGGTCAATAGAACCTGTAATTCAGCAACTTTCAGAGAGACTTGAAATACAACCCCGATTTTTTCCGTTTTATTCGGCTAAATCTCCTCGTGCACCCCCTGCTTCCATTGTTTAATATAATGCAATCATTTGATCTGGAATTTTTCAAAGACTAAACTCCAGTGAATAGGGTTGATTCTTTCGGAGGCTGTCCAAAAAGCCGAAGGGTTGTCAATCAACATTCTAAATAGACCTGAAAGCGTCAACAGACCTGTTAGCGCCTGGTGTTTGAAATGATTGCGTGCACTTTCAAATTCACAAGCAGTATCATCTCAACTATTAAATTATGAGCAAGTTTTTTGTGCTGTTTATTTGCATGAATCTTTTTTATGGATTGTTGTCCGGCCAAAGCCAATATGAGCTTAGTGGGAACGTAGTGGACGAGAACCATCAGGCATTACCCGGCGCAACTGTGTTTCTGTATCCGGCAAAAAAAGGCGCGGTTACTAATGATGAGGGCCGCTTTGTTATAGAGGGTTTGCCAAAGGGAAACTATACCATTGAGGTTTCTTTTATTGGGTACGGTTCACTTACAGACACGATTCGTATTAGCAAGGATATACACTATCATGCGCAGCTTTCAGAAGCCAATATGAGTTTGCAGGAAGTAGTGGTGACTGATAACTATGTGGAGCGGCGAAAAAAGGAAGAGTCGCTCAGTATTGAGATTGTGAATGAAGATTACCTGAAACAAAACCTTGGGGGCAGTCTTGTGAAATCCATAGAACGTCTACCGGGTGTATCAGCTATAGATATCGGCTCGGGCCAGGCAAAACCGGTGATTCGCGGACTTGGTTTTAACCGCGTTGTAGTAGCTGAAAACGGGATTAAGCATGAAGCCCAGCAGTGGGGTGCAGATCATGGTCTGGAAATAGACCAGTATTCGGTTGAAAATATTGAAGTGATCAAAGGCCCTGCCTCATTGATATATGGCTCGGATGCCATTGGCGGGGTTATCGATATGAAAAACCGGAACGTACCCCCAAAGAATTCGTGGGGCGGAAGTATTGACCTGTTGGGAAAATCCAATAATGATTTTCTCGGGACAAGCGTTTCGCTTCATGGCCGGAAAGACCGTTTTTTTGCAGAAGCCCGTTTTACCCTGCTCGATTATGGCGACTATAAAGTACCTGTAGATAGCGTGGATATTTATTCATACCGCGCTGCATTGCATGATAATGACCTTCGTAATACAGCAGGGCAGGAAAAAAACATGCATTTGTCGTTTGGGATTATCGGTGAGAGGTTTCAGAGTAGGTTTTATGCCAGTAACGTCAGCGGCAAAAGCGGCTTTTTTGCCAATGCGCACGGATTAGAGCCCCGGAATGTGGATACGGATTTGCATGATAACTCAAACCGCGATATTCAGTATCCCTATCAAAAGGTTGAGCATTTTAAGCTGATTAATAAAAGCCACTACAAGTGGGAAAAGCTCAAGCTGATGTTGAATTTAGGGTTCCAGCGTAACTTCAGGCAGGAGTGGAGCGAATATGTTGACCATGGCTATATGCCTGCCGTTTTCCCGGATACGCTCAATTTCAATCCAGACCTCGAAAGGGAGTTTGAGAAATACGTTTATTCCGGAAAGCTAAGCCTGTCTTACCCGATAACTGAAATTACGCACTTAAGGGCCGGTTTGTCGGGTGATTATCAGGATAACCGAATCGGCGGGCGGGGTTTTATTATTCCGGTTTTTTATCAACTGAACCTGGGCGCTTTTGCTTTTGCCAGGCATGAGTTAACCGGGCGCAGCCAGGTACAACTCGGGATACGCTATGATTTCGGCAATCTGAAAACGGATGAGCATCGCGATTGGTTTCCTTCGCCTGCTGAGGGTAACGCGGATTCAGTATTCAGATACCTGCAGAGAGCAGAAGCAATAAGCCAGAAGTTTACGAATTTTTCGTGGTCTGCAGGTTATAATTACAATGCTGAAAACTGGTCGTTAAAAGCCAATATGGGTAAAAGCTTCCGGATGCCAATTGCGAAAGAGTTGGCTGCCAATGGAGTTAATTATCATCATTTCAGGTATGAAGTGGGTAATCCGGACTTGTCTCCTGAAATATCCTGGCAGTTTGATGCAGGTACAGAATATAAGTCAAAGCGCTTTGCCATTGGAGCAGCGCCGTTTGTGAATTATTTTTCGAACTATATTTATCTGAATCCAACGGCAGAGCACGACAGGCTCTATGGTAACGGAAACCAGGTTTTCAATTACACCCAAAGCGAAGTTTTCAGGTATGGCGCTGAGCTGCATGCTCATTATGAACTCTCGCGGCATTTTAAACTGGGCCTTATCGGGGAGTATGTATATTCCGAACAGCTTTCAGGTGAGAAAAAAGGATTTACGCTGCCTTATTCGCCACCTCCTTCTGCTGTTTTCAATATCAAATATCAAAAGCGGAAAACAGGTATAGCCGATAATGCATATCTTTCTTTAGATTACCGCGTTACGGCAGCGCAGAATGATATTGTTCCACCGGAAGAACCGACGGAAGGCTATCAGTTGATTAATGCAGGTATAGGAGGTGATATTAAACTAAGCAACCAAAAAATCAGCGTATCAGTACAGGTTCAAAATGTGCTGAACAACAAATATTTTAATCACACCAGCTATTACAGGTTGATAAACGTCCCGGAGCCGGGCAGGAATTTTATCGTAAATATTTCTATGCCCTTTTCGGGAAAAAACAAACAAGAATAATTTATGTATAAATCAGTCTGCCCTGAAGGCAGGCAATTAAAACTTTGAAATTATGAACACACGAATTTTTATAATCGCAATCGCATTTATTACGGGAATTTTTTTCACTTCTTGTGAACAAGATGATACAACACCCAAACCCGATATAAATATACTTGAACTCGGTCATGGAGATAGCCATGGAAACGATCATACTGCGCAAGTTGGTGGTGAATTGCACATAGAAGCAGAAATTGTAGCCGAGGGGAAAATAGACAAAGTCAATATCAGGCTGCATCCCGAAGGGGAGCATGAAGGCGACCATAAAGGCTGGGAATTGGATACGACCTACACCAAATTTTCAGGATTAAAGAATACCACTTTTCATGAGCATGTAGAAATTGATGATGCCGCTCATCCCGGCGAATATCATTTTGATTTTGTTGTTACGGATATGGAGGGCTATCAAAGCAGCGCAGAGGCTGAGGTACTGATCGAAGAATAATTTATTAACGCAACCCGGCAAGTTTAAAAACTTGTTGGGTTGCATTAAGTTGATTTACTATGAAAATATCAAAATTTGCTTTTTTACTTCTTTTGTCCTTGCTTTTCGTCATATCGTGTGATGAAGAGGAAGATATTGATACTCAAAAACCATCAGTACATAATGACTTCGCAGGGGCTTTTCCGGAGAATTGTGATACGCTTTATTTCGGTGAAACATTCGACTTGAAATTGAAATTTTCTGATAATGTTGAATTAGGTTCTTTCAACATCGGCATCCACAATAACTTTGATCATCATTCTCACAGCACAGAAGTTACCGAATGTGATTTGGATCCGGTTAAGGAACCTGTAAACCCGTTTACATTTATTGAAGATTACAGTATTCCCGAAGGTTTGAAAGAATACGAAACCGATCTTTCTGTACCAATTCCTTCCGGGAATGACAGCGGGTTATACGATGAGGGAGATTATCACTTTTTTATCAGCCTCACGGATAAAGAGGGGTGGTCATCCCAAAAAGGATTAAGCATAAAAATGCTTCACCGGTAAATTCATAAACGCCTATTTTGTGTGAGGTTTTAATGTTACTAACGTTATCTCACTTTTGGTTCCGACACGCATCGGCGGCCCGAAAGTTCCGGCGCCCTGCGATACAAATATGCGGGTATTTTTAAAGTGGTGAAGACCTTTGTTGTAATCAAAGATCAATCCGGCAACCAATATGATGGGAAATATTTGTCCGGCGTGGGTGTGGCCAGACAAGTACAAATCAATTCCCCGTTTTTCAGCATACTGAATGCCATCAGGACTGTGATGAAGCAGCACGGAAGGTTTGTTGTCGTCAAGCCGGATGGTTTCCATCACACTTTTGATGGTAGGGCCTTTCCCTGTGGCGTGCATGTTTACCTTTCCTTCATCGGCCAGCAAATGATTGAGGCCAACAATTTGCAGCTCCTTAAAGTGAGCAACCTCATTTTCCAGGACAATTACTCCTGATTTTCTGAGCATTTGCTTAATGGTATCCGCTCCGGTGTAGCCATCATGATTTCCTTCGACGAAATACACCGGCACATCCAGTCTTTTTAAAGGTTCCAGCGTTTCTTCATGCAGTTGGATGCGGCCATCGAAAAGGTCTCCGGTCAGGAATACGGCTTCAATATCCTGTTGATTGGTGGCATCTACGATTTTGTCCAGGTGAGTTTTCCCACGAAAGTGGCCCAGGTGGATATCGCTCCAGTGCATAACCTTCGTAGTTTTTTGCAGGTCTTTCACCCGAATTTCCAGCGAAGTCACTTTTAGCTGACTGGCGTTCCATGCCCCATAAGCTGTTACCAGTAATGTGAGCGAAAGCGCAAAGATTCCGTAGGTTTGAGGAGTAAAAGCGGTGAAAAGTCGCATGAGATCAACAAGAGCTACCGACAGCAACAGATAAAGCAGTACGCCCATTGTTACAGCCGCACCGCTGTATATGACCAACCCTACAGTGTTTGTGGCGTTAGCAAAGGGAATAAGTCCGAAAAACATGTAGAGCGTCATTACGCCAAAAACGATGTTCAGAATCCAGGTCCTGTTTACTCCGAAATACCATGCAATTCGCTGCGACAGGTAAACGTTGGCGCCCACCAGGATGCCCAGAAACAGCACTAAAAAGCCGATAAACATAAGTTGCTTCATTTACAATAAAATTGATTGTTCGTATCCTGACTTCCGTTGGTGAATGCCTTTTCTGAATACGCTTATTAAAACAAATGAGCGCAAAAATGTTCGTGATGATTCGTATTTTCCAATCGAAAAATCAATTAGATCATGGTTTTGGAAAAATCAGTACAGCCGGAGTGGAGATTGGTGGCAGAGGTTCATTTAAACCAGGCGGACGATTTGGCATTTTCCTTCAGATGGGTATCGCAGCCATTCTGAACATCGAAGATGATTTTGAATATGAGTTTTTTGGTGATGAGGATACTCCTCCGAGCATTCTTTCGTTTGGTGTCGGGTTAAGCTGGTCATCAAAAAAATAGAATAAACCATTCAGCCAATAGATTGTGAAGCTGTTGCTCTTTATTCCCGAGAGCTTTCGGTGATTAACGTGGCCGGGAGAATTTTGACAAAGTAAAGACTTTATAAACAAGCACTAATTTGTATCCTTATCAGAAAAACATAACACACGAACAATCCTATAAGTTGATTTTTCAAAAAATGCTTATTTTTACAAAAGACAATGCACAAGGTCTTTGAACTGTTGAAATATAGAGGTATGCTTACCGGTACTATTAGAATGGAAAATAAGCTTTCTGATAAAGAAATAGGCGGATTATTGCAGAGGCATGAACTTTGTAGCTTATTTAAGGCCTTCGCTCTGCCAGATATTGCGGGTTTTGATGTATCTTAGAAAAAATTTACTACTATGACAACTAATCAAATAAAAACAGAAATTCACAAACTTCTGGATACAGTTCCAGAGAATGTATTGCCAGACCTTCTTGACTATTTAAAAGAAGCACAAAAGCAGAACAAAGACCAGGCGGAACTAACAAGCCATCTACGTAAGATAATTCATGAAGACAGAGAATTGCTTGAGAAGCTTGCGCAATGATTAGCACAGAAGACGTCCTGAAAATACACAACCTCCTGATTGACCAATTTGGCGGTAGTCATGGTGTAAGGGATGAAAATATGCTGAGTTCAGCAATTAATAGGGCTTTTGCAACATTTGACCAACAAGAGTTATATCCTGAACCTGTTGATAAAGCGGCAGCAATACTTGAGAGCATTGTGACAAATCATCCGTTTATTGACGGAAATAAGAGAACAGGATATGTACTTGCCAGACTCTTGTTGTTAAAATCAGGCCTTGACATAAAAGCTACACAGGAAGATAAATATGAAATGGTAATCGCTGTTTCCAAAGGAAAATGGAAATTTGAACAAATAAGGGTCTGGTTGATAAATAGAATTCAAAACAAAACTTCCTGACTGGATAAAAGTTAAAAAACATAAGGAACTTCGCCAGCCGCTAAGCAACAATACATTCTCAAAGTTACCATTTCATGGGATCAAGCATCAAAGATAACTGTAAGCTCTGTCTAACTGTCTTTTTTGTGTAAATGGCACAATATTGTAGCCCTTTTGCTGTAATTCATTCCTGAGATAGTCAATGTGCGAAGGACCTACCTCGCAGCATCCTCCAATGATAGTGGCTCCGGCTTGAACCCAATCCATGGCGTGTTGTGCGTACTTCTGCTCATACATGTCATGCCGGGCTGAGAGGATATCGACTGTTTTGCCGGGTTTGAGCGGCTCTATAGAGGTAAAGCCGTTGGCGTAACCTCCAAAGGGCTTATCCAAATGTCCTATGGCTTTTAGTCCGCTGCTGATTGTTTCCGGGAAAGAGCAATTGAACAGGAGTGCATCCAGGGAATAATGGTTTACAGAACTCAACATTTTCTTAATGGTTTCTCCTGATCGCAATTGGTTTGGGTCGGTATCCGCTAAGGTGAAACTCATGAAAACGGCTTTTTCGGTTTCCAGCGCTGCTTCTATCGCAGCCTGTGCTTCTTTGATATTGGAGATGGTTTCGATCAGGAACAGGTCGACCACAGGCGCTTGCAACGCTACGATTTGTTCATATTCATGCCTGATGTCAGCAAAAGAACGATCGTTGGAGGTATAGCTTGCCACCAGGGGAGGCAGGCAACTGGCCATCTGCACGTCATCAGCCTCTGCACCCAGTTCGTTTATTGCATCAGCGGCTATCGTTAAAGCTTGATTTTGCAGCTTTTCGAACCACTCAGGCTTGCCATCACGCTGCAAGCGGGTAGGAGTGGAGGTGTAGCTGTTAACCGTGATGACTTTAGCGCCAGCCCGGATAAAGTCCTGGTGAACCTCCTTAACGATGTCCGGCTGGTTCATCATCACATGAGAAGCCCACATCGGATGAGGTGGCTTTCCTGCTCGTTTATATATTTCCTGGCCTACGCCGCCGTCTAACAATACAATGTTTTTCATAAATACGCATTAAAAAGTTTAAGTTCTATAGTTTCATAAAGCATTGAGGATAAAAGTAATAACAAAATTATGTCAGTAAATAGCCTCTGTTTGCTCAATAAAATGTGCAAATTAGTTTGCTTTTAGGTCTATCTATATTTGCTTGTTGGCAAACGTAGTTATTCAGGCAGTCTTTATTTTGTTATCTTGTAGTTCGACATTAAAATTAATATTAGCTTTCAATGCGTTAAACACTCTCAATATGGTAGCCAATGTTACATTTTTTGTATTACGCTCAATGCGTGAAATCTGTGATTTTTGGACACCTATTAACTTCCCTAACTCCTCCTGAGTTAAATGACGTTCTTTTCTGGTCTGTCTTATCAACTCTCCCAAGACATCAAGCTTAAGCTCATATTCATATTTATCTCTTTGTTCTGTTCCTAATTTCCCAATATGCTTATCTTTAGCTTGATCTAATGTATAAATCCGTATTTTTTCTTTATTAGCCATATCTAATCATTTTTTATTCTTCTCATTAATATACCATTGCATTATTGTTTTGGCTCTCTCAATCTCATTTTTGGGAACTTTTCCTGTCTTTTTTATTATTCCGTGGGTTGCTACCACTAACGTGTCAACATTATCTGTTTTATCCCAAAATGCAAGCAATCTGTAATGCATTTTCCGATACTTTGTGCGAAACTCCCAAATCTGATCATCCATTTTTTTAAAAAGTTCCGGGTCATTTACAAACTTGGATTTATCAATATTATACAATATCTTATTCTTTATTTTTTCATCCAATGTGTCCAATAGATCCCAGACATCACCAAGCAAAAGGACTTCAAATTTTTGTCTCATATATCATATCAAAAATAACTACAAACAAAATTACTAAATTGTTCTAATATATAGAAACTTTTTTGTTTTATACTATGAATAGTAACTCGTAATATATTCACCTTCAAATGGTTTTGTTTTTAAATAGAGTTAACTCAAAAGCATAGATATACCGTAAAAGTAAAAAAATCCAGCCTTTAATTTCTCAGGTGAATAACAAAAAGCCGACAGGTTTAGGGTTTGATATTGCTTTGTGTATCTTACCCGGGCAATCTATCAGGTTATTAGTCCTGAAAATTCTAATTTTCTTACTACTTTTGCATGAAATAAACAAATAGAGCATGAGCAGAAATTCCTTGATGGATCCTATTGGCCGGCTGATGGGGCTTCGCTATAAATCGCATCCCTGGCATGGCGTGGAAATAGGTGACAACGCTCCCGGAGAGGTTACTACTTTTATTGAAATGGTTTCTACGGATACGGTGAAGTATGAGGTGGATAAAACCAGCGGATACTTAAAAATAGATCGCCCGCAGAAATATTCTAATGTTGTGCCGGCTTTGTATGGGTTTATTCCGCAAACTTTCAGCGGCGAAAAGGTAGCCGAGTATTGCAACCAGAAGGTAGGCCGTGAGGATATTGTAGGCGACGGCGATCCGGTGGATATTTGTGTGCTTACGGAAAAGGAAATCGTACACGGCGATATTCTCGTAGAAGCCATTCCTATCGGTGGTTTTCGTATGATTGACGGCAACGAGTCTGACGATAAAATCATCGCCATCCTTAAAAACGATGCGGTGTATGGCGAGTATAAAGACCTTACGGAGTTGCCTATGCTTGTAGTAGAGCGGCTCAAGCACTATTTCCTGACGTATAAGGACTTGCCGGGCCAGGAGCGCGATGTGGAAATCACGCATACATTCAGCCTCGATGAGGCGCACGAGGTTATCAACCGTTCAATGGAAGATTACAGAACGCGATTTGACAATTTGAATAACATATTATCATCACAAATAAAGTAAAATGGAAAACGATAAAAATGTGCTTTTGCTGGGGGCTAGCATGAAGCCTTTTCGCTATTCGCACCTGGCCGTGAAGGCCCTCAGCAAAAATCAGTTCCCCGTTTATCCGGTTGGACGGGAAGAAGGAGAAATCAACGGAGTTGTTGTAAATTCCAAATTACCTCCCGTACAGAAGTACCATACCATAACGGTCTATCTCAACCAAAAGAACCAAAAGGATTATTACGAGAAAATATTCCTTTACAGTCCTGAACGGGTCATTTTTAACCCGGGTACAGAGAATCCTGAATTCAAAGAGCTTTGCGAGCAGCGAAATGTGAAAGTGGTAGAAAACTGCACGATTGAGTTACTTGAGGCAGGCCAGTTTTAATTGATTTTCGGGCAGGCAGGCAAGAATTAACATGGTTCTGCGTTATCTTTGCTCCAACGTAAAATTCATACTCATGAAGCGATCAGCGCTGTTTTTATTTCTTTTTTCTTTTGCAGGATGGCTTTCCGCCCAGCAACTTGTATTGCCTGAAACTACTCCGGGGTGCAACGTGGAGCAGGTAGAACTGGATGCTGGCGAGGGTTTCGAGGACTATGAATGGAGCACCGGCGAAACTACGCAAACCATTACAGTTGACCAGGAAGGCGTGTATTCGGTGACGGTATATGATGGCGAATCCTTTCAAACCGCCGAGACCGAAGTGGTTTTTCTTGACTATATGCTGGAACCGGATGAGGATGAAACGGTGTGTCCCAATGAAGAGCTTATGTTGCATGTTGTTCCCGAAATTTATGATGTAGTCTGGCAGCCAGGTAACGTGGAGAATGATACACTGATTGTGTATCCTACTGAAGAACAAACATATAATGTTTCTATTGCTGATGGGGATGCGGTTTGCGAGGAGTCGTTTACACTGGATGTTTTTCCGGCGATGGATGTGGAGATTGAACAAATCAACGACATTTGTTACGGAAGTTGTGATGGACAGGTAATCGCCTCGGTTACGGGGGGTGAAAAACCCTATGATTTTTTGTGGAATGAGCAGGGGGCTATCTGGGATTCTATCGCCACAGAGTTATGTGCCGGTGAAAACCGGATTCAGATCACCGATGCCAATGAATGCACCCTGGATACCACTTTTGTAATAGAAGCCTTGCCTGCCACCGAAGTAGAAGTGTCGACTTCCCCAACAGATACCCTTTACCTTGAAAATCCCACCCTGACATTTAGTTTTGAGAACCTCTCAGACACCGAAATTACTGAATGGATGTGGGTTTTTGAGACGCCTAACCAGGATACCCTTTTTCAACGCGAAGAAACATACACCTTCGGGCTGCTCAATGAATTGGAAGAGCTGCCCAATTCAATTCCGGTCTTTTTGGAGGTTGTCAATGAGTTTGGCTGCGATACAATTGCTATCCTTGAAGTCCCGCTGCAGGAAGCCGATCTGGAAATCCCGAACGTGCTCACCCCCAATGGCGATGGATACAATGATGTTTTCCATGTGCAAAATGCCGAAAGTGGCAACGATATTCGCTACGAATACATTTCCGTAGAGTTGTATGTGTATAACCGCTATGGCAGAATGGTGTATCAGGACCGGAATTATCAGAACGACTGGAAAGCCCGCGGATTGTCTGACGGAACGTACTATTACGTGTTAAAAACCAACGGTTATTACAGAAATGATAATTACCGGGGCGTCATTACCATCATAGGCAGTGGTAATTAGCCAGATTATTCCTCAGCATCCTGCATTTTATCCCGGTTTTTATGATAATAGGCTAATGCAAGACGGATTTGTGCATAGCTGTATCTTTCGTTCAGGTATTCAAATATGGGTTTTAAACCATCCTGTTCTCCGGTTACTTTTATAGCGCTGATGATTTCCTGCAAACTGTTGTTGTTGATATAGTCTTTGATGTTCATCGGCTTTCCTTTTTCATACAGGGAAGCAATATGAGAGTATATGGTCAGGGGGTTCAGATTCCGTTTTGCGGCTGCTTCTTCAGGTGTTAGCCCTTCCTGCAGCATTTGCCAGGTTACCAGGTGTGTGCTTCCTTTGTCTTTTTCCTTGATTTTAAAGTTTGAAATGGCATTCAAAAAGGGTTTCCCATATTTTTTCAGTTTGTATTCGCCTACTCCGTCAATGGCAAGCATTTCTGTTTCGGTATCCGGTCTTTCGGCTGCCATTTGTTCCAGCGTCTGGTCGGTGAAAACCTGGTAAGCCGGTACACGTTGCTTGTCGGCAATGGTTTTTCGCAGTGCGCGGAGCTCTTCAAACAAGTCATCACGCAGGCGTTGCGCTTTGGTTTTTTTAACGGTATGTTCGCGTGGCAGATTCATTTCGGCAGGACGGGCAATATCCACTCGCTCGCCTTGGTATAAGACTGATTTGCTTAATTCAGTCAGCTTTAGTTTCTGATGGTCGTCATAGGCTATTTCCAGGAACCCCTGATGTATCAACTGCATGATGTAATGGTGCCAGTCAAAGTAGGAGATATCTTTACCTGCGCCGTAGGTTTTTATCTTGTTAAACCCTTTACGGAAAATATCCGTTCTCCCTGATCCTCGCAACACGTCCACTACCATTCCTGTACCGGCGCTCTCCTTCATGCGGGCTACGGCTGACAGGGCTTTTTGCGCAATCACCGTCCCGTCGGTATATGCGGGTGGATTGTTACACACATCGCAGTTGTTGCAGTTCGTAGGATAACTCTCATTAAAATAGCTGAGCAGTACTTTTCTGCGACATGTTTGTGCCTCTGCATATTGCTGCATGCGTTCCAGCTTAGCCAGTCGGATGGTTTTCATTTCGTTATCCTCAATAAAACTGCGCAAAATAGCTACGTCGCTGTAGCTGTAAAACATCAGTGCCTCCGCTTTAGCGCCGTCCCGGCCTGCACGGCCAATCTCCTGGTAATATCCCTCCAGGTTCTTCGGCATGTTATAATGAATAATCCACCGAATGTTGCTTTTATCAATGCCCATGCCAAAAGCTATGGTAGCGCAAACTACTGTGATGTCGTCGTTGGCAAAGTCCTCTTGTGTTTTGGAACGCTCTTCAGAGCTTAGGCCGGCATGGTAGGCAGCCACCTTTATCCCTTGTGCATTAAGCTGGGCGGCTACCTTTTCAGTGCTTTTGCGGCTGAGGCAATACACAATACCCGGCTGGCGGGGATGATAGTTGATGAATTGTATGATTTTCTTTAACCGGTTCTGAGCGGGCAACACCTTCAGATGTAAGTTAGGACGGTCAAAAGAATCGATAAATATCTGAGGGCTATCCAGGCTGAGCTGAGTTACAATGTCTTTACGCGTCACTTTATCGGCTGTAGCCGTTAATGCAATTACCGGCACGTTATCAAACTCGGTTTTGAGTTTCTTCAGCTCTTTGTATACAGGCCTGAAATCGTGGCCCCACATCGAGACACAATGTGCTTCATCTACAGCGAAAAAATTTATTGGAATCCTTTTCAAAAAAGCAAGCATTGCCGGATTGAGAAGGCGTTCAGGCGAGACATAGAGGAGTTTTAGTTTGCCGGCGCTGATAAGCTGTGATACTTTAGCCTGCTGTGCAGGATTGAGGCTGCTGTTCAAAAAAGCGGCAGGAACACCGCTTTGCTTCAATCCCTCTACCTGGTCCTGCATCAAAGAAATAAGTGGTGAAATAACGATGGTGAGGCCTTCTGAAATTAAGGCAGGTATCTGATAACAAACAGACTTACCGCCACCTGTGGGCATGACTACAAGGTTGTCTTTGCGCTCCAGTACCGAGTTTATAATCGCTGACTGTAGCGGACGGAAAGCTTTGTGGCCGAAATATTTCTGTAATGCATTGAGGGCATCGTTGTTATCAGTCATGAGTGCATTTGTTGATGGCCTTCAAAAATAGTTATCATTAAAGTGAATTCAAAAAAAAAGGGCATAAAAAATCCGGGGTCGTCCAAAGAGGCATTTTTGCCTTAAACCTTATAAATTGACCTGACTGTGTTGTTAAACCAGCCAGCGCCTGTTTTTTGGACGATCCCGGAATGCTTACTTCATCATATTTTCAGGCGTTACGCCGCCACAAGGATGCGGAATAACTCATTGGCCGGTTTTGGCTTTGCATAATCGAACCCGTTGTAATGCGTGGTAAAAGCTTTCAGAAAACGCGGTTTGTCATCCATGAGTTCAAGCTCCAGCGTGATGTTCCCATACTCTTGATTGTATGGAGGTTTAAAGCTGGAGAGTTTGGGCTTTAAATAATGCATCTGCTTGCTCGTGATATATCCGTTTTGAGGTTTATGATCCTCTATAGAATGATAAGGTTGATAATTTAACTCCTTGATTTTTTCATGGAAATAGTCCAGTAAAAACGGATACTCTCTGCTTTCGAGGAGATCGTCATTTTTCATGTATATACCGGTAAATCCTTTTCCTTCATGCACCCCAAGAATGTTTGTGGGTTCTCCGCTTTTGAGGCTGTCTTCCAGCTCTTTCCGTAAAATGGATAGAATTTCCTTGATACGGCCGGAGCTTTTCCAGGTTTCATAATCTTTTTTATAGCCTTCAGCGCGTTCAAGGTTGTTTGAAAACGCAGTTTTCCCATGTTCTATCGTACTTTTCTGCGGAAATATTTTACTCAGTAATTGTTGTATTGTTTTCATTTGCTAACTCTTTTGGATAATAACAATGAACATATGCAGTTGTTTGTTGCCAATAAGTAAAAGAAGGATACGGATATTTAGATAAAAAAAGAATAGATTATTTGTTAATTAAAATTTTATAATTCAAGTTTCCTAGTAGTTAAACATTTAATAATCAACTCTTTGTGTTTCTGTTTTTTGATATAATAACCAGTTTAACTTATTGTTATTCAGTTTATTGACA
>CAYXJS010000011.1:0-31272 GCA_964465045.1 uncultured Bacteroidales bacterium | reverse complement strand
CTATCCACGCCGGACTGGAATGCGGACTGATTGGCGAAAAATATCCGGGAATGGATATGATTTCCATCGGACCGGAAATCACGGGCGCCCACTCCCCCGATGAAGCGATAGAAGTGAAATCCGTGGAAAAGTTCTGGGAGTTGACACTGGATGTGCTGAAGCGGATAAAATAAATATTTAATAAAGCTACTTATCAATACTCACAGATTGTTAGCTTTTTACATAATAATACAAAAGCTCAACAATGACAGAAAGGCTATGACCATTACTGATTCCCGGATAATAGATTCCTCACTGCATCACTCCGCTATCGCTTCGTGATTTGTGAGGAATGACGATAATCAAAGGGGTTAGCAAAGAAAAAGCGCGCGACGACGCATTTTGAATTTTCTCAGTGTCGTCGCGCGCTTTTTCCATATCTATCAGCACATTACTGTCATTCCGTAGCCCATGTTTCGCGCTACAAAGGCTTAGCTATTTTTAATACCCTAAAAGCGAAACAATGGGCAAGGAATCTCGTCTCTATAATTTCTCTTTTTAATGGATTACCTTTCTGCATTGAATAAATAATCAGCGTTACACCTAAAAACTTACCAACATAGAAACTTATAAACCCATCCACTTAACTCAATGTATTTTATTCTATTTCCAGCTTCAGGTTTTTGCCAAGGCCGGCTTCTACAATTTTCCTGAATGTTGACATTTCTATATCCGTTTTGTCATTTTCAATGCGTGAAATATAAAACCTTGTCGTTCCACTTCTTATGGCTAATTGCTCTTGTGTTAGACCTGCTTTTAGCCTTGCCTCTCTTATTATTTTACCATATCTGTTTTTCAGTTTGTTATGAACTTTATCGCTTAAACGGAATAAAACATCCGGGCCAATCTCATATGGTACAGTCATAATTTCATCATCTGGATTTTTAATTTTCACTTTAATGTTTGGCCAGGACAAAGTATAATTTCTCAGGGTTACCTTTCTGAATTCCTTCGAATCAAGCAGAGGAAATTCAAGATCATCTTCCGTTATATTCCATGAATTAAATATTTTGCTAAAATCCAACAACCTACTCTCACCATTATTAAACATGCATTGAATTTTATGTCCGCTTACTTTTTCGATTTTTATTATTCTGGGAATTTTTGCTGTCTGTCTCATAATCCTGGATTTAATTGTTTGAATAATTTCAAAAGATAGTCTTTGTTATTCGCTGCCCACCCAATTACTTTCTTTCGCTGTGGTTTAGGCAGTTTACCAACATAAGTTTTCAGCGTTTCAATTTCAATTAATTCTTCATATTCAGCATAAATTGCAAGAAAATGTGGCAGGGGATGTTCCCGCATGTATATGTCGATTTTAATTGTATCAATCATTACTATTGTCGGCATACAATGTTATCTTATTAGACAACAAAATTAACGCATATTTTGATAGAATTCAAGCTGCTGATATTTTAAACACTGACAGTTTTTTAATCTTCAGGCACAGGTTTATTAAGCAGAAACAATTACTCATTCTGCTTCAAGGCACATTCAACCCTTGCGCACTCATAAATTTCTTTGTATATTTAACAAAAATCAAAACAGTAAAATTATGCAGACGTATATTTTATTCACCAAGTTAACACCGGAAGTGCTTCAGCAAATGAAAAACCGCAAACAAATCGGCAGAAACTGGATGGAACAGGTCAGGGAAAAATGTCCGGAGGTAAAATTTCTGAATCATTATGCCTTGTTGGGAGATTATGATTTTTTGGATATCTACGAGGCGCCTGATGATGAAACCGCAGCCAAAGTGAGCCTGATCAGCCAGCAAAACGGCGCTGTGGAGGCCAAAAGCATGCCGGCCATTCCATACAAGCGTTTTCTGGAACTTACAGAAACATTATAACCCTGTGAGCAGGGATAGTTTAAATATTGATTTAATATCAGTTAAAGCTTTGGAAAAATAAATCCCGGAATCTATATCCGGGATTTTATCTGGCCATTATCATAAAACTGCTATGATTAGCAAATACAAAACAGCATCCGCGGTCAGCAATCCTGACATATGAACAATCATTACACCTGCTCGTTCTGATTAATATGATTGGGATGAAAAGTTAAAACCGCTTTGAAAGTTCCCTGTGTTTTCCGAACGAGCTTATACAGCACATATACTTATGGAAACAGAGACTTCTTTTAAAATGCAGATGATGGAAGAAATTGAAAAGGGACTTCAGAGTGATATCCCAAACATTCCTTCCAAATACTTTTATGATGATCATGGCAGTAAGCTTTTTGAGAAAATAATGCGAATGCCAACCTACTATCTTACCGATTCGGAAAAGCAAATCCTCCAAACCTACCACCAAAACATCATACACCACATTTCCAACGATTCAGGCAGCATCAACCTTATAGAACTGGGCGCAGGCGACGGCATCAAAACCCAAATTCTGGCCGAATCGCTCATGAAAAACGACATCCGGTTTACTTATATACCCGTAGACATCTCCTCAGAAGCTTTAAAAAAGCTGGAAAAAACGTTCAAAAGAAAATATCCGCAAATAAATATGCAGCCCCTGCACACCGACTATGAAACGGGGTTAAGCTCTTTGAATCAGCAGAACGGTGCTAAAAACGTAGTTCTTTTTCTGGGCTCTACCTTAGGGAATTTTACTCCTGAGGCATCGAATGAATTTTTAGCCATGATCAGTCGAAACCTGAAAGCAAATGACCTTTTGCTCATCGGGCTAGACCTGGTAAAAGACCCAAACATTATTTTAGATGCCTATAATGACCCGGAAGGCATAACGGCTGACTTCAATTATAACCTTCTGAGAAGACTCAACCGGGAACTTGATGCCAACTTTGATCTTTCAAAGTGGCGGCACCAGCCGGTTTACGACATAGAGCAAAAAGCCGCCAAAAGCTATCTTATTGCCACAGGAAAACAAACCATTACTTTTGCTGAGCATGAGAAAACATTTCATTTCAATCAATGGGACTTTATTCAAACCGAAATCTCTCAAAAATATGACCGGGAGATGATTTCTACCTTATCAGAAAAAAATGCTTTTAAAATCATTAAAGAATATACCGATCCCAGAAACTATTTTTTAAATGCCATCTGGCAAAAAAATCACAATATATGAATTGGAAACCTTTACAAAAAGCAGACATCCAACAATTGAACGAAGAGAACAGACTTCATCACCAGGCCGTGCAGTTTATCGCAATTGCCGGCAAACACCTGCTGCCCGAAAAGGATGATGACAGCCATACCAATATGCACTGGAATACGGCACTAAACAGCTATGTTGGCAACGAGTTACCCAAATCAAAAAGAGTTGCTGTAAGATTACCCGATTTGTCGCTTTGCATTTTTGATGATAAGGATTATGTAGTCCAGTCTATGGAAATGAGCGGCGGAACATGGAATGAACTTTACGATTGGTTTGAGAAAGCGCTACAGGCCAATGAAATAGATACAAGCCAGCTACAACCGGAATTACACTACCAAATTCCCAAATATGGCCTCTATGAAACTGCCTCTTTTGATGCTCCCAATCCAGAAGTAACAAACCAGGTTACAGCTCTCAGGCACAATGCCAGAGACATCCTTCAGGAAATCACAAAACCGTATGCGCATGCCACCCCGGTCAGCATCTGGCCCCATCACTTCGATACAGGCACCTTGATACCAGTGCAAAACAAGGAAAACGAAACCATAGCCACTATTGGGCTGGGTTTGGCTGTAGCCGATGAAATGGTAGAAGAACCTTATTTTTATGTGAATCAATGGATGCAAACACCACCGGAAAGCTATCCGGAATTGCAAAACCCGGGGCAGGGTAAATGGATTATGGAAGACTGGAAAGGCAGTATATTGCCTGTAAGTAACCTATTCGGCCTTTCATCTGATAAGCAGAAAACAACAGCCAAAATCTTTTTTGAAACTTCTATAAAAGAAACCCAAAAAATCACGGGAAAAATATAAGGTTTTCCCGTACTTTTCCTTTTCAGCCGCAGAATTGATTAATTTTGCCTCATGAATATCAAAATACCGCTGATAACGGGCTTAATTTTTATTATAGCAGGCTTTACCCTAAAATTACTGGTTAACAATCCATTGTATGGAAATGTGGTGATTGTAGCAGGTATCCTATGCAAATTAATTTTTTTGATAGCTACCCTTAAGGCTAAAGCATACAAACCTGGGATTGAGGCGGTATTTTTACTGGCAGGACTTCTGATATTTCTTACAGGAATGACTTTGCGGGAACTTACTGTATCAGACTGTATCGGCTCAGTTTTACTGGCTTCAGGTATTACTCTGAAGGTAGTATTCATTATGCTGTTTTTTCAAAAATTCAAAACCAACAATCATGTATAAGTATCTTTTCGGGCCGATACCCTCACGCCGGCTGGGGATGTCGCTGGGTGTTGACCTTGTACCAAAAAAAGTTTGTTCTCTTGATTGCGTTTACTGCGAGGTTGGCAAGACCACCAAGCTCACATCTCAAAGAATGGAGTATATACCTTATGAAAAAATCACATCAGAACTGAAAGATTTCTTCCAAAATCATCCTGATCCGGATTATATAACGCTTTCGGGTTCGGGAGAACCTACGCTTAATATCAAGCTTGGTGACACATTGCAATACATTCGGCAACTAAAACCCGAAATTCCTATAGCCGTGCTTACAAATGGAACGCTGCTACATCATGAGCATATCCGCAAGGAGCTTTCTTTAGCTAATGTTGTATTGCCTTCGCTAGATGCAGCTACCGAACCTGTCTTTAAGAAAATCAACCGCCCTTCCACGGATTTATCCATTGAACAACACATCCAGGGTCTGGCAGATTTCCGCAAGATGTTTTCTGGGGAAATCTGGCTTGAAGTTTTAATTTTGCCGGGCTATAATGACCATCAAGAGGAACTGGACGCTTTGAAGCAAGCCATCATGCAGATTCAACCCGACAAGGTTCAGCTAAACACATTAGACAGGCCCGGCGCAGAAGACAATCTCATAAGTGCATCCGTGCAGCACCTCAGACGAATTCAAAAAGAGTGGGACTTGGAGAATGTAGAAATCATTGCCAAGCCCAAACAACGAAAATCCATTGCTTCTTACGGAAAAGATACGGAAACAGCCATTCTTGAAACCATCAAAAGACGCCCCTGCACGGCTGAAGACCTGTGCTCCGTTTTAGGATTGCACATCAATGAAGTAAACAAATACCTCGACGTACTGGAAGCAGACAAAAAAATTAATCATATCAAACAGGGACGAGGGATTTTTTACAGGGTTGCCTGAAAGGTTGAAAAAACTCTTACCCCGGCCAGACCTGCCAAACCAGATAAGCGATGTAGATACCAATCAAAATGAATCCGGTTTGGGGTTTAATAACCCACTTCCTGAGCGCGATCAATAAAAATACAATGATAACAGAACCAAAAAGAAGCAACACGCTGGTAAACAGGTTCTGGGTTAATACTTCCACCTCTTTTTTCAGAAATACCAGCGCTATAAACCAGGGCAGGCCTAAACCAACCAAAACATCAAATATATTAGACCCGATTGCATTACTCACGGCCATGCCTCCCTTTCCATCCTTAGCTACTAAATATGAAGATATCAAATCTGGAACTGAAGTACCCACAGCTAACACCGTAAGCGCAATAATGGCTTCAGGAACCTGCAAGGCATAAGACAGCTTGATAGCGCTTTCAACCAAAACCCACGACAAAAAACTAATCCATACTAATGAGATGAAAAACACGCTCCAGTGAAATTTTAGTGAGGGAAAGCTGAGGCTTACTGCATAATCGAATGGTTTGGCCAATTTTCTGAAAAACCGGTATCGTTTGCTTCGTATGGTATGTAACGGTTTCTCCACGTACACTGCATCATCCTTGTATGGAAACCATCTTTTCCATTTCATTACCGCGAAAATATAGACCAAATAAAGCCCTAATAATAATATCGATTCCCATAAAGTAATGGTAGTTGTATGAAACACAATACCCAGTATTGCAATGCTAACTAAATAAAAGAGAACATCCCTGACTACTGGCTGCCAAGCCAGCACCGTCTTGCGGGCTATAGATGCAGCGCCAATAATTACCAAAATATTGAAAACTGCAGAGCCAACAATGGTTCCCATTCCAATCTCTTCGTGACCTCCGGGACGGAAAACGGCTACCAAAGCAATAAACAGTTCCGGGGCGCTGGAACCCATAGCCATAAACGTAGTACCCGCAACATCGGAAGATATCTTGTATTTATCAGAAATGCGCCCAAGCGCCGGAATAAAATATGCATCCGTTACCTGCGCCAGCAAATAAAATGAAATGAGAATTGCTATGATAAAACCCGTTAACTCCATAAGCAGGCAAATTTAAGAAATATCGGTTTTAAACTAACCAAATTCTGCTCGACCAAAAATGATATTCCTCTTTTTTAGAAACAGGCCTATAAAAGCATCAATTTACTGACATCCCATGCTGATTATCGGAAATGTTATTGAAACCTAATTTTATATCTCAATGCGCAGAAGTAAACGATCGATTTATTCCATAACTCAGTCCTCAAAGCAGAATCCTATCCCATCCAATACAAAAATAGCAGACATGCATTATGAATAAACAAACATATCACTTACCATTATACTTAGATTCAATTCGGTTTTTTACGGCGCGGTAATTTAAAAAAACCATCTATAGCTAATCTATATTTAATAAATTGTTTCTCCGCAAAGTATATTTATTGCTCTATTTTTATATTTAAATGTATGCCTCTTTATAATTAATCTAAATTGAAATAAAATATTTGACAATCAAAAACTTTATTATTGTTACAGTATTAACAATAAAAATATTACTTTTGGCGCAACAACTGTTAATAAAATAACAACAACAATAATAACAAAGGAGGACGAATGTCACATACTGATCAATTAATCAAGGATCTTGTGAAAAAACACGGCAACACGCGCAATAGCTTAATGCCGGTTTTGCAAGGTGTAGTACAGCAGGAAAGAATGCTTTCTGAAGAGGCGATGCTGAAAATCGCAGAAGAATTGGATTTATCATCAGCAGATGTATACGGTACAGCATCTTTCTATACATTTCTTGATACAATCCCCAGAGGAAAAAATATCATCAGAGTATGTAAAACCATTACTTGCCATATGAAGGGCAAGGATGAAATTATTCATGCATTGGAGGACCAGCTTAACATCAAAGTAGGCGAAACTACTTCTGATAAAAAGTTTACCCTGCTCTCGGCAAATTGCCTTGGCTGGTGCCACAAAGGCCCCGTAATGTTAATTAACGACGATGTTTACCCGGAGGTAACGGTAGAAAAGGCGCTGGAAATTGTCCAGGACTACGCCCGTAAAACCAAGTAATTCAATGCATTTTTAACCGAAACAAATTTATTCTGATGGAAACAAAAAACCTGAAAAAAGTAGATATTATATTTGAATGCCAGGAATGTGACCCAATAGACGTCCTGGATAAAACCATTAAGCGAAAAGCCGATGATATTATTCTGGATATTATCGACTCAGGCCTCAAAGGTCGAGGCGGCGCCGGATTCCCTACAGGCCTGAAATGGAAATTTACCAAAAATGAAAGCGCAACACCAAAATATGTGATTTGCAATGCCGACGAAGGTGAACCGGGAACCTTCAAAGACCGCGAGATTTTAGACCAGGTTCCGGAAAAAGTATTTGCCGGCATGGCCATATGCGGATATTCCATAGGAGCTCAGGAAGGCTATATTTATTTACGCGGAGAATATAACTTCTTGCTGAAAACCCTGAACAAGAAAATTGACAAATTCAACAAGCACTTAAAAGATATCGGGCTTGATTTTGTGATTAAAATCACATCCGGGAGTGGCGCCTATATCTGCGGAGAAGAAAGCGCCCTCTTTGAAAGCATGGAGGGCAAACGCGGAGAGCCAAGAAACAAGCCACCCTACCCTACCGTTTCGGGTTATAATAACAAACCCACGGTTATCAACAATGTTGAAACACTGGTTTACACCACCATGATTTGCAACCTGGGACCTGAGAAGTTCAAGTCGCTCGGAACGGCAGACTCCAGAGGTTCCAAAGTGTTCTCTGTATCAGGAGACACCCCTATTGCCGGCATATATGAGCTGGAGCTCGGGATGTCTTTGCTGACTTTCGTTGAAGAATTTGGCGACGGAGATACCAAAGCTGTACAAGTAGGAGGCGCTTCAGGCCATTGCATTCCACGTAAAAACCTGGAAGATACTATCATTGGCTTTGAAGGAATCCCTACAGGTGGCTCTATGATGATTTTTAACAGCACCCGATCGATGTATAATGTATTGCACGATTACCTCGAATTCTTTACCGAAGAATCCTGCGGACAATGCACTCCATGCCGTGTAGGCTGCCAGCAATTACTAAAGGGCATCGAAGCCGTAAAAAAAGGCGATAAAAAGCCTGCTTACCTCGAAGACATGAAAAAGCTGGCTGCTAATATGAAACTATCTGCAAAATGCGGCCTGGGACAATCTGTTGCCAATCCGTTTACAACCATTGTGGATAACTTCAGAGAAGAAATCATCTACTAATTGCTTAATTTTCAACCGTAAAAAAGAATATCATGAGTAAGAAATATTTAGTCAACCTCAAAATAAATAATAAGCCGGTTTCCGTAGAAGAAGGTACTACCATTCTGCAAGCCGCAGAGAAACTGAATTTTAAAATCCCTACGCTTTGTAACCACCCAGACCTGAATGTAGCAGGAAATTGCCGTGTATGCGTTGTTGAGCAGAAAGGCGCAAAAGCATTGTCGGCCAGTTGTGCTACTCCGGTATCAGAAGGCATGGAAATTCAAACCAATAGCGCAAAAGTCAGAGAAGCCAGAAAGCATGTTATCGAGCTGCTGCTTTCTGAGCATAATGCCGATTGCACCAAGTGCTTTAAAAACGGGAATTGTGAGCTGCAAGAGATGGCATCTGAATATCGTGTTGGCGACCACGTTTTCCTGGATTTAGTGCATGAGGAAGATAAAATTCCTGACATCTCCTCTCCATCAATCCAGAAAGACGACAGCAAGTGCATTCGCTGCCAGCGTTGTGTCAGAACATGTTCTGAACTACAAGCCGTGAGCGCCCTGGCAGTGGTCAACAAAGGTGATAAACAAAGAATATCTACATTCCTCAACAAACCACTTGACGATGTAGTTTGTACTAATTGTGGGCAATGTGTGAATCGCTGCCCAACAGGAGCGCTCACTGAACGCACCTATATCGACAATGTCTGGGATGCGATAAATGATCCGAATATCCATACGGTAGTGCAAACTGCTCCGGCTGTGAGAATTGGGCTGGGAGAAGACCTTGGCATTCCGGTTGGTCAACGCGTTACAGGTAAAATGGTGGCTGCCTTAAAAGCGATTGGCTTTGACTCTGTACTGGATACCGACTTTACAGCAGACTTAACCATCATGGAAGAAGGTACTGAATTGTTAACCCGACTGAAGAAAGCTCTGGTTGATAAGGATGAGACAATCAAACTACCTATGATGACATCCTGTTCTCCGGGATGGATCAAGTTTCAGGAACACATGTTCCCATCGCTGCTCCCGAACCTTTCTACCTGCAAGTCGCCACAGCAGATGTTCGGTCCTCTGGCCAAAACATATTATGCTCAGAAAAAGGGCATGAAAGCGGAAAATATCATATCTGTTTCTGTTATGCCTTGCACGGCGAAAAAATTTGAGGCTGAGCGCCCCGAAATGCGTGCAAGCGGATATCAGGATGTTGACTATGTTATTACAACACGTGAGCTGGCGATGATGGTGAAACAAGCAGGTATAGAGTTCACCAAGATGGAAGATGAGAAATACGACAGCATCATGGGTGAATCTACAGGTGCCGGAGCTATCTTCGGAGCTACCGGTGGTGTAATGGAAGCTGCCCTGAGAACGGCTTATGAAATCATTACCGGACAGGAAGTGCCTTTCCAAAACCTGAACATCGAGCCCGTTCGTGGAATGCAGGGAGTGCGGGAAGCAGCAATAGAAATTAAGGGAACGAAACCTGAATGGAACTTCCTGGAGGGCGTAACGCTTAAAGTTGCTATTGCACATGGCCTTTCTAACGCCAAAAAGCTCATGGAAAAAGTGGAATCCGGTAAGGCCGACTACCATTTCATTGAAATAATGGGTTGCCCGGGAGGTTGCCTTGGTGGCGGTGGACAACCAATACCAACAAGTCCGGAAATCCGGCAAGCAAGAGCAGATGCAATCTATGAAGAAGACGAGAGCATGCCGATACGCAAGTCGCATGAAAACCCGGAAGTGCAAGCCATTTATGCTGATTTCCTCGGAGAACCACTAAGTCATAAATCACACGACTTATTGCATACGCATTACAAACCGCGGAAACGCTATTAAAAAAGTACTTTATGAAAAGAAAAGGCTGCCTTTAAGGTGGCCTTTTTTATTCTAGCGGAATATCAAATCTCTGAACGGGAAACCAGAAAATCAGCGGTTGACTCATTCAAGGCCAGCGGTACATTATTTAAAACGGCCGTACGGATCAATGTCTGAATATCATGTTCATGTCCGTGCGGATTTTCTACATCAATCAAAAACACGATACCGTCAATATCGCCTTGCAAGATTTGAGCCGCCAGCAGAATATCCCCACCGTTCGGACCGTGACCAAAAGGTTTTATATCCAAATCCAATACGTTATTCAACAATGCAGATGTATTGCTAGTGCCTACTAAATCATAATCTTTCAGATCATGCTGATGTTTTTTTGTCCACTCCAGCAGCTTATGCTTTTTAGCATTATGTGCCACAAGGGCAAGCTTTGGTCTCTTATTCTCTCCCATGATATGTTTATTTATTTTCAAAATTAACAATTACCCGCATAATGAGTTCCCAGATACACCAAGAGATTAACCTCAAACGATTGAAACGCCATTTTAAGGTTGGTAGGGATTATGGTGCTAAGATGGTACGTTTCTATGTTTTTAGGTTTGTTGGTTAGTATATATTTAGGTGCGCAGGTGTTTAGGTAAAGTTGGTAAAATGCAATTGGCAGTTGGCAATGAAAAGATTTCGAATTTCGCCCCAGTGAAATTTGCTACGCATTTCACGGTGTAAAGGTTACGAGTTTCGGATTAAATTAAAAATGAATCGATTACAAATCAACAAATCACGAGTCACGAGTCACATCTTTTCTTTTGAGCTGCAAAAACCTCGTTCAGTTCCGCCTGATGAAACCTCAGGACTACTAAAAAGCACACGTCGACGGCAGAAAGGAAAGGGTTGACATTCCAACCCCCCGGCCTAAAGGCGCGGGGTTAAGGATATCCATTTTACGAATCACCAATTAACCAATCAACCAATCAACCAATTAACCAATCTTTTTGAGTAACAAACTTGTTTAGATTCTATATAAATTATCTGTTATTGTAATAACACTGTTACTTTTTTCACAAATATGTTGGTAGTTAAAAAGAAGGGTTGTATTTTTGCCGTGTTGTTATTATAGTTGTTGTTAACAGAGAATATGCAAATTACCACTCTTAAAACAGGTAAAATGAAAGCAAAAGAGATTGCAAGCGCCGTGGATGGCAGAATGGTTTGTGGCGAACACCTGCAAGAGCAGGAGATTCGTTTTGGGTTTTCCTCCGACCTAATGAGCGATGTGCTAACCACGTGCTGCGATCATCTGGCGCTGATTACAGGACTGGCCAATGCCCAGGTAATACGCACTGCAGAAATGTCTGATATAACAGTTATCGTATTCGTCAGAGGTAAAAAAGCGAGTCCTGAAATGATTAAATTGGCCACGGAAAATGATATGATATTGATTGAGACTGCATTTTCCATGTTCAAGACCTCCGGTATTTTGTATGCCGGAGGTTTAAAACCGCTTTTTTAAAGAGGGGGTATCTCATGAAATTTGAATTTGATATAAAGGGTGGTGATTTTTCAAATGCCGGTACAGCTTCCAGTCAGATAAAAAAAATTCTGAAACAACTCAATGTTGATACAAAGCTTATAAAAAAAACAGTTGTAGCGCTTTATGAGGCCGAAGTAAACATTGTTGCACACGCTTATCGAGGGAAAATATTTGCTGATATTGATGAAAAGCGTATTGATGTAGTATTAGAAGATGAAGGTCCGGGAATCGAGAACATTGAAGAAGCCATGGAAGACGGCTATTCAACAGCTTCGGATGAGGTCAGAGAAATGGGATTTGGCGCGGGAATGGGACTTTCTAATATCAAAAAGAATACGGATATTCTGAATTTAGAAAGTACAGTTGGCAAAGGTACCCGGGTTCAGATTATCAATTATCTTTACGAAACCAAACAGGAGAAAACATGAATGTCTTCCATCATGCCTTGAAAATTGACCGCGAGCTTTGCATAGGGTGCACCCATTGTATGAAGGTTTGTCCCACCCAGGCATTGCGCATACGTAATGGCAAAGCCGAATTGCTGGCAAATCGTTGCGTGGACTGCGGTGAATGCTTCCGCGCCTGTCCTGTCAGTGCGATTCGCATTGAAGAAGATGATTTTCAGGATATTTTTGATTACAAACATCGGGTAGCTTTAGTTCCCTCGGTATTGATCAACCAGTTCCCTGAAGACTTGCCTCCTGAGCAGATTTACAGCACTCTATTAGAAGTAGGTTTTACGGATGTTTTTGAAGTAGAGCATGCTGTAGATATTCTGAAAGAGGAAACCATAAAGTATCAGCAGCAAAACAGAGATGTAAAACCCGTCATAAGCACGTTTTGCCCTGCCATTGTACGGCTCATTCAAGTCAAATTTCCCTCCCTGACATCAAATTTAATGCTGCTCAAACCTCCTTTTGACATAGCAGCGCTTTACTATCGCAAACATTTGGAAGACAAAGGATACAACAAAGAAGACATCGGAATTTTTTATATCACCCCCTGTGCTGCAAAAATAGCTGCTGTGAAAAGCCCTGTCGGAGAAAAAGACAAGCTTATCAACGGGGTTATTAACATGAACTCCATCTACAATAAGCTGCTGTACAGAATAAAAAACAATAAAAACACAACATGCCGCGTCCCGGTAAAGAATAACCTTTCGGCAGATGGCATATTATGGAGCCTCACCAAGGGAGAAGCCAGTGTTATACCGGCAAGGAGCCTGGCTATTGATGGTATTCAGAATGTGATGGAGTTTCTGGAAAAGCTTGAGAATGAAGAAGTCTCAGATATCGGCTTCCTCGAGCTCAGGGCTTGTGATGAAAGCTGTGCCGGCGGCGTTTTGAATGTGAATAACCGTTTTCTTACCGTTGAGCAAATGGAGAAACGGGCAAGGCAGATAAAAGAAGACAAGCAAAACTCAGGTGAGCCTGATGCAATGAAACCCTATGAGGAGTACATCCGCGAAAAGACAAAGCTGGTAGAACCCATCAAACCACGCTCCATCGAAAAGCTGGACGAAAACATGGTGAAAGCCATGGAAAAAATGCAGGAGCGAAGCGAGTTAATGAACGTCCTCCCTTTGTTTGATTGCGCTGCATGCGGAGCGCCATCATGCATGTCGTTAGCTGAAGATATCGTGCATGGCAAAGCTACTTTGGATGACTGCATCTTCATCCAAAGTATGAAAGTCATCGAAGACGCCGAAAGCAAGGAAGATGCCCGTAAACGCATTGAAAATATCTGGGGAAAAAACCGAATTCAAACATACAGACATAAAAAATGAAGGTTTCAGAATTAGTAGAAAAACTCAACCTGGAAATCATTTCCGGAAATGAAGGATTAAATAACACTATCCATGGCGGGTATGCCTGTGACCTGTTAAGTGACGTAATGGGGAATGCACAGGAAGGGCAGGTATGGATTACACTGCAAACACATAAAAATGTGATGGCCATTGCATCTTTAAAAGACCTGGCCGCTGTTATACTGGTTAAAGGGTTGAAGCCCGACGATGATACGAGAGAGCAGAGCGAAAAAGAAGGAATTCCTGTATTAAGCACAAAGGAAGAGGCTTTTGAGACAGCCGGAAAGATATATGAAATCATAAAATCACAGGTATAATTTCCAGGCTTGTGCAGATGAACATATCGATGGGCTACATTGTCATAATAGCAACACTTTGTCTGAAATCGCAAACAACATCGCATGCAGCAATTTAAGGCTGACTTACATATGCACACTGTATTATCACCCTGCGGCAGCCTTGATATGTCGCCCCAAACCATAGTAAATCGTGCTAAAGCAAAAGGACTTGACATTATAGGCATTACAGATCATAACCACACAGGCCACTGCCATGTGATTACAGAAATTGCCTCAGAGCAAAATATAGCCGTGTTGGCAGGCGCTGAGGTCACTACCAAAGAAGAAGTGCATTGTCTTGCCTTTTTTGAAGACTTCAAAACGCTCCAAAATTTTCAGGAATTGCTCAGTGAGACAATGGTAAAGATTCAAAACAAGCCCGATCTTTTCGGTCACCAGGTTCTTGTTAACCGGCAGGAAGAAATCCTTGAAGAAATTGCTCCCTTGTTAATTTCAGCTACTTCGCTTTCGATAGATCAACTGGAACAAGAAGTGCACAACCGAAACGGGCTCTTTATTCCGGCGCATGTAAACCGAAGTGCATACAGCCTTATCAGCCAGCTTGGTTTCATATCGCCGGATATTCGTGCCGATGCGCTGGAAATCTCAAGCCACACAACAGAAAAACAAATGCGCTCAGAGCATCCCCATCTTGAAAGACTCAATTTTATCCAAAGCTCAGACGCCCATTTCCCGGATGATATTGGCAAAGTAAATACACGGTTTTTATTGGCCGAACCAACTTTTGCAGAAATAAAAAAAGCACTTCATTTGCAGGATGGAAGAAAAGTTTGGATACCGGATCAAAGTTTGTAAGTTTCTACGTTCATAAGTTTATAGGTTATTAAGTTGGGGATGTAGTGTTTACGTGTAAAGGTGCGTAAGTGTTTATGTCTCCTTACAATAGTTGGCAAAATGCAGTTGGCAGTTGGCAATGAGGGGATTTCGCCCCATTGAAACAGAAAGAGGTTTCACCCCAGTGGTTTGGAATAAAACCACGGGGCAGGCGGGGTAAAGGTTTCGGGTTTTGGAATTGCATGCTTGTCATGTCAAAGTTATTTATAGAAATAGGTGGTAATTCATTGTAATTTGTTGTAACAAATCAACAAATCAACGATTCACTAATTAACAAATTAACGATTCAACTCAACAATCAGACAGGCACCCAAAAACCTCACGAACAACCGATAAACATCGAAACGTGGTAACGTAGAAACGTAGTGACTTACAATGTTAGAAACAAAAAAAAAATGAAAAACATAGCACAACACATCCTTGACATTACACAAAACGCCATCAGGGCGAAAGCTACATTAGTTGAACTTTATCTTCGCCATAGCGAAAAAGAAAATCTTCTGGAACTTATCATAAAAGACAACGGCGATGGCATGAGCCGGGAAATGGTTGACCGGGTTACCGATCCGTATACTACAACCCGCACTACACGCAAAGTGGGCATGGGTATTCCCTTACTGAAACAAAATGCTGAAGCAGCCAGCGGAAGCTTTGCCATTTCTTCTGCGGAGAAATACGGAACCATGGTGCAGGCTTCATTTCAGTTAGACCACCTCGACAGGCCTCCATTAGGGGAAATTACAGATACAATAACAGGATTAGCTGCTGGTAATGCTGATGCTGATTTTATTATAACTTTTATTACAGACCAGGGAGAATACATTTTCAATACGCAGGAAATAAAAAAAGTACTTGAAGATACCCCTATTTACGACAGTCAAGTAGTAAAATATTTAAAAGAAATGCTAGCTGAAAACATTGAGGCAAATTGCAGTTTAAAAGTAAGTTAGTGTCAGTTTAAGGTACTTTTTTGCGTATCCGTTTACCACATTTTTTGCAGAAAAGGGCATCATCGTCATGAATGAGGTTGCCGCAGTTTTTACATCCACTTATTTCATTATCCGTTTGCTTATGCCCCCTGGCTATCTCAGCCGAGATTATACCTGTAGGGACCGCAATAATCGCATACCCAATAATCATAATTACTGAAGCAAGCGCCTGGCCGGGAAAAGTCTGAGGTGAAATATCACCATATCCTACGGTAGTAAGGGTTACGATAGCCCAGTAAATGCTTCGTGGGATGCTGTCAAAGCCATTTTCAGGACCCTCTATTAAATACATCAAAGAGCCCATCAACACTACCAACATCAAAACAACCTCAAGAAAAACAACGATCTTATATTTACTGGCTTTCAGTGAATTGGCTAATAAATCAGATGCTCCCATAAACTGAACAAGTTTTAAAACCCTGAATACGCGCAGCAGTCTTAAAATACGAATGATAATCAAATATTTTGTTCCGGCAATAAAAAGACTAATATAAGTAGGTAAGATAGAGAGTAAATCTATAATGCCATAGAAGCTAAATAAATATCGCCTTTTCTTTGGAGAGCTATAAATCCTAAGCACGTATTCAACAGTAAAAAGGATCGTAAATGACCACTCTAGATAATAAAACCAGGTATCCAGATACATTTTAGCGGTGGGAACACTATCCAGCATTACCGTCAGAACACTTAGCAGAATTAAAATAAGCAAAATAACATCAAAAAGCTTTCCTCTTTTCGTGTCACTTTCAAAAATGATGATGTATAGCTGCCGCTGTCTTTTCGTAAGCATAATGATGGCCTTAGTTACTGTTTTACCAAAGTACAAAACTAATTATAAATTGATCAGTAATTGATTTGTTAAAAGACCGTGTACCAAACATCACATTGTATGAAAATTAATTCTGAATAAAACAATAGCCAATAGACACATTGAAGCAGAACCCTGATGAGTTGTTTACATCAGGTTGAAAAAATCTTGTAATTTAGCACGCGTCAAAACAAAAACACCTTATGAAGAAGAAGTATAATTTTGATGAAGTTCTCTCCCGCCAGGGAACAGACAGCATAAAATATGATCTGAGACAAAAATTGTTCGGCAACAGCAATGTGCTGCCTATGTGGGTAGCCGACATGGAATTCAGAACGCCTGATTTTGTTATGGAGGCTATACGAAAAAGAGCAGAACATGAAATCCTGGGTTACACCCTTCGCCCGGATTCTTTTTATGAAGCCATCATTAACTGGAACCGCCGTAAGCATGGCTGGAATATTAAACGAGAGTGGATTGCTTTCAGCCCGGGAGTGGTTCCGGCTGTAAATATGGCGATAATGGCATTTTCAGAACCTGGTGATGAAGTTATTTTACAGCCACCGGTTTATCACCCCTTTTTCAGCGCCATCACCAATAACGGCCGAAAAATACTGGAAAACCCACTCAAAGAAAAAAACGGCAGATTTGTGATGGATTTTGATGATCTGGAATCAAAAATCACACACCGTACTAAATTGATCCTGCTGAGTAGTCCGCATAACCCCGGCGGAACGGTTTGGTATAAAGAAGAGCTGGAGAAGCTTGGCGTAATCTGCCGGAAAAATAACATCATCATCGTTTCGGATGAAATACATGCCGATTTGGTGCTGTATGACAACAAACACACGCCGCTGGCAAGTATCTCACCTGAGATTGCAGATATTACGCTTACCGCGATGGCGCCCAGCAAAACCTTTAACCTGGCAGCGCTGGCAACATCTTACGTAGTAGCTTCCAATGCTGAAGTTTTAAAAAAATTCAATACGGTTGTAAAACAAGTCCATATCGGGATGGGAAACGTGTTTGGAGCGGTAGCACTGGAAGCAGCCTACAATTACGGCTCTGAATGGCTGGAGCAGTTGCTTGATTATCTGGAAGATAACATTGATTACACAATAGACTTTGTAAATGAACGCATTCCAGGCGTAAGCGTGATGATACCCGAAGCTACTTATCTGGTTTTACTTGATTTCAGAGAGCTCAATCTCAGCAATCAGGATTTAAAATACCTGATGATCCATACTGCCGGGGTGGCCATGAATGATGGCGCCTCTTTTGGAAAGCAGGGTGATGGATACCAGAGGTTAAACGTGGCCTGCCCACGGGCTATGCTGCAAGAAGCGTTGCAACGCATCGAAAAAGCCGTTAAAACAATACGATGAAAAAAGGGCATTTGCTTTTCATGATGGTTTTACATGCGGGCTTCCTTTCAGCACAATGGAATCCTGACGCCGGTCTTATAACCCCTTACACTGATCAAGCAAATATCATGGCTTCAGGAACAAACCCCGGCGCAACCACCGACAATGATCCTGAAACCAAATGGGAATCGGAGGCGCCGCTGCCATCAGGCTATATCCGCTCTTCAAAGCAAAACATCCTTCATAATCAACAAAATATTAATACAGAACCATCCGGAAAAAGTAAAGCCAATGATGGCGATACGGAAACAGCTTCAGTAATCAATAACGGAGAGTTTACCCTCAGACTCTCTAAACCAACAAAAATCGAATTGCTTTCTGTAAAACTCAGCAGTGCGGAAGATGTCTCTATTGCAATCATCTCAAAGGGACAAAAGGCTGAAAAATACAGCATCACTCCTGATCAGGCATACCAGTTGTTGCAGTTCCGGCCAGGCCTTGCAAATGCTGAGGCGATAGAAATTTCCTCGGATTCAGAAATACAGCTTTTTGAAATTGCCGCATTGTCTGAGGCTCCTTATGTAAATATTTCCTTTGACCTGTTTAGGCCTAAACCAGTAGGATGGCTCGAAACAAAACAGTTTACCGGTGATCATGTACAAAATATTGAAGTTTACACTGCAGCAAAAAACGGCCGATGGAATTTTCTTGCAGACCTTGATCCCGAAGCGATCAACACGGTTACTACCCGTTTTCGGCAACAAAAAATCCAATATATCCGGCTCCGCTACCACCTCGATTTCACGGATTATGCAAAAGCATATTTGTGGGATATCCGGGCGTATAACCGGCATGGCCCTTATGGCCCAATGCCGGCATTTTCTGCACCCAAAACGCCGCTCAAGAGGACTTTAGGCATAAACACATTCTGGGGTTGGGGACATAACAAGCATGCCAGTGAAATACAAAATCAAAAAGGTCCTGACCAATTCAAGGATTTTATATCCCAGGTCAGGTATTATCACAATCTCGACTGGGATATTTCTAAACCCGGGGAAACGCCTGACTACAGTGAAATGCCCGGCAGTCTGCATCAACCATGGCTTGACTGGAACCAGGAGTACTTCCCGGTGTGGAAAATGGGTTTTACCCTGCAAACTACACTACAAATTCCTCCGCCCTTTGAACCCAAAAACTGGCAGGATATTCGGAAACAAGCTGCCGCTTATGGCAGCGCTTTCGCGGATTACTTCGGGAACGAACATTCCGGGCTGATTGAATCCATAGAAATAGGGAATGAACCATGGAAGTACGGGCCAGAGTTTTATCGCGAATTTTTTGAAGGTATCACTGCGGCTATAAAAAACAAGGCATCACATATCAACGTTCTGCCGTGTGCGCTTTCGGCCAACCAGCAGCAACCACATCTGAACAATTATGCCGGAGAGTGGCTGAAAGAGTCAGACAAACAATACCTCGACGGGATCAACACGCATTTATACAGCTATGCCTATGATGAAAACGGAAAGCGTTTCGCTGTACATCCCGAACATCCCGAATCAGAAATGCGCGGCATCTTAAACATTTTGCGGTTCAGAAACCGGAATCTACCCGGCAAAGAGGTGCATGTTACCGAATGGGGCTGGGACGCGCCCTCAAAACATACCGATTGCACCCACCCTGAATGTGTTAGCGAAGAAGCACAAGCAGCCTACGCTATCAGGGGCATGTTGCTTTTCTACCGGCTGGGTGTTGATAAAATGCATTGGTTTTTCTTTGCGGATGAAGACAAGCACTCATACCAGTTCACGCGCTCCGGACTGCTTACCTCACCGGAAAACGGAATGGATCCAAAACTGGCTTACTATGCTTTGCAGGAAACTATTCAAAAAACAGGAAACCTGAAGCTCAAAGAAGTAGAAGAAAGCAAGGATTTATGGACTTACCGGTTTTCTGGTCAACATGGAAAACTGAGCCATATCATTGTCTGGATCCCCGAAACGTATGACAAAACGTTCCAAAAAGAAATTAGTATCCGGCTGCCTGCTTCTCCCAAAAAAGCCAGCTTACCGGGCAAAAACAAATCAGTTCCAATAAATAATCAAGGAGGCGGCCTATACACGCTCAAAGCCGGAACTTACCCTGTTATTATAAGCTTTTGAGCGATAAATGACTCGAAAGTTCAATCCTTTTAGGATTGTAAGATTGACATCACATCATTAACCCTGCATTTCATACAGGGTTAATGATGTTCATCGCCTTCGACGATATAAACATTACAATCAGGAAAGATTGAAAAAATCCACGAAGTGGATAAACGGCATAAACCGCGGGTGAAACCCGTGGAAATAATAGCAGCCCACCACCCAACAACCCTGAGAAGGGTTGAACAAGTTATAATTGCCTTTTGCGCCCTTACTTTTTGTTTAGCGCAATTATTTTTGCTGAGGACTAAAAACACAATCCGGAAACTTCAAAACACGAATAGCAATGCAGAGAATGGATATTATGGACAAACACTAAGTCGTAAATCATTTTTTGGATAATCCATCAAACACAAACGGCGCCATATCATATGACGCCTATTGCTTTTTCTGAATTGGTATGTTTCGTCAGAGTTACATATTATCAAATATGCTGAATGCGAATGCGGGCATCTACAGCCACCACATGCTCGGGAGTCCCCAACAGTGGGTTCAGGTCCATTTCAACAATTTCCGGAGCCACTTCAAGGAGAGCAGAAAGCCGCCAAATCATTTCAGCAAAAAGGTCTTCGTCAACCCCCTCTTTTCCGCGGGTGCCCTCAATCATGGGATATGACTTCAGTCCCTTTATCATGTTTTTAGCTTCTTCGAGGGATACCGGAGCCAGAGCCGAAGTGACATCTTTCATTACTTCGACAAAGATCCCACCAAGTCCGCAAAACACCATGTAACCAAACTTATCCTCCTTTTTAGCGCCCAGGAACAATTCCTGTCCGGTAAGCATTGGCTGCATTAAAATACCTGTTGTATCCGGAATTTGCATCATGCGGTCAAACTCCAGGGCAACTTCAGCTTCATCTTTTACACCCAGCACTACACCTCCCACATCGCTCTTATGCAGAGGACCAACAACCTTCATAACAACCGGAAAGCCCAATGTCACGGCCATTTTCTGCGCTTCCTCACGAGTAGTCACCACAGCTTCACCTGCCCGTGAAATACCCGCAGCATCAAGAAGCGCCTGAATGCTGGAAGGCGAGATATATCCCGACTCTACCGCAGATATAATCCGCCGGATTTCATTACGATCGACCGGGGCTGTCTCAATATTTTCGCTTTGTGGTTCCGGTGTATGGTAGGTTCTTGCCAGGGCATGACCTAAATTGACTTCATCAGGGAAATTCACATGCCCTTTATTCAGAAAATACTGCACTTCTTCTTTAGCGGTAAGGATAGATGGCAGCACCGGAAATATCGGTTTCTTTGCTTTTTGCATTTGCGCATGCAATACGTCGTAAACATCAAATATCTTAAACAAACCAGGTGTGCCAAAGATTACCACCATCGCATCGATATGATCAAATTTCTTATCTACATATTGAATGATTGTCCCCAGTTGGTCTGCCGTACCAGTAGCTAAAAAATCTATTGGGTTTGCTACTGACGATCCTGCAAAAAGCTCTGCTTTCAAACGTTCTGCATCCGGCCCCTTGATAGCCGGAACCTCCATCCCATTGTTGGAAAGCGCATCGGTGAGCATAACGGCCGGGCCTCCAGCATGCGTGATGATAGCAATGTTTTTGCCCTCTAATTTGGGATGCATGAAAACAGACGCCACCGTAATAAGGTCTTCACGTCCGTAACACCGCACGATGCCCGCTTTTCTGAACAAAGCGTTCACCGCTTCATCAGAACTGGCCAAAGCGCCCGTGTGAGAACTTGCTGCACGGCTGCCGGCTTCAGACCCTCCGGCTTTAACAGCCGCTATGCGGCATCCTTTACGGATAAGCGAAGAAGCATGCTTTAAAAGCATCTGTGGCTTATCAATATTTTCAATATAAAGGAGTTTTACATGGGGATCTTTATCAGGATCAAAGTTTTCATCCATATGTTTTACGATCTCCTCCACGCCCATTTGAGCACTGTTCCCTACAGAAAACACGTTTGCAAACGTAAGGCCTTTTGGAATTCCGGCTTCCATGATAAAGCACGCTGTTGCGCCTGACCCGGAAATAAAATCCACGCCCTGAGGATCAAGTTTAGGAATAGGTTCTGTAAAAATACTATGATGATGTGGTGTTAGAATACCCGTACAATTCGGCCCGATTAGCGACGCACCGTGTTTATTAACCTGCTCCGTGATTTTATCTTCCAGCTTCTGTCCTTCAGGACTCTCCTCGCTGTAGCCTGCCGAAAGAATTATGAAGGCTTTGGTATCCTTTTCTTCGGTGAGTAATTTCACAACATCAAAAGTATACTTTGCAGCTATGGCAATAACGGCTAAATCTACCTGCGGTATATCTTCCGGATTTTTGTAGCTCTTTATCCCCTGAACTTTATCAGCTTTGGGGTTGGAAACATAAAGCTCCCCTTTAAAACCCCCTTCAATAATATTCTTCAATATTTTTCCGCCCGGCTTTTGCACGTCATCGGATCCGCCAACTACAACAATACTGTTCGGATTTAGTAACTCTTTCGTAATCATGATTATTTGTTTGTATTCAGTTAAAACGTTTGCATTTTGTGCGAAAATACAAAAAGAAGCGCTTATTCCCTAAACATCAAGGAACCCAAAAATTAGTTTAAAGCGCTTATTTTATGATATTTAACATCAATAATTAAAAAAATTAACTTTGATATAAAGAAAACATTGATATTTCAGATAATAAATTTATAACTTTGTAATCACGAACCAAAAAAGTATGATTATGAAACAGGTGATGTTAATGATGGCATTCCTTTTTGTTTCTGCCGGACTTATCGCCCAGGATGAAGATAAAAAAGGTGCCTATATGGAGTTTGATGAATCCGTTGTAAACGATAAAGGTCAGGTTGTATATAATTATGGCGAAATTGTTCATAATGGCGACGGAACAAGCACATTCCGTTTTAAAAATACCGGCACTGAGCCGCTTGTTCTGAGTAAAGTACGTTCATCATGCGGATGCACCGTTCCTTCATGGCCTCGCAAACCCATCATGCCGGGAGAGGAAGAAACCATAGAAGTGGAATATGACACGCGACGGATGGGCAGAATTTACAAGAGCATTTCGATATACTCTAACGCCAAAAACAGCCCAATAATAGCCCGGATTAAGGGTGAAGTGGTAAAACAAGAAGATTTAACGCCTAAAAAGGAAACATCTTTAGGAGCTCCCTCCGCCGGCGATAAATAATCTTTTATACCAAAGGTTTTTCATCTAAAGCCGCCTTTTGTTTTCCGGTAGAATTTATCACAATAAAAACCGGCTCACAGAAGGCGGTTTTATATAGCTGCCCATTACAGAAATCATCGGTTTTTAATACCTTTGTTATTTCAAAAACAAAATAATAAATCTCATGCCACAAATATCCAAAAGAGGAACCCAGATGCCCGCATCGCCTATCAGAAGGTTGGTTCCATACGCCGAAGCCGCCAAGAAAAGAGGGGTTACCGTCTATCACTTAAATATCGGCCAACCCGATATTGAAACACCGGAAAACGCACTGGATGCCATCAGGAATCTCGATAAAAAAGTGCTGGAATACAGCCATTCAGCCGGATATGAATCTTACCGGAAAGGCCTGGCCCGATATTATAAAAGCGTTGACATCGATATATCTCATGAAGATATAATCGTAACAACAGGAGGTTCTGAGGCTATCATGTTCACGTTTTTAAGCTGCCTGAATCCCGGTGATGAAGTGATAGTGCCCGAACCATTTTACACCAACTACAATGGATTTGCGCAGGCCACTGGAGTAAAAGTTGTTTCCATCACTTCAAAAATAGAAGAGGATTTTGCCCTGCCTCCTGTTAGTGAGCTGGAGAAAAAAATCACAGACAAAACCAAAGCCATCATGATTTGCAATCCCAACAATCCTACTGGATATCTGTATTCCAGAGAAGAGTTGGAAGCGCTCAAAGAGATGGTTCTGAAACATGATCTGTATCTGTTTGCTGATGAAGTCTACAGAGAATTTGCTTATGACGGCCATCAGCATTTTTCCGTGATGCAGCTCGAAGGCATCGAGGACAGGGTTGTGATGGTAGATAGCGTCTCAAAACGCTACAGTGAGTGTGGAATCCGCATTGGCGCTTTGGTGACGCGCAATAAAGACATTATTGCAACCGCTATGAAATTTGCCCAGGCGCGCCTGAGCCCTCCGGGACTTGGTCAGATTGCAGCAGAAGCCTCACTGGAAACACCGCAGTCATATTTTAAAGAAGTATATGACGAATACATAGACCGACGTGATCTGGTGGTAGAAAGACTGAATAAAATAGATGGCGTTTTTACACCGAAACCAAAAGGCGCTTTTTACACCGTAGTAAAAATGCCGGTTGACGATGCCGATAAATTCTGTCAATGGTTACTCGAAGAATTTGAATATGAAAACCAAACGGTTATGCTGGCGCCGGCTTCAGGATTTTATTCCACGCCGGGCTCCGGGAAAAACGAAGCCCGCCTGGCTTATGTGTTAAATAAAAAAGACCTCGAAAAAGCGGTTAAAGTTTTGGAAGAAGCTTTTAAAGTATATCCGGGAAGAACTATAAAATAATAGAGGTGTAAGCTTGATTACTTTTTGAATATAGAAATTCAACTTCCCCAGGTTTTAATATTCCAGAATATGAAAAATACTGGGAATTAGATTCCCGCCCGACTGAATGATATCAGTCGTTCGGGCGGGAATCTGTTATTTATAATTTGGTAAATGTCGAAACTTCATTGACTACGTTAAAAATCTGTATTAAAGTAATAAAAAACACCCTGCCAGCTTAGCCGACAAGGTGTTTTTATGCATAATCCGTAAACCGGATTTCTAAGAAAACCTAATCATTAATAACCCGGATTTTGCGACAGGTTATCATTTACATCCATTTCCCTTTGTGGGACAGGAAGAATCATATTATCTGCATCCCAGGGAACAGTAAACTGACTTGTTGCATTGCTGTTTCCGATATCGTCAGCACGCCATCTTCTCAGGTCGTTTACGCGAATACCTTCATGAACCAGCTCTAATTTGCGCTCATGCTTAATTGCTTCCATAAGCTCCTCATCGTTAGCCGGATCAATGTCATCAAGACCAGAACGCTCTCTGATTTGATTCACCAAATCAACAGCATCCGCATCAACAGCATTTAGATTAGCCAACGCTTCAGCTCTGTTGAGCATGATTTCCGGCAAACGCAAAACAGGCACATTCTCATAAATGCTGGTCCATTTCATAGAATACCAAAGTGTATCAATTGTGCCATCCTCCTGCTCTATTTCTCTAAAATCAAAGAAATCAGTTTTACGAACGTCATCATCTGAATAACGATTGATAACATCAACAGGAACGTGAATTTCGTCGCGTTCAGCGGCTGTCCAATAATTTGCCAATGCATCATTGGTATTTGAAAGGTTATCTGATTCTGTCATTTGGATTTCAAAAACAGTTTCAGGAGAGTTTTTCTGGTTAAAGTTGTCAACCGGACTACCGTTTAAACTATAAATACCACTTGTGAGTACCTCATTAGCAGCATCTGCAGCTGCCTGGTCTTCACCCAATAACAAATAAATCCTTGAAAGGAATCCATAAGCAGAACCTGAAACCGCTCTCTTAGGGTTGTCTTCAGGGTTATCCGGTAACAATTCTGCAGCTGTTGTTAAATCATCAATAATCTGATCATAAACAGCGCCAACTGTATTTCTTTCGGGATAATACTCTGCATCTTCAGGTACCATAGTAGCATCCGTCATGATTGGAACGCCGGGATGCGAATTATCAGCCGTATATCCGGGAGGCTGTGCAAAAAAGCTAACTGCCTGCCAGTGAAGTATACCGCGAATAAAAAGCATTTCGCCTCGCATCTTATCTTTGTTTCTGTCATAAGCCGGATCATCAAATTCATTATTATCCATGGCATATAAGATTTTATTGGCCAGATTGATACCATCATAAGCGCGAATCCAAAGACCAGTAGATTCTGCATTATCAGTCAATGGGTCTTTATTAGCAATATCGCGATATGAGGTAAACGAACCATCAAATGTAATATCATCAGTTAAGATTTCATTTACCTGGACATAATCCTGACCGAAAGACTCATCATCCTGAATCGCGTCATAAACACCTGTCACGGAAAGTTTTAATCCATTATAGGTTGTCAATGCCTCATTTTCATCAAGGGCATCGTAAGGAGTTAGCTCCAAATCATCCTCACAGGCGCTGAATAGTACAGCAACAAATGCAAGGGGAAGGAAATATTTCATTATGTTTTTCATCATGTTCTAAATTTTTCGTTTAAAGTGCTACATCAATTCCAAATAACAGCATACGTGGCGTAGGCGCTTCAAGGAAAGTTATTCCCTGGCCTACGTTAGCCGTACCATTTGAGGTTACCTCCGGATCGTTTCCGGTATAGTCTGTAATGGTGATCCAGTTTTGAGCCTGGGCATACAGTCTTACTTTATTAAAGCCTGTACCTTGAATAAGTCGCTTAGGCAAATTATACCCGAAGGTAATGTTTTTAAACCTGAGATAAGAACCATCTTCGATATAACGCGAAGAAGGTTGACTTCCGTTAGCTGCAAGTCTTGCTTCAGGTACGTCAGTTATGTCGCCGGGTTCCTGCCAGCGGTCAAGCTGAGTAACCTGCTGATTCCATACTGTTTCCATATTGGTTTCCACAAAGCGTCCACCACTGCGGTAAACATCGTTTCCATAGGAAAACTGCATAAACACACGCAGGTCAAAACCTTTATAAGAAAAGGTATTAGTCAAACCGCCTGTGAAATCAGGATTAGGATCGCCCATAATCTTACGGTAATTATCGCTGTAATTGCTTGTTTCATTGCCTTCATCATCAATAAAGAGTGCATCACCCGTTTCCGGGTCAACACCTGCATATTCTACAGTGTAAAAGACACCGATAGGTTCACCTTCCATAGCTCTTGCTATTTCATTGGTTAAATTACGACCCTGGATATCTTTAATTACGTTTTGATTAAACGCAATGTTAAAGTCAGTGGTCCACTTAAAATCATTCACCAGGTTATGAGAGGTTAAACCAAACTCAACACCTTCGTTGGTAAGTTCGCCGATATTTTGCGTATAGAAAGTATAACCCGATGTTGCAGGCAGGTCAAGGTTCAGCAAAAGATCGGTAGTTACTTTGTTATAATAATCCGCTTCCAGTTCAACGCGGTTATCAAACATGCTAAGGTTGACACCTAGGTTAAACTGAGCGGTTTGTTCCCATCTCAGGTTCGGATTGGCCAGGCGTGTTGAAGCCAAACCAGGCTCGCCACCATACCCGTAACCTGCATTATAAAGACCCAGTGCAGGGTAGTTTTCAACTGATGCGTCCGCCGCTGTTGCAGATGTAAGAATCTCAGAGTTTCCGGTAAGACCATAACCTGTTCTGATTTTCATGAAATTAATGAATTCTACATCATCCATAAAGCTTTCTTCAGAAACAATCCAGCCTAAAGAACCTGCCGGGAATACTGCATAGCGCTCATCTGAACCAAAGCGGGAAGAACCATCAGTGCGAATTGTGAATTCAGCCAGGTACTTGTTCATGAAATCATAATTTATCCGTCCAAAATAAGACTCAAAGGCTACCTCTTCCATAGTACCACCTCCGCTGTTAACTTTAGCTGCAGAAGTCATAGTGTTCAAGTCATTGCTGGGAAAGTTTTCTCCGGTAACGTTGAAATCGTCATAGATCGTTTTTTGGAAAGAATATCCCGCCATGAAACTGAAATTATGAATTTCATCCACATTAAATTTATAATCCAAACGGTTCGTGGTCAAATAATTTAAACGTGTATAAGACAGGTTCTGAAGGACACCATTTTGAGCACCTCCGTCAATTCCATTCAACCCCCAGAAAATATCATCGGTCATATCGATATATTCTGTTGAGAAATCGGTAGTAAATGTCAGATCATCCATAATCTCGTAATTACCTCCAACAGATAAAGTAGGCTTATAGGTTTTGGAATTATGGAAAGACTCCCCTAAATCCTGCACCAAATTATGAGATGAAAATCCGGCAGCAAAGTTTACACCCTGCCCTTGATAAAACTCATCTTCAGGACCGTAAAAGTCAGAACCATCTCCCATAACAGGAATGTTTGGAAACTGTAACAAACCAAGTGTAGAAGCAGAACTAATGGAGTTACTGCCCGATACACGGTCGTTGACTACTCTTGAAATTGAAAGTCTTGCATTCAATTTAAGCCTGTCATTTACCTCATGGTCTACATTTAATCTTCCGCTGGCGCGCTGGAAGTTGTTTCCTTTAGTATACCCTTCATCATCGCTGAATGCAAAGCTGGAGAAAAATTGCGTTTTCTCATTTCCACCGCTTGCAGAAAGGTTATACTGCTGCATGAATCCCTGACGCATTGTTTCATCAATCCAATCAGTATTAATGGCTTCATCTGGCGAGCCTAAAACTTGCTCTTCTGCACCACCTGTAGCATTGCTGTAGGCTTCATTCATCAACTTAGTATACTCTTCTCCGTTAAGCATATCAATAAAGTTTGTTGGTTCCTGATAACCAAGCTGAGAGGAGAATTTAATCTGGGTTTTTCCACCTTTTCCCTTTTTGGTTGTAATCATAACAACCCCGTTTGTAGCTCGTGAGCCATAAAGCGCTGATGCAGAAGCATCTTTTAACACTTCAATTGACTCAATATCGTTAGGGTTAAGGTTGGAAATCGGGCTCACCTGGGCATTATCGCCAGTATATCCCATACGGTAATCGGTTTGCGGCACTCCGTCTATTACAAACAAAGGCTGAGAAGAAGCTGACAAAGAAGACGTACCACGAATACGAATGGAATTAACATTACCGGCACGTGCCCCTGAACTCATCACAAGGCCAGAAGTTTTTCCCTGCATCACATCCTCGAAACTACTTGTTGGTGTGTTTTCAATCTCATCAGCAGAAACGCTTGAAATCGATGAAATAAGGTCACGTTTCCGTTTTGTGCCGTAAGCCACTACAACCACCTCGTCAAGGCTGGTTCTGGCTTTTTGTAATACGATGTCAAATGTAGTGTTGTTTCCCACAGAAACAACCTTTGTCTGCATTCCTACAAATGAAATTTTTAATGAATCAGATGGCTCTGCCTGAAGGTTAAACTCTCCATCCCGATTCGTTATAGCACCTTCGTCAGTACCCTTAATACTTACTGTTACGAATGGAAGAACTTCTCCCTCTTCATTCTTAACTGTTCCCTGGATATCCCTGCTCTGGGCAAATGTCATTTGCAGACTCAGCCCAAATAGAATAACCATTAAAACTGCGAATTTTCTCATGTTTTAAGGTTTTGGTTTACAATAGATTATTTTAATGATAAAATCTTTTTAACTTATTTTATCAAAAATAGATTGACTATCCAGACAGGTTGTAGGGACTTTGCGGGATATTTAATGCGGTTTTTACTTTAAGATTTAGGCCTGATAACAAATAAGTGATTCTACTTATATGTAAATTTTAAATATGTTATTTTCAGATGCATACAAAAAGGCTTTAAGTAACAAACACAATATTAAATTGATGTTAAATCTTTTTTAAGCTTTTTATAATTGTCATGATACCCCTTCCATTCGTTTAAGCGGCTCAAGTCTTTTGAGTAATGGAGGATGGGAATAATGCACAAAAACATATGCCGGATGGGGTCTTAAATTACTCAGATGTTTAACCGACATTTTTTTGAGCGCACTGGCTAAGGGAGCGGAAGCGTAGTTTTCAGCAGCAAACTTGTCTGCACTGTATTCGTGTTTTCTGCTGATGACATTCATCACCAAACCCAAAATTAATGAAAGAGGGGTGTAAAGTATACCAAAGGCAAGCAACCCCATATGAAAGCTGGCTTCTTTTGCACCCAGTGCATTGGCAAGATATTGAGGCCACATCGTGTTCTGGTCTAAAAATAAAGAAAGTACAGAAAGCATAATGGCAATCTGAATCATAGACAGGGCGAAGTTTATTTTCATGTGATTTTTCTTGTAATGGCCTATTTCATGAGCCAGAACCGCAACCAATTCTTCTGTGGTGTGATCTTGAATCAGCGTGTCGAAAAGTACAATTTTCTTCTTCGAGCCCAATCCGCTGAAAAAGGCATTTGCTTTAGATGATCGTTTAGAGCCATCCATCACATAAATGTTTTTTAAATCAAAACCCGTCTTTTCAGCCATTTGCTCTATTTCGTTTCTCAGTTCTCCTTGTTCCAGTGGCGTAAGCTTATTAAATAATGGCAGAATCACCGAAGCGTAAAACATCGTCATAAGTCCTGAAAAGGAAACCATGACGACAAAAGCCAATATCCAGAACCACTGGCCTGTGGCATGATACAGCCAAATAATCAGGGCAAGCAACCCTCCGCCCAGCACAGCCCCAATCATCCAGCCTTTCAATTTATCCAGAAAAAAAGTTTTGATGGACGTTTTATTAAACCCGAAGCGTTCTTCAATCACAAAAGTACTGTAAAGCTGAAATGGCATAGAGAGTATATCTGCAGCGATTCCTATGATCCCGAAAAATATCAAAGCCCTGCTAATGGGATTGGAAGTAACTCCTCCGGCTAATTTGTCAACGTAAGCAAATCCACTATAATAGATCATCACAAACATCAGGACAAATGACAAGCTGCTCGTGAGCAGCCCAAATTTGTGGTTCACCTTCAGGTAGCGCTGAGATTGCTGGTACTCTTCAGGATTATAAATCCCCTCCAATTCATTGGGTAATTTTTCGCTAAAGCGCGATTGGTTGAGCAAATCCATTACCTGCTCAAACACAAAATCAAAAATCAAAATCCCAAGTATAATCCATAAAAGCGTCTGTGCCATGCTGACCAAATTAAAATTCCCGGCAAAGGTAGGAAAATGTGAAAAGTGTGAATAGGTAATTCGTTGAATGGTTGATTCGTGATTTGTTGATTAGTAATTTGTTAATTGGTGATTCGTAAA
>CAYXJS010000010.1:0-32174 GCA_964465045.1 uncultured Bacteroidales bacterium | reverse complement strand
CATTCCGCTCAAATCACGAAGCGATAGCGAAGTGATGCAGAGCGGCCCGCCCGAACGTGCCATTCGGTACGGGCGGGAATCTATTATTTAGAATTTGGTAAATGTCGAAATTTCGTTGAATACGTTAAAAACCCGTATTAAGTCCATAAAAGTCTAATATTCTGTATATATAGATAAGTAACTGTGTTAACGGCTCAACCAAATTATTCATTTCGTTATCAACGGTCTTGTTCTCATTTCCATTGCTTGTCGCTGTTACAAGGCTCATAAAAGAAAAAACAATTTCATACATTTGCCGGACTATGACCGGAACTTTCATAAATGTAGCTGCTGTAATTGCAGGAAGTTTAGTTGGACTAATGTTGAATAAAAAACTTCCGGAAAGATATGTTTCTTTGGTTTTTCAGGCTATTGGCCTTTTCACTCTTTTCCTGGGTGTAAAAATGGCATTGGTTTCAGAAGAAAGCCTATTATTGATTTTCAGCCTGGTTTTGGGCTCTTTAACCGGCGAAGCACTCAGGCTAAATAAAAAAATCGAACGTTTTAGCGAATACCTGAAAAAACATCTAAAAACCCGTAATGAGCGATTTTCAGAAGGCTTGATTAGCGCATTTTTACTCTACTGCATGGGTTCGATGACCATTTTAGGAGCCATAGAAGAAGGCCTGGGAGACGAGCCGCGCCTTTTACTGGCGAAATCTGTTATGGATGGGTTTTCTTCCATAGCATTGGCATCAGCGATGGGGATTGGTGTAATGTTTTCTGCCGTTCCATTATTGATCTACCAGGGTGGCATTACGCTGTTTGCAGAATACTTTCAAGAGCACGCCACAGAAATTTACATCAATGAGTTGTCTGCTGTTGGTGGAATCATGCTGCTGGGATTGGGATTAAGAATTCTCAAAATCCAAAACATTAATGTGGTTAATATGCTTCCGGCGCTGATCTACAGCGTAATCCTGGTCTATTTTTTTGTCTGAAAACCTTCTTCTATAAGCGCAGCTTTAATGAGCCGTGCTGCTTTTTCGGAAGCTCCACTGCCGCCCATACGTTGTTTTAGCCGCCGGTAATCCGCAAAGAGCTTTTCGCGTCTTTTATCATCAAACAGCATCTTGTCCAGCTCTGTTTGCATGTTCTCAACCGTCATCTCCTCCTGAATCAGCTCTGGGATAACAGGTTCATCCATAATCAAATTAGCCAGGCCGATATATTTGATCTTAACCAGCTTTTTTGCGATGAAGACAGAAGCCGGATTGCCCTTGTAACAAATTACTTGCGGGAGGTTTAACAATGCGGCTTCCAATGTGGCTGTGCCCGATGTAATCAGGGCTGCCTTTGCGTATTTCATTAGTTGCTGTCCGCGATTAAAAAGCACTTTTGCAGGATTTTGCCGGAGATAGCGATCATAAAAATCAGCCCCAAATCCCGGTGCTCCTCCAATCACAATCTGATAATCCTCATATTTTTTAACAGCTTCAAGCATTTCCGGCAGTATGGAATTTATCTCCTGCTTACGGCTTCCCGGGAATAGGGCAATAATCGGTTTTTCAGATAAGCCTTCCTTTAGTGCAAATGCATTGCGCTCATTCTTATCTTCCGTCAATTTCAGTTCATCAAGTAAAGGATTACCAACATACGCTACATTAACTCCGTATTTCCGGAAAAACGGAGGCTCAAAAGGAAGTATAGAAAGAAGCACATCAACCGTCCGGCTCACTTTTTTAGCTCTCGATGATCTCCATGCCCAGGCTTTCGGAGCGATGTAATAAAAAACATTAAACGGTTGTTTTGAGCCATATTCAGCCATACGCAGATTGAAGCCCGGGTAATCAATTAATATCAAGGCATCAGGCCTAAAGCTTTGTATCTGCTGCTTGCACCTTTTAAGATTTCGTGATATTTTCCGGAGATTCACAAGCACTTCATAAAACCCCATAAAAGCCACATCACGATAATGCTGATCAAGTTGCATTCCTTCCTGCTCCATCAAATCACCGCCCCAACCTCGGAACTTAGCTCCCGGATCGGCCTTTTTCAGGGCATGAATTAAGTACGATGCATGCAAATCTCCTGAAGCTTCTCCGGCAATCAGATAATATTTCATAAAAAAGACCCTTTCATGAGCTTCATTCAGTTTTGCTTTTATGGATGAAAAAAGAGAAAATATAAAATGATATAGACAAATGTAACACCCAAAATGCCTTTGCCCGTTTTTTCATATTTCAGGTTAACTAAATAATAGCGAAGGGTAAGCAGGTTAATAATTGTACTGAGCAACAGGGTATAATGAAATTTTAACGAAACCTGCACAGCAAACGCTTCAATCAGGTGCAATCCTCCTCTAATAAGGAAAAACAATAAAACCGGTAAAAACAATCCTAAAACTACTCCTAGAACAGCGCTGTCTTCTTTTAGAAAATCAGGTTTCATCGTTCAGGGTATTAAATTTTTCCATTGCATCGTAATTTGTCAGGTCAAATTTCACCGGCACCACGGATACATAGTTATTCCTCAGCGCCCATTCATCTGTATCTGCATCTCCGTCCAAACTGACATATTCTCCTGTAAGCCAAAAATATTCACGCTTCCGCGGATCAGTACGGTGATCGAACCGCTCATCCCAGTAACCAATACCCTGCCGGCATACTTTAATGCCTTTGATGTCTTTTTTTGATGCTGCGGGGATATTCACATTTAGACATGTAGCATCGGGAATGCCTTGTTTGAGAGCATACTCCACAATTTTACGGATAAAAGGCTCTGATGGCTCGAAATCAGCGGTAATAGCGTAATCATCAAGCGAAAACCCGATGGAAGGAATTCTTGACATGCATCCTTCTATTGTTGCGGCCATTGTTCCGGAATAAACCACATTAATCGTGGCATTCGAACCATGATTAATTCCTGAAACCAATAAGTCGGGCTTTTCCCTAAGCGCTACTTTTAATCCCAGCTTAACACAGTCTACCGGTGTTCCATTAGCCGCATACTCCACATAATCCTTATCTTCATTCTGTTTTACAAGCCGCAGCGGCGTTTGTATTGTTATCGCATGGCCAACCCCTGACTGGCCACTGTCAGGCGCCACGACCACTACCCTTCCATAATCGCGCATGATAGAAATCAGCTTGCGTAGTCCCGGGGCATGGACTCCATCATCGTTTGTAACTAATATCGTAGGTTTTTTCATATTCCCTTTTTCAAATCGTCAGCGCAAAAGTACGAATTCTCTGCCAACTGCCGTGGATGCTGCGCTGATAACAGAAATCATATTTTCATTACTTTTAACCCAAAATTTTATGTTTATGGAAAGCATTCCTCAGTTTTTTGAACATTATGCAGGGAAGTACGCCGAGCGTCCCTATCTTTGGGAAAAGCAAGGCGGAAGCTACAAAAGCACAAGCTACAAAGCGTTTCGGGAGCTTGTACATCAATTCGCTGCCGGCCTAAAAAAATCCGGGCTGGAGCATGGAGAGCGGGTTGCGCTACTCTCTGAAGGACGTAACGATTGGTTCATGAGTGAATTAGGGGTGTTGTACAATGGAGCAGTATGCGTGCCCCTGTCTACCAAGCTAAACGATTCTGAGCTCGTGTTCCGCATAGAACATGCAGGCTGCACAAGGCTGATTATCTCTCAGCAGCAATTTCCTAAACTGCAACGCATTAAAGAAAAACTGCATACCCTCAAGCAAGTGATTCTTCTGGACGATATCCCTGAGGCAGAACCTGATATGCATCACAAAGAAAAGATCCTGGAGGCTGGTACATTGTATCTCACTGAAAACCGGGAAGAATTTGACGAGATGTGGAAAAGCATCAGCCCGGATGCTTTTGCCAACATCAGCTACACATCGGGAACCACGGCAGACCCAAAAGGAATCGTCTTAACCCACAATAACTACACTGCTAACGCAAAGCAGGGCTGCGCGCTGATGGGGATTCCCCAGCATTTCATTATGTTTATTGTATTACCCTGGGACCATTCCTTCGCGCATACTGCCGGGCTATACAGCCTGATGAAAAAGGGCGCTTCGGTTGCCTCCGTAGAAGCAGGTAAAACACCTATGGAGACTTTGCGCAATATCCCTAAAAACATCAACGAAATTCGTCCTCACCTGATGCTCAGTGTGCCTTCGCTGGCCAAAAACTTTAAAAAGAACATCGAAAACGGTATACGCCAGAAAGGCAAAACAACATGGAAGCTATACAACCATGCACTAAAAGTAGCCTATCGGTACAATAAAGAAGGCTACAACAAGGGGGGAAGCTTTACTGACAAGCTGTTGCTGAATTTGTATGATAAAATATTGTTCCAGAAAATCCGTGATAATTTCGGTGGGCGGATTGAGTTTTTTGTGGGAGGTGGCGCTTTACTGGACACTGACTTGCAACGTTTCTTCTATGCCATTGGCATGCCAATGTTCCAGGGATACGGACTTTCCGAGTCTTCGCCTATTATCTCAAGCAATGCTACCCATGCCCATAAATTAGGCGCTTCCGGCAAACTTGTTCCGGATATGGAGCTGACAATCCGTGATGAAGACGGAAACATCCTGCCTGCAGGCGAAAAAGGCGAGATTGTAGTGAAAGGTCCAAACGTAATGCATTCATACTGGCAAAATGAAAAAGCCACCCAAAAAACCCTGAAAGATGGCTGGCTTTATACCGGAGACCTCGGTTACATGGACCCGGATGGCTACCTCTTTGTACTTGGCAGATTCAAGAGTTTGCTTATCAGCAACGACGGCGAAAAATACAGTCCGGAAAGCATCGAAGAAACGGTTACCGAACACAGCACCCTGATAGAGCAAACGATCCTTCATAACAACCAGGACCCTTACACCACAGCGCTGGTTTATATCAACAAGGAAAGCGCAAAACGTTTTGCAGCTGACAACGGCCTGGACCTGAAGACGGATGAAGGCAAAAAAGCGCTTTTAGAAGAAGTAAAAAGCCAGTTCGACAAATACCGGTCTACTAAAGACCGTCCGGAAATTTTCCCCGAAAGGTGGCTGCCTACGGCTATAACTGTTTTGCCTGAAGGGTTTACGGAAGAAAACAAAATGCTCAACAGTACTATGAAAATCGTCCGGGCCAAAATCACGGAAACCTACAAAGACCGGATAGCCTACCTTCACACAAAAGAAGGGAAAAATATACTTAATAGACAGAATATGCAGACCTTGAGCCAGTTATTTGGATAAAACGATTTACCAGTTCAGTAACTGCTCATATAAAGCATGAACAGGTAAACCCACAACATTAAAATAGGACCCTTCGATGCGTTCTATGGCTGCCAGCCCAATCCACTCCTGGATGCCGTAGGCGCCGGCTTTATCCAGCGGTCTGTAATGTTGAATGTAGTATGCTATTTCTGCTTCTGATAACGCTTTAAAATACACTTTCGTGGATATCCCGAAGTGGACTCTTTTAGTTTGTGATTTCAGATAAACACCTGTAATCACCTCATGAACGCGTCCGGAGAGCTGCCATAGCATTTTAACGGCTTCGTCCTCACCGGCAGGCTTTCCGAGAACCTGATCATGAACAGCCACAACCGTATCTGTGGTTATAACAATGGTTTTTGCAGGGATATCTTTAGCAGGAAAAGCGCTTGCCTTCTTTTCAGCCAGGAATATGGCTGTTTCACCGGGTGTCAGTCCTTCCGGAAAAGTTTCTTCAACAGGACGCACTTTAACGGAAAAAGACAGACCCAATTGCTCTAAGAGCGCTTTACGGCGGGGAGAGCCGGAAGCCAAAATAAAACGATATCCTTTCAAGTTAGGATTTAAGTGTTCAATATTCATAAAACAATCGGAATTAAAATCATAGAACCAATACCAGCCAGCATAATACCCTTTGCATCTGTGCTGGCCTTGTGAAAATCTTCAGGGAGTTTTGCTTTTCGCAACTTCATCAATAAACGAATAAATAAAACCTGAACCAGAAAAAGATAGCCCGGAATTAAAATAAAATCCTGATTCAAAAGCAAAACCTGGGCATATAATAATAGCAACATGATGGCAGCGCTAATCGCCAGACAAATATAAACTGTACTTTTTTTACCTACCAACAGCGGCAATGTTCGCGCTCCAAAAGCACTGTCGCCACTGTAATCCTCCGCATCCTTAATAATTTCACGCAAGAGGTGGACAGCAAAAGCAAAAAAACCATAGCCAAACACAAAATATTTCATCATTATCCAGGAGCTATCTTCTGTTACACTTTCAGGATAAACCAAACTTACTGCCCAATACATAATTAAAACAGGATAAGCAGACAAGAAAGCTACAAGCAAATTTCCCCACGGGAAAACTCTCTTAAGTGAATAGGAATAACCCCACAAAAGGAAAACAACAATGAGAAAACTAGCCGCAAACCAGATGTTTTTCAAAATAACTCCGGCAGCAAAACCCGCCAACACGCCGGATATTGTAAGAATAAGATAAAACCGGAAAGCATAAGCTAGCGAAATTCGTTCTCCTGCAATAACAGAATCACGATTAACTTTATCAATTTCCACATCATAATAATCATTGATGACATAGCCACCCGCAGATATGAATGCAGAGGCTAAACCTAAAGCCAGAAAAACGAAAGCATTTTGAATTGTCGACAAACCAGGTTGGTTCAGAAAAGGGCTTATCACAAAAAAGAGCGTGAAGGCCTGCGTGGCAACCACCATCAGCACATTTTTCCATCTGATTAGCCTGAGATAATCCATCGCTACCAGTGATGTGCGTCACCATCCATCCAGTTATCATGCACTTTCATCACTTGTTCTATGACGTCTCGCACACAACCTGTACCTCCCTCCTTGTGAGAGATATAATGAGAAATCTTCTTAACCTCTTCAGCCGCATCGGCCGGACAACATGCTATGCCCGCTTCGCTCATCGGTTTCATATCGGGTATATCATCACCCATATAAAGTACTTGCTCTGCTTTCAAATGATATTTTTCCATCATTTCGTGATACGTCTCAAGCTTATGCTCCACTCCGAGGTGTATTTCGCTTATCCCTAAATTCTGTAGACGCAATAAAGTAGATTTGGAATTTCCACCTGAAATAACCATAAGGTTATATCCTTTTTTTACGGCAAGCTGCATAGCATATCCGTCTTTTACATTAGCCGTGCGCAGAGCTTCTCCCTCAGAGGTTAATATCACTTTTCCATCGGTTAATACGCCGTCATAATCCAATACGAATGTATTTATCGCATGCAGATTGGCCTTATAGTTTCTTTCCATATTAATCTTCAAAAGTTCGTTGAATTTGTTCACTTAGTATTCGGTATATCTTTTGCTTATCCGGATGCATGTTCAGGGCTTCTATGTGTTTTGTCATAGTTCCGTGGTCTTTCCTGATGGCCGGGCCGGTCTGGGTATTTTTAGGGGGATATTCCAGCATTTTATCCAACGTTTCTCGCATTAGCGGAAACAAAATATCACGCGATACGCCGGCTTTTTTCAGAATATCAGCAGCTTCAATATTAAGATAATTCACAAAATTGGAAGCAAAGACAGCAGCCAGGTGTATTGATAATCTTTGACGAGAATTAACCTGCCGAACATCTCCCGAAATTGCAGTGGCCATTTGCTGAAGAATTTGCGTGGCTCTTTGATCAGAACCTTCTATACAAACTGGGATGCCGGCAAAATCCACTTCCCTGAAAACCGAAAATGTTTGCAGCGGATACAAAACTCCGGTGTACAAAGCATAATCTTTGATAGCCTCAAGCGGAGTAGAGCCCGAGACATGTACAATGAAATTATGTTTATGGTTTAGTTTTTCACCCAACCACATAATTGCCGTATCAGGTACGGCCAGGACCACAATATCACTTTGATTTATATTATCAAGATTATTGACAGCATCCGCATCCAGCTCTGTGGCCAGAGCTTTTGCCTTTTCAAGCTGACGGCTGTATACAGCATTAAAATAAAATCCGGCCTTCTTTAATGCTTTACCCAGATTAACGCCTACATTGCCTGCTCCGATTAAGGTAATTGATTTTATATCCTCCATTTGGGACGAAAGTACAAATTTCTTATCTGCTATAAAAGCTTTTTCTATCGATTTTTATATCCCGGAAATAAATACTTAGGTTACTGAGCAAGATACTGCACTGAATACGGAAAAAGTTTCCGTAATAAATAAAAACAGTACGGTCATTTTTGTAGTTTTGACTAAAATAGTTTTTATACCTGCATCAAAAAAACAAAAATGCGATGAAAATCGGAATCATAGGAGGATCTGGCCTTGAAAAGCTAAATATATTTGATCAACGCAGAGAGCTAAAAATCAGCACTGAATATGGGAACCCCAGCAGTAGCGTCTATCACGGAACACTGCAACAAAACAAAGAGGTTTTTATTATGTCGCGGCATGGCCGAAGCCATCAATATTCCCCAAGCCAGGTAAATAACTGTGCTAATATCAGCGCATTACAACAATGCGGTGTTGAAATGATTATTGCCACCACAGCCTGCGGAAGCTTAAGGGAAGAGATCGACATTGGCCATCTGGTTGTACCCGACCAGTTTATTGATTTTACAAAACACCGTCAAAACACGTTTTACAGCACTTTTGAAAACAGCGAACCGGTTCATACAGCCATGCCCAATCCGTTTGAGGAATCCTTGCGGCAATTCATCGTAAAGAAAGCTAAAGAATCTGGTCAGATAGTTCATAATCAGGGTACAATAATCACCATTGAAGGACCCCGCTTTTCTACCCGTGCAGAATCATTGATGTTCAGGAGTTGGGGCGCCGATATCATTAATATGAGTATTGCCCCGGAAGCCAGTCTCGCTAACGAAGCAAAACTGAGATACGCTGTTTTGGCCATTTCTACAGATTATGATAGCTGGAAACAGGATGGAAAACATGCTACCTGGGAAGATATCGTTAAGGTTTTTGAGCAAAAGACCGACGAGGTAAAAAGCTTACTTACTGAAATTATTGCAGCATTATAGTTGGTAAGAATCCAATTTATAGATATCTTTGAAAAACACACAAATATCGTTTATGGCCAAAGGGCTTTATCAAATAAGATCTATATTTGCATACCCGGTAATCATTGCGCTGGCGGCAGGATTGGTCATAATTGCGCTCATCCCGCCCATATTTGACAAATACAAAGCCGAAATCGTTGAGCATCAAAATATCTTTTACAATAATCACATTCATTACAAAGACATTAATGAAAATGGCTTCTCAGAAAGAATCAGTATATCCACGGTAAACCATGATTATTCATACGTGAACTTTTACAATCAGAAGAAAGCCCTTTCGAATGTTTGGAACCTGAAAGGAAAAGTAAACAATCAGAGCCTGAACTTTGCTGATTATGACGGAGATGGCAGTAATGAAGTATACGTATTGACCCTTTATAAAGACTCGTTGTTTCTGAATCGATACAGAATCAACGATACCCATCACGGAGAGTCTGAGAAAAGGTTCATCACCACTATTCCAAAACATTATAATAATCCGGATTATGATGTCTCTTCTATTGTACATGCAGACTTAAATGGCGACAATTTTCAGGAATCTGTTTTTAGTGTTTACGGGAAATATTCAAAAAAGCCACGTAAAGTTTTTTGTTATGACTGGGCTAATGAAAATCTCATTCAATCGAAAAACTCTGGTGTTATTCTTCAAAACGTAAAAAAAATCAAAGATGTTAAAAATGACAAAACATATTTTACCGGAGACAATGCGATTACCAATTATTTTTCAGACGCGGATACCGTTCCTTTTCCTGACAGCAAAGCATGGCTGATGGTGCTGAACCAGAAAATGGAGTATGCTTTTGAACCCATTCCATTTGAAAGGCAAGGTACGGTATTGGAAGTGCTTCCGGCATCTAACGAGGATGAAACCATGATTGTAACCCTTGAAAAAAACATGTTTGATGTAAACACAACAAAACTGCATACTTACAATCTAAAAGGGGATCATATTACAAGCTTTATACCTGCTGATGAAGAAACCCGGTTTTCGGATATTTTTAAAACCAACTCACTACCCTCAAATCAGTTTTATGTTTCCACGGAAAACGATAAAGTTCTACTGATGAATCACATATTAGAGCAAATAAAAAGCTACAAAGTACCGCTTACCCAAAATAGCGTTTTCTACACCCTGGATTTCGGGAATAACAGTACCGAAAAAATCATTCAGTGGACACCCAATAAAAATCGCTTAGCCATATATCAGCATGGCTTTAAAGATGAAGCACTGTTAGAACTTCCTGAGATAAAAAGCAACCAGATTACCCTTAGCCTTAAAAAAACAGATAATAAGAAACAATTGTCTGTTAAAGACTTAAATCATTGGTATTTGATATCTTACACCAGAAACAACACCTATTTTCTGAAATATCTGCTTTACGCTACCATATTTATCTTCCTGTTTTTGATAGCATACGCCATTCAGAAATCCATTGTAGTAAGATCATTGGAGCAAGAGCGAATTATGTCGCGTTTAAAACTCACTACCCTTAAAAATCAAATCGATCCCCATTTTACATTAAATGCTTTAAACGCAATTGGATTATCGATTCTTAAAGACCAAAAGAACACGTCTTATAATAACTTACAACGATTTAGCCAGCTCATCAGAAACACTTTAACAGAAGCTGACTCCATGACCCGTTCACTGGAAGATGAAGTTCAGTTTGTAGAAGATTATATTAGCATTATGCAAGTGCGATACAAAAACCTTTTTGATTACCGGATTGAAATTGATGAACAGGTAGACATAATGATGCCGGTACCAAAAATGATCATTCAATCATTCACAGAAAACGCCATTAATCATGGTCTTAGGCAGAAATGCGCTAAAGGAAACCTGATTATCAATCTTAACAAGGTGAAAGAAGTCGTGGAGATTCTTATTGAAGATAATGGAATTGGCCGGGCTGAAGCTGGTAAAAGTAAACATGAGAGCACAGGAAAAGGCAATCAGATTATAGCGGAATACGTTGCTTTATTTAATAAATATAACAAAAACAAAATCACATATAAAATAGAAGATTTATACGACAACCGCAAAGCTGCCGGAACAAGAGTAATTATTAATATACCGGAAAATTATGATTACAAGATACAATAAAACATATTTTATCCACCTTACTCAGGCATTTGGGGTATCTGTAATGATAATCATTCCTCTCTTGATACACACCTTTGATTCGTTTCATGATTTATTTACCAGTAAAGACGGTAAAACGATTCTGTTACTGAGCTATTTTTTTTATATCTTCCTGTTAAGCTTTGTTTTTATTAAAATCTCTTTCCTTATCAGAAAACAACGGTTTCATAAGCTAAATGTGTACAACAGGCTTCAATTTGATTTTCTTCAAAAACAACTTGATTCTCATTTTACGTTTAATGTTTTAAACTCCGTTGCCGCAGCTATTCTCAAAGCAAATAAGCAGGAAGCTTACGAACAGCTCACGATTTTTGCCAGGGTACTGCGATATACCTACAACAATAAAACCCGCCTTTTTCATCAGTTGGATAATGAACTGGAGCTGCTCCGAAACTATCTGCAACTTGAAAAATACCGCTTTAAAGAAAAATTTGATTACATGATTAATGTTGGCGATAACGTGGAAACCATGACGCAAATCCCGAAGCAGTTTATTCAGGTCCATGTTGACAATGCAATTAAGCATGGTTTAATGCCCCTAAAAACAGGAGGTTTACTCAAAATAGACATCCACAAGGAAAACGAAGAGTTGATAATCATTGTAGAAGATAACGGAATTGGTCGCGAAAAAGCTAAGGACAACAACACCTTTTTATCCAGAAATCACTCTATAAAAACCATGAGAAACCTGATTGCCTATTTTAATAATCTCAAAGGTTCAGAGGTTATTTCTCTAAAAATCTTTGACCTGTATAAAAACGGGCAACCATCAGGCACGCGTGTTGCTATGCGATTGCCCTCGGGGTTGCGCGTTAATCAATAGCCTTATGCATTGGGATATGCGGGATGCCATCTTCGAGATATGGCTCTCCGGTTATGACATATCCCAGCTTCAGGTAAAACGGTTTCAAGTACGTTTGAGCTGATATAAAAATACCATTATTAACGGGAAAGACACGTTTGGCGTGGTAGTGTGCCTCTTTCATCAGATCATAAGCCAGTTTATTGCCCCGAAAGGCTTTTCGCACTGCTACCCTGCCGATATGTATTTCACTGTCTTTTTGATATATGCGGCAGTAAGCTGCCAGGTCATTATCATGAAATGCACATAAATGAAAAGCTTCAACATCTTCTCCATCAGCATCCTGATAGATACAGTTCTGCTCTACCACAAAAACTTCTTCCCTGAGCCTCCATATCTCATAAAGCTCTTCTGGTGAAAGCTCCGAAAAAGAAAACAATGTCCATTTTAGCTCCATCCTGCAAAAGTAAAAAAGGGCAACTACATATAGCTACCCCTTTAATCAATAAACTGTCAAATGGGGTATCCGATCAACACCCGTAGTTTAATTTGTAAAATAGTAAAAACCTCATGTCTAGGTAGTTATAGAAACGATTAAGATTATTAACTTATTGACATGCAGAGTTTTATCTTTTAACGGGAGAAGATGAGATACCCCATTAACTGTCAATCTATTATTTCAGAAACTTGAAATTTTTTCCCGGATAAACCGCAGCATCACCCAGCATTTCTTCTATACGCAGCAACTGGTTGTATTTTGCGATACGGTCTGAGCGGCTTGCAGAGCCGGTTTTTATCTGACCGGTACCCAAAGCAACTGCCAGGTCGGCAATAGTAGTATCCTCGGTTTCACCACTACGATGGCTCATTACGGAAGTATACCCGTTGTTTCTGGCTAAGCTGATAGCGTTAATTGTTTCTGTAAGGGTTCCAATCTGGTTCACCTTTATCAGGATAGAATTAGCTATTCCCTGGTCAATTCCTTTTTGCAGACGGGTAGTGTTGGTTACAAACAAGTCATCACCCACCAATTGGATTTTACCCTGCATTTTATCGGTCAGCAGCTTCCAGCCATCCCAGTCATCCTCGTCCATACCATCCTCAATTGAAATAATCGGATATTTTTCTGTCCAGCCATGCCAGTAATCCACCATTTCCTGTGGAGTAAGCTTGTCGCCGGTAGACCATTTCAGGTGATACACGTTTTCTTCCTTGTTGTAGTATTCTGAAGACGCCGGGTCGAGAGCTATAAAAATATCTTCTCCCGGTTTGTAACCGGCCTGCTCTACGGCCTGCAACACCACTTTAATAGCCTCCTCGTTTGACTTAAGGTTTGGAGCAAATCCGCCTTCATCACCTACGTTGGTGGAAAAACCGCCTTTGGAAAGCACTTTCTTCAGGTTCTGAAAAACTTCTGCACCCATTTTTAGTGCCGCGCTGAAACTGTCTGCTCCGATAGGCATAATCATAAACTCCTGGAAGTCGATGCTGTTATCTGCGTGCGAACCCCCGTTAAGGATATTCATCATCGGTATTGGCAGTACGGCAGAGCTTATACCGCCAACATAGCGGAATAATGGCTGATAGGTTTCCTGAGCAGCGGCTTTTGCCACAGCCATAGAAACGCCTAAAATAGCATTGGCGCCAAGCCCGGCTTTGTTGGGTGTGCCATCCAAATCAATCATCATCTGATCAATGGCTTGCTGATCCGTAACTTCCATACCGATCAGCTTCTCGCTGATTTTGCTGTTTACATTTTTAACGGCATTCAATACGCCTTTTCCGAGAAAGGCATTTTCATCATTGTCACGCATTTCCACGGCCTCATGAACGCCGGTGGAGGCGCCTGAAGGAACAGCCGCACGGCCAAATACACCTTCTTCTGTAACCACATCTACTTCAACTGTAGGATTACCTCTTGAATCGAGGATTTGACGGGCATGTACATCTACTATTCTACTCATAATATTTTTATCTTTTTACTGTTAATGAATTCACTGCTAAATTACAACATATCTGTGGGCTCATGGGATTATTTTGCCGAAAACGTTTTAAATTATCTTAAAATGCTTTGAGGTAGGGATTGGAATTCTTTTAGTATCTAATCAATAATGTCCTTGTAAAATTGAGCAAAATCAAAATCTCAAAATACAAATAATGCACAATATCAGAATAAGCGGTTGCGTTTAATATATATCAGTTGAAATTAGTTTATGACTTTTCTAAAAGGCCTGCAAAACAAGATAATGCGCATCAGCTTTTTATTAATTTTCATTTCCATTTCCGGTATGATTTTTTCGCAGAATGATACAACAGATGAAAAAAATGAGCCCAAAATAATAACCGTATTGGAGAAACAACCTGAATTTGTTGGCGGCATAAAAGCATTGCATGCATATTTAGATTCAAATAAAACCTATACAGAACAAGCCAGGAAAGATAGCGCCTTTGGAACAGTCTATGTAAACTTCTGGATATCTATAACCGGAGATATTAAAAAACCCGGTAACGCCTTAGCCTTACCGGGATATTTATTTTAGGAAAGAGTCTGCAGTTATTTTTTGTCTTCTTCCTTTTCGTCGTCTTTGTTTTCCTTCGGTTTCTCCTCTGCTTTGGGTTCTTCCGGCTTTTCTTCCTCAGTAGGTTTTTCCTCAGCTTTAGGCTCCTCAGCTTTAGGTTCTTCAGCCTTAGGAACTTCTTCTTTAACAGATTCTTCAGCTTTTGGGGGTTCTTCCTTAGCCGCTTCTTCCGCCTTTGGAGTTTCTTCTGTTACGGCTTCAGCTTCCTGCTTCGGAGCATCTGTAGACTTCTTACCGGCACGACGAGTACGTTTTCCTGATTTCTTGCGGCTTTGTTTTTCAGCCAACAGGTTTTCATTATAATCTACCAGCTCAATCATAGCCATTTCAGCACTATCGCCCTGACGCATTCCCAATTTGAGAATACGGGTATAGCCCCCGGGGCGGTCAGCCACTTTAGTAGCCACTTCCCTGAAGAGTTCATTCACTGCTTCTTTGTTGTGTAGCGAACTGAATACCGTACGCCGTGAATGCGTAGAATCATTTTTAGACTTTGTGATTAACGGCTCAATATATGGACGCAACGCTTTTGCTTTCGCCACCGTTGTATGTATGCGTTTATGCAAGATCAACGATGAGGCCATATTGGCCAACATAGCCCTGCGGTGTGCCCGGGTTCTTTTCAGATGGTTGAATTTCTTTCTGTGTCTCATTTCAATTAATCCTTATCTAATTTATACTTTGCTACATTCATCCCAAAATCAAGTCCTTTGGATTTAACCAACTCTTCCAGCTCGGCAAGAGATTTTTTTCCGAAGTTGCGGAACTTGAGCAGATCATTTTTGTTGAATGCCACTAATTCTCCAATCGTTTCCACATCAGCCGCTTTTAGGCAGTTAAGCGCTCGCACGGAGAGATCCATATCTGCAAGCCTGGTTTTAAGCACCTGGCGGGTATGCAATGTGTTTTCGTCAAATTCTTCGGTTACAGACTTCTCTTGGGTATCGAGCGTGATCTTTTCATCAGAGAACAACATAAAGTGATGAATCAAAAGCTTTGCGGCTTCCTTCAGCGCATCTTTCGGGTGAATGGAACCGTCGGTTTGGAGATGTATCACCAGTTTTTCATAGTCGGTTTTTTGCTCAACCCTGAAATTCTCAATATCATAGCTCACATTTTTAATGGGCGTGTAAATTGAATCCAGGGCAATTGTACCTATAGGTGCATTCTCGTCTTTGTTTTCCTCGGCTGGAACGTATCCTCTTCCTTTCTGAATGGTAAGGTCAATGGTCAATTTGACCGAGGGTTCCATGTGGCAAATCTCCAAATCGGGATTCAGCACCTGAAAAACATTTAAAAACTTATTGATATCACCTGCTTTAAACGCTTTTTGGTCGCCAATTACAATTTGTACTTGTTCAGAGTTTTCCTCTTCGAGTTGCTTTTTAAAGCGGATTTGCTTCATGTTCAGCAAGAGATCCGTTACATCTTCCACCACCCCTTTGATGGTTGCAAATTCATGTTCAACCCCTTCGATACGTACGCTTGTAATGGCATACCCTTCCAGAGAAGAAAGCAGAATGCGGCGCAGCGCATTCCCGATGGTCATCCCGAAACCAGGTTCTAGCGGTCTGAATTCAAACGTTCCCTGGAAATCGTTTGACTCGTTCATGATCACCTGTTCAGGCTTTTGAAAAGATAATATTGCCATAAATAAAATTCCTTGTTAGTTAACTAATCTTTGTGCTTATTCAGCATTACTTAGAGTACAATTCCACAATTAACTGTTCCTTGATAGTCTCAGGAATTTGTTCTCTTGTTGGCAATTGCATCATTTTACCATACATTTTATCATCATCCCATTCAAACCAGCCAAACTGATTTTTCCTGGTAGCAAGGGATTCTGTGATAGCCTCCAGCGACTTGGATCGTTCTCTTACACCAACTAAATCACCTTCCCTAACTTCAAAAGAAGGAATGTTTACCACATTGCCGTTTACGGTAATGTGCTTATGACTTACCAGCTGCCTTGCTCCTGCCCGTGTTGGGGCAATGCCCAGTCTGTAAACCACATTGTCAAGGCGCGCTTCAGCAAGCTGCAGCAGCACTTCGCCTGTAATCCCTTGTTTTCTGGAAGCTTTTTTATACATTTTCCGGAACTGGCGCTCCAGGATTCCGTATGTATATTTAGCTTTTTGTTTTTCCATTAACTGAATACCGTATTCAGATTGCTTTTTTCTCCGTTTTGAGTTGCCATGCTGCCCCGGAGGATATTTTTTCTTTTCAAAATACCGGTCCGGGCCATAAATGGGTTCCCGGAATTTCCTAGCGATTTTTGTTTTTGGACCTATATATCTAGCCATGCTTTCAAAATATTTTCTTAAAACCTATTCTTACAAATTATACTCTTCTGCGCTTGGGAGGGCGACATCCGTTATGTGGCAGCGGAGTAATGTCGCGGATTTCCGTAACTTCCACACCTGAAGTATGTATAGTACGTATAGCCGATTCGCGTCCGCTACCCGGACCTTTTACAAATACTTTTACTTTACGCAATCCCATATCGTAAGCACTTTTGGCGCAATCCTCAGCTGCAGTTTGAGCAGCATAAGGTGTATTTTTTTTAGAGCCTTTAAAGCCCATTTTCCCGGCGGATGCCCAGGAAATAACCTGACCGTTTGCATTGGTCAGTGAGATAATAATGTTGTTGAAAGAAGCATTAATATAAGCTCTTCCGATAGGGTCTACTGCAACTTTACGTTTCCGTGATCCTTTACTTCTTTTGGTTGTCTTAGCCATAATTGTCTCTGTTACTTGTCAATTATTTGGTTGCTTTCTTCTTGTTGGCAACAGTTTTCTTTCTGCCTTTTCTGGTCCTGGCGTTATTCTTCGTGCTTTGCCCTCTGACAGGCATGCTTGTCCGGTGGCGAATGCCCCGGTAACTACCAATGTCCATCAATCGTTTGATGTTCATTTGGATTTCTGAACGAAGCTCTCCTTCTACGGTATAGTCTTCGTTAATGATATTTCTAACGCCTTTTACTTCTTCATCGGTCCAGTCCTGCACTTTTTTTTGTGGCTCAACGTTTGCTTTGTTGAGTATCTCTGTTGCAGTGCTGTGGCCAATACCATAAATATAAGTCAGGCTTACTACGCCATGCTTGTTATTTGGTAAATCTACTCCAGCTATCCTTGCCATATTTTACAAATAAATTTAAATTAACCTTGTCTTTGTTTAAACTTTGGATTTTTCTTGTTTATAACATACAGTCTCCCTTTACGCCGCACGATTTTACAGCCTGAAGACCTCTTTTTAATAGATGCTCTCGTTTTCATGATCTTTATATTTCTGTATTACGTATACTTTTTTACTTGTAACGAAAAACGATGCGCCCCTTTGATAAATCATAGGGCGACATTTCCAGCTTCACACGGTCTCCGGGTAAAATTTTGATATAGTGCATTCTCATTTTCCCGGAAATATGCGCTGTAATTTCGTGTCCGTTTTCCAATTCTACACGAAACATTGCATTTCCTAATGATTCCACAACGGTACCGTCTTGTTCAATTGACTGTTGTTTTACCATATTTTCATTTATGTGTTATTTATTCTTACTCTTAAGAACTTCTTCTATTTCATCAAAACTTGTCAGAATATCGGGCTTACCGGCTCTTACTGCCAACTCAAGCTCAAAATGAGCGGAATACGTTTTATCAGCCGTTCGAATGGTCCATCCGTCATCTTCCTGCACAACATGCCGTGTTCCCAGGTTAATCATGGGTTCCACGCAAATCACCAATCCGTCAGGAAGCTTCGCTCCCGTACCTTTTTTCCCGAAATTGGGAATTTCCGGCTTTTCATGCATCGTTTTCCCTACACCATGCCCCACAAGCTCACGTACAATCCCGTATCCAAATGGTTCAATGTAGCTTTGCACGGCATGACCTATATCACCAACACGATTTCCGGCAATGGCTTTTTCCACACCCTTGTAGAGCGAAGCTTTAGTTCGCTGAAGCAGCAAGGAAACTTCCTCACTCACCTCACCCACCGTGAAAGTATAGGCCGAATCACCATAATATCCTTCAATAATTGTTCCGCAATCTATTGATACAATTTCGCCTTCCTTCAGCTCTTGTTCTCCGGGGATACCATGTACTACCGTATCGTTAACCGATATACACAGTGAACCGGGAAATCCCCTGTAGCCTTTAAAACCAGGTACTGCACCATGATCACGAATAAACTCTTCAGCTATCGAATCCAGTTTACTGGTTTTAACACCCGGTTCGATATGTTTAGCTACTTCAGCCAGCGTTTTTCCAACAAGCAAAGAACTCTTTCTCAGTAATTCTATTTCTACGTCACTCTTCTTTTTCAACATAAATTCAGGCCTCTTTCGTATGCCATTATTTAGCCCATACCACCCATGGCGCTTCGTCCTTTAATTCGCCCGGACTTGGTCAGACCATCGTAATGACGCATTAATAAGTGGCTTTCAATCTGCTGCAGGGTATCCAATATAACACCTACCAAAATCAACAATGACGTTCCGCCATAAAACTGGGCAAATTGCTGATTTACGCCTATCAGACTAACAAAAGCTGGCATTATGGCCACTAAAGCCAGGAACATTGAACCAGGCAGTGTAATTTTAGACATTACATCATCAATAAAGTCTACTGTTCGTTTTCCTGGTTTAACTCCCGGAATAAATCCTCCGTTCTTCTTCATATCTTCAGCCATCTGCTGTGGGTTGATAGTTATGGCTGTATAGAAGTAAGTAAAGAGAATAATCATCAGGGCAAAAACCAGGTTATACCAAAAACCATTAATGTCTGTAAAGGCCTGGGCAAATCCGGTAAGCGCTTCTGATTCAGCAAATCCTGCCAAAGTTAACGGAAGAAACATAATTGCCTGGGCAAAAATGATAGGCATAACGCCGGCAGAGTTTACCTTAAGCGGAATGTACTGCCTTACGCCACCATATTGCTTATTACCCACAACGCGCTTGGCGTATTGCACAGGTATTTTGCGTGTTCCTTTCACCAACAGTATCGTCAGTAAAATTACCATAATCAATATGGCTATCTCAAGAACAAATATTACGAGACCACCCCCCTGCTCTTCCATACGGGAAACAAATTCCCCGAAAAGGGCAAAAGGCAGGTTGGCAATAATTCCAATCATAATGATCAGCGAGATACCATTTCCAATACCCTTATCTGTAATCTTTTCACCCAGCCACATTACAAACATGGTTCCTGAAACCAGGATAATGGTGGAAGAAATCCAGAAAAAAGTTGTTGGGCTTGTTACGCTGGGATCAAACGGTGTTATAGCTTCCGGAGGCAATTGCCGAACCAGGTTTGCCAAATATCCGGGAGCCTGAAATGCTGTAATTACTACCGTAAGGTATCGTGTAATCTGGTTGATCTTATTACGTCCGCTTTCTCCTTCTCGCTGCAATTTCTGGAAATAAGGTATTGCCATTCCCAAAAGCTGTATCACAATAGAAGCAGAGATATAAGGCATAATCCCCAAGGCAAAAATGGATGCATTGGAAAAGGCCCCTCCCGAAAACATATTGAGCAGACCTAAGAGTCCGCCACTGGTTTGATTCTCAAGCGCCGTCAACTGATGAGGGTCTACTCCGGGAATAACCACATATGCTCCCAAGCGGTAAATAAGAATGATACCAATAGTATAGAGGATGCGTTTTCGCAGATCCTCAATTTTTGAAATATTCCGTATGGTTTGTATTAATCTCTTCATTAAGCTTCGATTTTTGTGGCACTGCCTCCCTGCTCTTCAATAATCCTGGCAGCAGATTTGGAGAATGCATGTGCTTTTACGTCTAACTTGACTTTGAGTTCTCCGTTGCCTAAGATTTTCACCCGTTCATTTTTATTTGCCAGGCCGTTCTCCATAAGCACGTCAATATCTACTGATTGAATCGATTTTTCATCTACAAGGCGCTGCAAAACATTCAAATTCACGGGACGATAAACCACACGGTTTCTGTTTTTGAACCCATATTTGGGAAGCCTGCGGTAAATAGGCATTTGTCCACCTTCAAATCCCAATCTTCTTTTGTATCCAGACCTTGATTTGGCGCCTTTGTGTCCTCGCCCGGCGGTATCGCCGCTACAACCTTGTCCGCGGGCAATCCGCTTTCTTGGTTTTGTTGATCCTTCTACAGGTTTTAGTTTACTCAGATCCATATCTTTTCGCGTATTAAACGGTTATTATACTTCTTCAATTTTTACCAAATGTTGCACTTTGCGTATCATGCCTTCTATTTGCGGTGTTGCCGTAAACTCTCTGGACTGGTGCATCTTTTTTAGTCCCAGTGCATCCAGCGTACGCTTTTGTCTTGCCGGCTGATCGATACGACTTCTTATCTGTGTGACTTTGATTTTCTTCATTTTGCTGATTATTTAGAATTACCCGTTAAAAACCGTATTCAAATCCACGCCTCGCAGTTCGGCTATTGTTCTGGCATCGCGCATTTGTGCCAACGCATCTATAGTTGCTTTAACCACGGAGTGTGGGTTAGCCGAGCCTTTTGATTTAGCCAGTACGTTTTTCACACCCACACTTTCGAGCACGGCGCGCATTGGACCTCCGGCAATAACCCCGGTACCCGGCGATGCTGGTTTTATAAACACCTCTGCACCACTGTATTTACCGGTTTGAGCATGCGGTAAGGTTTCATTGATTACCGGAACTTCTAACAGGTTTTTCTTGGCATCATCCACGCCTTTAGCTATTGCTGACGTAACCTCTTTGGCTTTGCCGAGGCCATAACCTACAATTCCGTTTTCATTACCCACTACAACAATGGCTGAGAAGCTAAAAGTACGCCCGCCTTTGTTCACCTTCGTCACCCGCTGAATACTGACCAAACGGTCCTTAAATTCAATTTCACTGGATTTTATCCTTTTTACGTTTACTTTCGCCATATCTTATTAAAATTTAAGTCCTTGTTCTCTGGCACCTTCTGCCAGAGCTTTAACCCTACCATGATATTTATATCCGTTTCTGTCGAACACCACCTGCTCAAATCCTTGATTTTTAGCTTTATCGGCTATTCTTTTGCCCACGGCTTTAGCAATCTCGCTTTTTGTACCTTTTGTTTCAGCTATTTCTTTATCAAGAGATGATGCTGCTATAAGCGTATGCCCTTTAGAGTCATCAATAAGTTGTACATAAATGTTGGCACTGCTTCTGAACACGCTCAATCTTGGTAGCTCGGATGTACCTATAACACTTTTTCTTACCCTTCTCTTGATTTTAAATCTGCTTGCAACCTTTTTGTTCTTTATTTTTTTCATTGTCTCTACTTAAAGAATTTAATTCCCTGGCTCCACACCAGGTGGTTGATTAATGATTAAGCGGAGGCTGCAGATTTACCTGCTTTTCTCCGTAAAACTTCTCCTTTATACTTAATGCCTTTTCCTTTGTATGGCTCAGGCTTCCTGAGCGAACGAATCTTGGCAGCAACCTGCCCTACCAATTGTTTATCTACAGAATGGAGCGTAACCAGTGGGCTTTTCCCTCTTTCGGTTACCGCCTCTGCCTTTACAATATCGGGTAATTGGAAGTAAATATGATGTGAATACCCTAAAGTAAGTTCGAGGACATTATTCTTTACTTCGGCTCTCCACCCTACACCGACCAGTTCCAATTCAATCTTAAACCCTTCGGTTACACCCTGCACCATATTACTGATGAGTGCGCGATAGAGTCCGTGCAACGCTTTATGATGTTTGATATCAGTTTTTCGCGCCAGGACTATATTTCCTTCTTCCTGCTTTACTATAATGGCCGGGTCGATTTTTTGCTTCAACTCACCCAATTTTCCTTTAACGGTAACCTCGTTGGCTTTGGATATTTGTACCTCAACTCCTTCGGGAACAGCTACCGGTTGTATTCCTATTCTTGACATGCTATTTCCATTTTTAGATTAACTGACGTAACAAATAATTTCGCCACCGATATTCAGTTTCCTGGCTTCTTTATCGGTCATTACTCCTTGCGATGTAGAGATGATGGCTATTCCCAGTCCGTTCAGTACACGAGGTAACTGATTGCTATTGCAATACTTTCTGAGACCGGGCCGGCTTGCTCTCTCCAGGCTTTTTATGGCTGAAATTTTGCTTGCCGGATGATATTTCAGGGCGATTTTTATTGTTCCCTGAGGGCCATTATCATCTTCAAATTTATAGTTGAGGATGTATCCCTTTTCAAAGAGAATCTTAGTAATTCCCTTTTTCAGGTTCGATGCAGGAATCTCTACAACCCTGTGGTTGGCCATGATGGCGTTCCTTATTCGTGTTAAATAATTTCCTATTGGATCTGTTATCATTTTTTCGATACTCTGTTAAATTAGTAACTAATTACCAGCTAGCTTTCCGTATACCCGGGATCAGGCCATTCAAAGCCATCTCTCTGAAATTTATCCGTGATACACCAAACTGCCGCATATATCCTTTCGGACGTCCGGTAAGTTGGCAGCGATTGTGCAGCCGAACAGGAGACGCGTTTCTGGGGAGTTTTTGAAGCCCTTCCCAGTCGCCGGCAGCTTTTAATTCAGCTCTCTTATTCGCATATTTTTTGACGAGTTTTGCTCTTTTTACTTCTCTCGCCTTCATTGATTCTTTAGCCATATCCTCTATTTCTGATTTTTAAATGGAAAACCAAATTCTTTCAACAATGCAAAGCTTTCTTTATCCGTTTCTGAAGAAGTTACAAAAGTAATATTATAACCATTCAGTTTGCTTACGTTGTCGAGATTGATTTCTGGGAAGACAATTTGCTCGGTTAAACCAAAGGTAAAGTTTCCGTGCCCGTCAAAGCCTTTATCGCTAATTCCCTTAAAGTCACGAATCCGGGGCATTGCAACGTTTATAAGCCTGTCGAGGAATTCATACATCTGGTCTCCTCTAAGTGTCACTCTTACTCCGATAGGCATACCTCTGCGCAACTTAAAGTTGGAGATATCCTTTTTAGAGTATGTGGGAACGGCTTTTTGTCCGGAAATCAGTGTAAGTTCATCAATACCTTTATCAACCAACTTTTTGTCTGTAATACCTTCACCAATTCCCTGGTTAATCGCAATCTTTTTCAAAGCCGGTATTGCCATAGGGCTCGAATACCCAAACTGTTCCATTAATTTGGCTTTGATTTCTTCGTTGAATCGTTTTTTAAGTCTTGGTACGTAGCTCATTATTTAATCTCCTCCCCTGTCTTTTTTGAATAACGAACACTCTTTCCGGTATTTTCATCCTTTTTGCGGCCAACACGTGTAGCATTACCGGAACCATCCACAACCATAAGGTTTGAGATATGTACAGGAGCTTCTTTGCTAAGAATGCCTCCCTTTGGATTATCAGCATTCGGCTTGGAGTGTTTTTTTACGATATTAACCCCCTCCACAATGGCTCTGTTTTTGTCTTTCTCAATTGAAAGCACGCGCCCTTGCTGACCTTTGGATTCACCGGCTACCACTTTTACGTTATCACCTTTTTTTATATGTAATTTCGTTGCCATAGTCTAATTTTCTTTTAAAGCACTTCAGGTGCAAGTGATACGATTTTCATAAAATTTTTCTCACGTAATTCACGCGCCACAGGGCCAAAAATACGCGTTCCAACCATTTCGTCTGTAGGATTGAGCAGCACCACGGCGTTGTCATCAAAGCGGATATAGGATCCGTCTTTACGCCCGACTTCCTTGTGGGTACGCACTACAACAGCCTTGGATATGGCTCCCTTTTTAATGTTTCCTGAAGGAATAGCGCTTTTTACACTTACCACAACCAGGTCACCGATAGAAGCATAACGCTTTTTGGTACCACCGAGCACCCGGATACAATAAACCGATTTGGCGCCACTATTATCAGCAACTGCAAGTTTTGATTCTTGTTGTATCATAATTTAATTTATTACTTAGCTCTTTCGATGATGTTCACTAATCTCCAATTTTTTCTTTTACTGAGTGGCCGGGTTTCCATAATTTCCACCTTATCTCCGCTATTGCATTCATTTTTTTCGTCGTGCGCTACAAACCGCGAACGCTTTTTAATGAATTTGCCGTAAATTTGGTGCTTTACTTTTCTTGATACCTCAACAATAATGGTCTTATCCATTTTATTACTGACCACCAGCCCTGTTCGTTGTTTACGTAAATTTCGTTCCATCGGAATTACTTATTATTTGATTGATGTTCCTCTAATTGTCTTTTCCTAACTTCGGTCTTCATGCGGGCAATATCTTTTCTTACCTCTTTTAACTGGTTAGGGTTCTCCAGTGGCGACACGGCATGGTTCAGCCTGAGCTTATTGAGTTTCTTCACCTCTTCTTCCAACCGCTCGTGGAGTTCATCTGTTGATAATTCTCTGATAACTTGTTGTTTCATTGCCTTATTAATTATTCTGAATAATCAGTTCTCACCACGAATTTCACCGGAATCGGCAGTTTTTGTGCGGCCAAACGCAACGCTTCCTTTGCTACTTTTTCCGGTACATCATCTATTTCAAACAAGATGCGACCGGGCGTAACCGGAGCCACATACAATTCTGGCGTTCCCTTTCCTTTACCCATTCTCACCTCTGCAGGTTTTTTAGAGATGGGTTTATCCGGGAATATCCGAATCCATAAACGTCCTTCGCGTTTCATATGCCTGGTTAATGCCTGGCGTGCGGCTTCAATCTGACGACCGGTAATCCAGGTTGATTCCATCGCCTTGATGCCGAAAGAACCAAAGGCTATCTGGTTACCCCGTTGGGCTTTGCCTTTCATGCGTCCTTTCTGCTGCTTTCTATGCTTTTGTCTTTTGGGTTGTAACATTACTAGCTATTTTTGATAATGAACCTATTATCTTCTGTTTTTACCTTTGCGACCACCTCTGCGACCACTTCCTTTTTTTGTCTCTCCTGTGGGCACCAGCTCAGGCTTGCCGTAAATTTCGCCTTTGCATATCCATACCTTAACGCCAATGCATCCGTACGTTGTATGTGCTTCATCATTTGCAAAATCAATATCAGCCCTAAGGGTATGCAGAGGGATTCTTCCTTCTTTATACATCTCATTCCGCGCCATCTCGGCACCGCCCAGGCGTCCTGATACCAATATCTTTATACCCTCGGCGCCCATACGCATGGTTGATTGTATAGCTGTTTTTGCTGCACGACGGAAGGAAACACGTCCTTCTATCTGCTTTGCAATGGCATTTGCCACCAGCCTGGCATCCATTTCAGGGCGCTTTATTTCAGAAATATTGATTTGAACGTCTTTATCTGTTAATTTCTTTAACTCTTCCTTGAGTTTATCTACTTCCTGTCCTCCTTTGCCGATAATCATGCCAGGTCGGGCAGTATGTATGGTAACGGTCACCAACTTGAGGGTACGTTCAATTACTATCTTAGCCAAACCGGCCTTAGCTAAACGGGCGTTGAGGTACTGACGTATCTTATGATCTTCTATCAGTTTATCTTCAAATTTCCGTCCTCCGTACCAATTGGATTCCCATCCTTTAATGATGCCTATTCTAAGACCTATTGGATTTGCTTTTTGTCCCATCAGTAATCTATTCGTTATTTAAATTAATTTCTCTACTATCGATTTCCAGGGTCACATGGTTGGAACGTTTTCTGATGCGATGCGCTCTGCCTTGCGGGGCCGGTTGAATTCGCTTCAGAGTTCTGCCGCCATCAACTAAAATTTGTTTAATATACAAATTTGCGTCTTCCATGCGTTGTCCTTCATTCTTTATCTGCCAATTTGCAATGGCCGATAACAAGAGTTTGTAAAGATATTTAGAAGCGGCCTGTGGCGAGTGTTTCAACACTTGCAGGGCTTCATCAACTTGCAACCCGCGTACCAAACCTGCCACGAGCCGCATTTTACGGGGAGCCGTAGGACAATTGCGCAAACGGGCAATATACCTATGCTTATTGGCTTCTTTACGCTTCTCTGCGTTGATATGTTTTTTAGATCCCATGTTATTTCGTGTCTTTAATGATTATCACTTTTTGTTGCCCGAATGACCTCTGAACGTGCGCGTTGGTGCAAATTCGCCGAGTTTATGACCGACCATGTTTTCGGTGATATACACCGGAATAAACTTATTGCCATTATGCACGGCAATGGTAAGCCCAACAAAATCCGGAGAAATCACTGAGGCCCTTGACCACGTTTTGATTACGCTCTTTTTCTTGGCCTCCTGCATTTTGAGCGCCTTTTTTTCGAGTTTGAAAAATATATAAGGTCCCTTTTTCAGTGAACGACTCATAATGTCTTGTCTTTAATTTATTTTTTCTTCTTTCTTCTTTCCACAATATACTGATTGCTCTTCTTTTTCTTCTCCCTGGTTTTAAATCCTTTAGCAGGAATACCTTTTCTAGAACGGGGCAATCCGCCGGAGGCTCTTCCTTCTCCACCACCCATCGGGTGATCTACCGGGTTCATCACAACGGCGCGTGTTCTGGGTCGATGGCCTTTCCAACGACGACGTCCGGCTTTACCTGAAATCTCGATACTGTGGTCAATATTGGAAACCATGCCAATGGTTGCCTTGCAATTTTGAAGCACCATGCGCACCTCACCTGAGGGCATTTTAAGAATCGCAAACTTCCCTTCGCGAGAAAGCAATTGAGCATATGAACCGGCGCTGCGGGCCATTTTAGCTCCCTGTCCGGGATTTAGCTCAATATTATGAATCACCGTACCGTAAGGAATGTTCTTCAGGTAAAGTGTATTGCCAACCTGAGGTTTAGCATCACTGCCCGACATTACTTTCTGACCTACTTTGAGGCCGTGCGGAGCAATAATGTATGCTTTTTCACCATCGTTGTATTCTATCAGCGCAATACGTGCTGTACGATTCGGATCGTATTCAATGGTTTTTACCTCACCTTGTACGTTCTCTTTGTTTCTTTTGAAGTCAATGATACGATAGCGTCTTTTATGTCCACCGCCTCTGTACCTGATGGTCATTTTACCCTGATTGTTACGGCCACCACTCTTCTTCATCGGGGCCAGTAAACTCTTTTCCGGCTTTTTGGCCGTAATGTCATCAAAGTCGCTAATTAATTTATAGCGTTGACCTGGAGTTGTTGGTTTATATTTCTTTAAAGCCATTTATCTAAATATTGCTGTAAAAATCAATTTCTTCACCTTCTGCTAATGTAACGATTGCTTTTTTGAAAGAACTTGTTCTTCCTGAAAGCAAGCCACTTTTAGTAAACCGCGAACTGTTTTTTCCACTATAGTTCATGGTATTCACCTTTTCTACGGTCACGTCATAGAGCTCTTCAACAGCTTCCTGAATTTGGAGTTTATTCGCTTTTTTGCTAACGATAAACCCATATCGATTCGGAATTTTTTCCGTTATGGCTGTGAGCTTCTCTGTTATTACCGGCTTTATAATTATGCTCATCGTTCTTTGTTTTTAATTACTTAGCAAATTGTTCTTCTACCAGCTTAACAGCATCTTCTTCCATTACAATTTTCTTATTGTTAAGAATATCGTAAGTGTTAAGCGAGTCGGCTCTGCATATGTTAACTCCCGGTATGTTTCTTGAAGAAAGGCTAACATTATGTTCTACTTCCGGCAAAACAAACAATACTTTCTGATTTTCAAGAGTCAAATTTTTCAGGATACCAACAAATGATTTGGTTTTATGATCATTCAAAGCCAATTTGTCTAAAACCATCATATTACCTTCTTTAAATTTAGAAGAGATGGCTGACTTCCGGGCCAGTCGTTTCAGCTTTTTATTCAATTTAAAGCTATAGTCACGCGGCCTGGGACCAAACGTTCTTCCACCACCTCTGAATATCGGTGATTTAATGGACCCTGCACGTGCTGTACCTGTGCCCTTCTGACGCTTAATCTTTTTTGTGCTGCCTTTGATAGCGTTGCGCTCCTTCGTACTGTGGTTACCGCTTCGCTTGTTAGCCATATACTGACGAACAGCAAGATATACAGCGTGTTCGTTGGGTTCAATCCCAAAAACACTATCGTTAAGGGTAACCTTCTTGTCGGTTTTTATTCCTTCTATGTTGTATACTTCTATTTCCATCTTTCTACAATTATATATGAACCTTTTGCACCTGGCACAGACCCTTTAACAACAATAAGATTTTTCTCATTTACGATCTTCACAATCTGAAGGTTAATCATTTTTACGCGGTTCCCGCCTTGTCGGCCTGCCATGCGCATACCTTTAAACACACGTGATGGATCGGATGATGCCCCCACCGAACCTGGTGCGCGCAAGCGGTCTTTTTGTCCGTGGGTGCTATCTCCCACTCCTTTAAAACCATAACGCTTTACAACACCCTGAAATCCTTTGCCTTTTGAAGTACCTATAACATCCACAAATTCACCTTCGATAAACACAGATGCATCAACAATTTCACCAAATTTCTTTTTTTGCTCAAAACGGGTAAATTCACTTATTACACGTTTGGGTGTTGTACCCGCTTTTGCGAAATGGCCTTGCATAGCTTTAGTCGTATGCTTTTCCTTTTTATCTTGATAAGCTAGCTGAACGGCTTCATAACCGTCTGTTTCCTTTGTCTTAACCTGGGTTACAACACACGGGCCAGCTTCTATTACGGTGCATGGTACTTGTTGCCCAGAGGCATCATAAATGCTGGTCATTCCAATTTTTTTCCCTATTATTCCTGACATTATATAACGTTTTTATAGTCCGGTTTACGCAATTATACTTTTATTTCCACCTCTACACCACTGGGTAATTCCAGTTTCATAAGCGCATCTATGGTTTTGGATGTGGAGCTGTAAATGTCAAGCAGTCGCTTGTATGATGACAGCTCAAACTGTTCACGCGCTTTCTTATTCACAAACGTTGAACGCAAAACCGTATAAATACGCTTTTTGGTGGGCAGTGGTATGGGACCATTCACTACCGCTCCTGTAGATTTTACAGTTTTGACGATCTTTTCAGCTGATTTATCAACTAAATTATGATCGTACGATTTCAATTTGATTCTTATCCTCTGACTCACTGTTTTATTCTTTTGTGTTTACAATCATTTTAATTCGTATCCGGCGCTTTCTACAATAGATTCCTTCACGCTTGCAGGTGCTTGCTTAAATGAATCGAATTCCATTGTGGAGGTTGCTCTGCCTGAGGTAATGGTACGCAAAGCGGTAACATAACCAAACATTTCCGATAAAGGCACTTTTGCTCTGATAACCTGCACTCCACCCGGTTTTGAACCTACATCTTCGATTAGGGCGCGGCGCTTGTTTAGGTCACCTGTCACATCACCCAGGTAATCTTCGGGTGTTACTACTTCTACCTTCATAATCGGCTCAAGGATTTCTTTATCCATTTTACGGGTAGCATTTCTGAATGCCATTTTAGCTGCCAACTCAAAAGAGAGCTGATCGGAGTCCACATCATGATAAGAACCATCTTTTAGGACTACTTTTAGGTTTTTTACTTCAAAACCGGCTAAAGGCCCATTATGCATAGCATTTTTAAACCCTTGCTCAACAGACGGAATAAATTCTTTGGGAATATTACCGCCCTTGATTTCGTTTTCAAACTGAATTCCTTCAAAGTCAGGGTCATCAGCAGGTCCAATTTCTACCTGTATATCAGCAAATTTACCACGACCACCAGTTTGTTTTTTATAAACTTCGCGGTGTTCTATGGTAGAGTTCAATGCTTCCTTATAATTTACCTGGGGAGCTCCCTGGTTGCATTCTACTTTAAATTCCCTTTTCAAACGATCAACAAGCACATCAAGGTGCAACTCACCCATTCCACTTATTATAGTTTGTCCTGTATTTTCGTCTGTGTGTACTTTAAAAGTCGGGTCTTCCTCGGCAAGCCGCACTAGCGCATTTGAGAGCTTATCCACATCCGCTTTAGTCTTGGGTTCAACTGCTACACTGATAACAGGGTTGGGGAAAGACATAGATTCCAGTAGCACTGGTTTTTCTTCTTGACAAAGCGTATCTCCCGTATGGATTTTCTTAAATCCTACCACGGCACCAATATCTCCGGCTTCTAAACGATCCAACGGTTTCCGTTTATTCGCATGCATCTGCATGATACGGCTCACACGTTCCTTTTTCCCGGTACTGGCATTATAAATGTACGATCCTGCTTCTACAGAGCCCGAATATACCCGAATAAAAGCCAAGCGACCTACAAATGGGTCGGTTGCAATTTTAAAGGCCAACGCCGTAAATCTTTCAGAAGGATCGGCTTCATAAGCAACCGGTTCACCCGTCTTTTGGTCTATTCCTTCGATGGCTTCAACGTCAAGGGGACTGGGTAAAAACCGAATCACCGAATCGAGCAACATTTGCACGCCTTTATTTTTAAAAGCCGAACCGCACATCATCGGTGTAATTCTTTGTTCCAGTGTAGCTTTGCGAATGGCTTCATAAATCTCCTCTTCATTTATAGAAGAAGGATCATCCATAAACTTTTCAAAAAGGGTTTCACTCTCTTCAGCAACGCCTTCAATCAGTTCATTACGGTATTCTTGAACCAAATCCTGCATGTCATCAGGGATAGGCACTTCGATGATTTTCATGCCTTGGGTTGAGTCATCCCATTCAAAGGCTTTATTTTTGATTAAATCAACAACGCCTTTAAAATGTTCTTCAGCGCCAATGGGTAATTGAATCGGAACCGGATTTGCGCCTAACTTAACTTTAATTTGATTTAGTACACTGAAGAAATCAGCGCCGGTACGGTCCATCTTATTCACAAATCCGAGCCGGGGTACTTTATATTTATCGGCTTGCCGCCATACGGTTTCAGATTGAGGTTCAACGCCACCTACACCACAAAAAACAGCTACAGCGCCGTCAAGAACACGCAAGGAGCGTTCCACTTCTACTGTAAAATCTACGTGACCCGGTGTATCGATGATATTTATTTTGAATTCCTGCCCTTTATGGTTCAGGTCCATCAAGCTCCAAAACACTGTTGTAGCGGCAGAGGTAATGGTAATTCCTCTTTCCTGTTCTTGCTCCATCCAGTCCATAGTAGCTCCCCCATCATGGACTTCGCCAAGACGATGGTTGATACCGGTATAATACAAAATACGCTCGGTAGTTGTAGTCTTACCTGCATCAATATGGGCCATTATGCCTATGTTCCTGGTATGTTTTAGCTTCTTAACCATTTAAAATCAATACTCCCTCTATTTTAAAATCTAAAATGTGAAAATGCTTTGTTAGCATCGGCCATACGGTGCGTTTCTTCCTTCCGCTTATAGGCAGCACCTTCTTCTTTAGATGCCGCAGCAATCTCACCAGCCAAACGCTCTGCCATTGTTTTCTCATGGCGTTTGCGCGAGAATCTGATAAGATTCTTCATAGCGATAGCTTGCTTACGCGCTGGGCGAATCTCAGAAGGAATCTGGAACGTAGCGCCACCCACGCGGCGGCTGCGAACCTCTACATTAGGTGTAACATTTACCAATGCTTTTTTCCAAACTTCAAGTCCGTTTTCTCCGGTTTTTTCAGAAACCATATTTATAGCATCATAAAAAATCTGAAACGCCTTTTCTTTCTTCCCTCGCAACATCAAATTATTGACGAATTTGGTTACCATTTCATCATTGTATTGCGCGTCGGGCCGAATAATTCTTTTTTTGGGTCTACCTTTTCTCATGTTAAAAAATATCC
>CAYXJS010000009.1:0-32543 GCA_964465045.1 uncultured Bacteroidales bacterium | reverse complement strand
TGTTCAGGCAAGCCGGCGTTAAACTGGAATACATCAGCGAAGAAGTGCTCAAATACAAAGATCAGTAAAGCTTTCATAGCCAAATAAACCCACATCACAAGCAAGCAACTTGCTTTCGGAAGTATTTATTTGGTTTTTATCGCGAAGCGAATGCATGCCTTTTTAAGCAACTTTTTCCGTTCCTGTGTTTACCTTTGTGTAAATATGCATGAGTCCCGGTTTAAAAAGAAGGAATTTTTGAAATAAAATAACATATTGAGCATGTTGATGTTATGAAAAACTCATCTGATGATTAACATATTGGTTTTAAAATTAATAACTTATAAACCTAAAAACTGACAAACGTAGAAACTTGCAAACTCATAAACGCCAAATATGACAGAACGCTTATCGCGCTATTTCGCTAAATCATTGCCTTATACACCTACTGACGACCAGTTGCAACTCATTGGCAAGCTGTCGGAATTCGTCTTGTCTAAAAATCCCCGCGAGTTGTTTCTGCTGAAAGGCTATGCCGGCACAGGCAAAACCACTTTGGTAAGTACGTTAATCAATATTTTACCCAGGCTCAAAATGCAATCGGTGTTAATGGCTCCTACCGGCAGAGCAGCAAAAGTGCTTTCGGGATACTCCGGGAAGCCCGCATTTACTATTCACAAAAAAATATACCGGCTGTATGCACGCAAGGACGGCAGCGTAAAAGTAACCTTGCAAAAGAACATGCATCAAAACACCCTCTTTTTTATTGATGAAGCTTCTATGATTCCTGACATCAGCAGGGGCGAGAATCGTTTCGGGCAACGTAGTCTTTTGGATGATGTGATAGAATACATCTACAGCGGCAAAAATTGCAAGGCCGTTTTCATTGGCGACACCGCACAGCTCCCGCCGGTAGGCCTGACCCTGAGCCCGGCCTTAGACTACGAGGAGCTGCGCAAGGCCTTTAGCCTGGATGTTATATCCGGCTCTTTGCGCGAAGTAGTAAGGCAGGAACAAGATTCCGGTATCCTGATCAACGCGACCAACATAAGGCTAAAGCTGGAAGAAGAAGATTATGATTTTCCGTTTTTCAAAACCACAGGCTTAAATAATATTTTCCGTATTAATGGAAATGCGTTGCAGGATGCCTTGATGGATACCTTTAATGGAAGCCAGGGCAGTGAGGCTGTAGTGGTTACCCGGTCTAACAAAAGAGCTAACATTTACAACCAGGAAATCCGGCGACGCATTCTCATGCGCGAGGAAGAACTGGAATCAGGAGATACGATGATGGTAGTGAAGAACAATTATTTCTGGCTTCCAGAAGAGTCTAAGGCCGGCTTTATTGCCAACGGGGATATTATGGAAATCCTGAGAATTAAAAACATGGAAGAAATGTATGGCTTCCACTTTGCCGATGCTACAGTTCAGCTTGCCGACTACCCCGAAGAGCCAGAGCTGGATGTAAAGCTACTCCTGGATACGATTTCAAGTGAATCACCTGCCCTGACGTATGAAGAAAATCAAAACTTTTTCATGAAAGTGATGGAAGATTATCAGGACATCCCGCAAAGAAAAAAACGCATGGAAGAGCTCAAAAAAAATCCCTACTTCAATGCTTTGCAGGTTAAATTTGCTTATGCCCTCACTTGTCATAAAACGCAGGGCGGGCAGTGGGACCACGTTTTTGTGGAGCAAGGTTTTTTTAAAGATGAAATGCTCTCTGAAGAATACCTGCGATGGCTCTATACAGCATTAACCCGGGCCAGTCAAACTGCATATCTTGTCAATTTTAAAGGGTTGTTCTTTGAAGATGATGACCCGGACTTTCATTATGATTGATGTTTATGTATTTTTACTTTTGTTCTTTATAAGCAATCTAAATTATTCTCGTTCTTAGAAAGCATCATCTGTCTGCCTGGCAATATTGCCCTGATGATTGAATTTCTGGAATAAAAATAAATCGTCTATGAAAAAAAATGTGAAATCGAATACTTATTTGCTCACGTTTATTGTTATTGCCGGCATCATACTACTAACCGGATATATTGGAGTTCGGTATTCCATCAATACAGCAAAAGCCAAATACATTAACCAGCAACTTAACCTTAACAAAAGAACAGCAGAAACCATATCGCAATTATTATCAAATCAACTGGATAAAGGCGTAAGCCAGGAAAAAGTTTTGGAAATGTTTCAGAAAGCCATTATTGGAAACCATGTTAATGAAGGATATCTCTGTATGTTTGACCAAAGCACGGCCAGCCTGCTGTGTCACCCCAACACTGAAATGATAGGTCAACCTGTAACTGGAGAAGCCTTTCAGTTTGATAATTTGCTTGAAAACGAACCGGAGTTACTTGAAAATGCAGTAAGCACCCAAGAGGCTGAAGGCGGGATTTTATCACTTAAAGAACCGACACGTTCTGAAATAACCTACATGGTTCCGGTAGAGGGAACTTCCTGGAAAGTTTCCGTCCATGAAAACACTGAAAAAATGGAAGACAATCTGGCACTGCTAAAAAAGCGCGCTTATTCGGGTTTTATTGCACTGGCTTTCGTCGCCTCCATTTTGGCTACTATTGCCTCGCGAAGAGTGGGTTCCCGTTATGAGCGGCAAATAGAACAGAAAAACTTCCAGTTAGCCGAAAAAAATGCTATTCAAAAAGAACAAAACACAAAGATTGAAGAACAGAAAAACATCATTGAAGATTACGCAAACGACCTTGAAAAAAAAGTAGAGAAGCGTACTCACCAGTTAGCTGAGGCTCATGCCAAATTAGAGCACCTGGAAAAAGCCAAGTCCGATTTCCTGGGCATTATCAGCCATGAGTTAAGAACACCATTGAACGGAATTATAGGCTTTAGTGATATTCTTGAGCATGAATTGCAAGGCAGCGAGCACGAGGAGTCAGTACAAAACATTAAGGAATCAGGATACCGGCTGATGAAGTTTTCTGAAACCGCCCTGCGTATTACCGAACTTTCTTCTCAAAACAAAGCGCTGGATTTTAAAGAAAACAATATAGCTCAACTCTTTGAAGAGGCGGAAAAACTATACGAAACTGAGCTACAGCATAAAAACATAACTATAGAACACGACTTCCCAAAAGAGGATATTAAAATACAGGTAGTAAAAGAGTTGGTTATCGAGTGTTTATCTAACATCTATAAAAACGCGCTAAAGTATACACCTGAAAAAGGAAAGATTCTTACAAAATGCTATGAGAAAAAAAGCAGCACCGTCTGTGAAATCACCGACACCGGTCCTGGATTTTCTGAAGAAGCCCTCAGCAGGCTTTTTGAATATTTTGGTGCGGATAACGTGATGCATCATACTGAAGGTTTCGGGTTAGGATTATCTGCCGCTAACCTCATCATGGAGGCTCACTCCGGAAAAATAGAAGTGGAAAACTGCCCGGAAAAAGCATGGGGCGCCAGGGTGCGCATCATTTTTAACCACGCTGAAGAAAATGGTAACGAACGAAAGGTTTAAAGAAGATTTACAGTACTATCGTTTTTGTTTATATGGTTTTCTGAAAAACCTTCGGTTTTTTGAACCGTTTTTGCTTTTGTTTTTTCTTAACAACGGCCTGTCCTACCTCCAAACCGGCATCCTATACAGCACCCTCGAAATCATAAGGAATATCGCCGAGATTCCTGCCGGGTTTGTATCAGACACCCTGGGCCGGCGAAGGACGATGGTAGCTTCTTTTGCAGTGTACATAATTTCCTTTGTGATTTTCTATTTTTCTGAAGGTTTTGCAGGATTCATGACCGCCATTATCTTTTTTGCCCTGGCTGATGCCTTCCGCACCGGAACACATAAAGCCATGATATTTGCCTACCTGAAAATTAAAGGTTGGCAAAACCAGAAAACGGCCTATTACGGACATACCCGCTCATGGTCTCAAACCGGCTCCGCAATCTCCTCGCTCATCGCTGCTGCCATCATTTTTACAGAAGGCGCTTATCGTACGGTTTTCTTATTTACCATCATTCCTTACGTACTGGATATGATCAATATCGGCACTTACCCTAAAGCGCTTGAAGGCAATGTTAAGCGAAACGCTACGGCAAAAGAGGACTTTATAAGAATCTGGAAGGGATTCACCTCTTCTTTTAAAAACTTTTTGATAATTAAAACCTTAGCCAACACTTCATCGCACAGTGGCTATTTCAAAGCTGTAAAGGATTACCTCCAGCCCCTGGTAAAAATACTGGCCCTTTCTGTTCCCTTTTTAGGAAACTACTCCAATGAGCAACGGACAGCTATTTTTGTGGGTATAATTTACTTTGTGGTTTACCTGATTACTTCGAGGGCCTCACACGCTGCAGGCAGGTTTAAAGACCGCTTCAACAGTTACAGCAAGCCGCTGAACGCCACTATGATAACCGGATTTCTGCTGGGGCTTGGCGGCGGACTATTTCACAGCTATGGGTTGATGGGTATTGCTGTAACATTATTTATGGGAATCTTTATCATTGAAAACCTCAGAAAACCTGTTGGCATTGCTTACATATCAGGAAAACTGGAAGAGGATTCTATGGCTACCGCCTTATCCGTAGAATCTCAGACCAAATCGTTATTTGCCGCGACTATTGCTCCGGCTCTCGGATTTTTTGCCGATTCTTTCGGTTTGGGGCTTGGCTTAGCACTCACCTCGGGGATTTTATTGCTGATTGCGCCTTTTATGCTTGTTAGGAAAAGCCGGGGTTAATCTTTTTTAATCAATGCAACGGCATACGCTGATATTCCTTCTTTGCGTCCTTCAAACCCTAATTTCTCAGTAGTTGTGGCTTTGATATTCACCTGCGATTCTTCGCACAACATTTGGGCCGCCAATGTTCTTTTCATCTTACGAATATGAGGCGCCAGCTTAGGTGATTGCAGCGCTACCGTAGCATCAATATTCCCAATTTCCCAGCGTTCCTCTTTTAGCATGCGTATTACTCTTAGCAGAATTTTTTTGCTGTCAATACCTTTCAGTTCCAAATCTGTATCCGGAAAATGCGTGCCAATATCGCCCATATCAGCAGCGCCAAGCAACGCATCGCATATCGCGTGAATCAGCACATCTGCATCAGAATGCCCTACAGCGCCTTGCTCAGACTCAATATCCACACCACCGATGCGAAGGGGTAAACCCTCTTCAAGCTTATGCACATCATAACCAAAGCCTATTCTGAAATCCATATTTTTACGTATTAATGAGATTGGTATAAAAAGCGCTCACTGTTTTAATAAATTATAATGTATTATTTATCTCAATGTTATAAAACATCACCATTCAAATTTATATGATTGATTACCATACTATTAACTTACGAACTTATTAAACTTGACTCAGTATTGATTTGTCGTTCGTTATCTGGTAAAATTACAAATAAAAAAGCCATGAACTTTAATGAGTCATCAAATTCATGGCAGATAGTTCAAGATATAAAAGCGCTATTGTCCCATAAATGCATCAAAATCAAAATACAGGCTAAATCTGAGTGTATTATCTAGCGGGCTTTGCACTCCTGTGGGAACGAGGTAAGAGAAGTCTAACGCAAACACATTGTAGCGCAATCCTGCTCCCATAGTTACATATTGTCTTCCTCCTTTTGTATCATCTTCATAAAAGTACCCGGCACGCAATGCAAAGGTTTCATCATACCAATATTCTGTTCCGAAAGCAAAGTTAAGCTCTCTGAGTTCTTCATTAAAGCCACCAGGCGCATCATAAAACGATTGGAAAATCCCGGTAACCACAGGAACATCGTCGTCCATACCTTCAAGCACTTCCCCAGGGTTATCAGGGTCCATTACAGGAGGTGTAGGCACCAAAAGCTTATTGACATCCAGTGAAAACTCAATTTCATTATATGAGTCAAGAGCCATTCGCAATGACGGTCCTAATCTGAGATTAGTAGGAATAAAGTCTTCCTGGGCAGCAGAAGTATAGGAAATCTTAGCGCCGATATTGGAAATATTAACTCCAAAAGCAAAAACACCATCCGAAGCTCCTACATCCACATCATTCTCATAATACATCCCAACATCTGCAGCTACGGAAGTACCGGGGCGCGTTTCCGATGTTTCGGCGTCCTGTCCGAGTGTAAGGTTAGAATAAATAAAACGTCCGGCTACGGCTAAGGACAAATTATCAGATAATTTTCTGGAGTAAGCCGCATCTAAAGCCCACTCATTGGGCTGATATTCTCCGAGAGGGTCTCCCTCGTTGTTCGTAAATTCAATATTTCCTAACGAAAAATAACGCAAAGAACCTGAAACGGTCTGAATATCATCCAGACGAGTGAAGAATGTCATGTTGTAAAGGCCGATATCATCCACCAATTCTCTCAGCCAGGGGCTATAAGCTATTGACAACCCTGTTGGCTTTTCAATGAAGGCAAATTTTGCCGGATTCCAATACATTGAATTGCCATCGGGCTCTGAAGCCACCCCGGCATCTCCCATAGCGCCGCCACGCGCATCAGGCGAAATCATCAGAAACGGAACTCCTGTTGTAATAGTATTTAACTCATCCTGGGCATATCCCGAAAAACCCGTCAGGGTCACTAAACTGATTAGCAAAGCAATAAGTGCTTTTCCTGTTTTCCTCATTTATATTTCTCTTTTTTTAAAAAACTCGCGCAAAGCTAACGAAATGTTACGACAGGTTAACTAACGCAGCGGGTTCTAGATTATTGTTCAGATTTTAATCTCTTTGATTAACATTTCTTTCATAAGAAAAGTTAGCTACTTCGATTTAATAATTTTTCCACCGGCCTTATTTACCAGGCCGTTTTTACTCACTACCAATACAGAATAGATATACAATCCTTTATCCACCATATTTCCATTATCATCTTTTCCATCCCAAGTAATGGGGGGCACGGTATACCCGTCAGATTGTTTGTCAAAAGGCCCCATCGTCTTGATTAACCTTCCGCTGATATCAAAAATCCTTACGGTAAGCTTCATTCTTTCATTAAACAAATTATGCTCGAGATGAATTTCTGAAGAATATTGAAACGGATTAGGAACTGCGCGCATAAGTGTAAACTCAGGTGTGATATTGTCTGAAACGATAAATTCAATCGTTTTTTCAGAACTGTTATTATGGATATCCCAGGCTTTCACTGTAATAGTGTGTCTTCCCACAGGTAAACGGTTAAAGGGATAATTCACTTCTCCGCTTTTGTAGGTATCAAGTCCGGCGCTGTAGAAGTCATTAAGCACAATCACATCCTCAGTATCTTTATTCATCATGGCCAGCAAGTCATGGCCAATACTATTGCCAACGGTGTTCAACCCGCTTTCGTCATACAAGTCGGCAATGAGCATGGGAGATTCGTTAACCACATCGCCCTCCTCAAACTCGCGGTCATTCATGTAGAGTGTAATCTCCGGACCTTCATTATCGGTCGTTTGCCCTTCAGTGGTTCCACCTATCAATACCTCATCAAAGTAACCCCCTGCATCCATATCTTCTGAGGATGCATAATAGGAAAGCTTACCTTTGCCAATGCTGTAATCAATATCTTTGGGTACCGGAAAAGTAAAACTAAACTCCCCGTTTTCTACGGTGGCTTTTCCTTTATAGAGAACATTGCTTTGCGTTTTAAAATCCTGAGGATAGGAGTCTGAATCCTGCCCTAAAGTCCGGTTGGTAACTTTTTTATCATAAACCGTCGGGAAAATTTCCCCGTTAAACTGACTAAGCTTTTGGCCGGATGTATTTTGTATTTTTCCACGAATCGTTACCTGGCTGAGCGCTTTGAGTGTATCCATGTTATTTCCGACTTCATTTTCATTGATGTGGGTAGTGACCACTTCATTTTCCGGGTAAGCAAGCCGCATAGCCGGATCACCGAGTAAAACAAAATTATAGAGCTTATCGTCGTTAGGCGTCTTTGAAGCAATCACCAAATCGCCTAAGCGGGGGTATTCTCCGTTTTCATCGCGTTTAAATGCTTCTTTATAAACCCTGATATTCAAGATACTGTTTGTATGCGAAAAAGCCAGCCGGGTAGTAGTCAGCAACCCAATGCTTCCACCTCCGGGATTCAAAAATGTTTTTTCGCCGGCCGAAACAATTTCCGGGTCATCAAAACGGCTAAACTCACATGTAGCCGTAATAAATAACGGCAAAGCCTGGTAGTTCGACCAGCTTTCGATGTCCTGAATACCGATAATCCGCTCATGCGCCAGGGAAACCTCGCCCCCGTGTCCGGTATAATTCATGATTAAAACCCCGTTTTCCATCCTGGCTTTAATCTCATCATTTACGGTAGGATAACGTTGCCCTCCCGGTGTGGAAACCTGCTGATAGGCATCCAGGTAAATTTTATGCAAGTTAAACTGACGATACGATGTATCTACAATCTGAGCCAGTTGTTCTGCCTGTCGGATATGCGTATTGTTGTCCTGATCATCAGCTATCAAACAAATTTCATTTCTCCAATTACCAAACGTCTCTGCATTGGTAGTGTAATGTATCACCTTATCCACAAAAAGTTCTGCCTGCTCAGCATTATTGGCCGGAAGGCGCCCTACTCCAATATCCAAAAATCCTATCAGTTTATCGTTATCGGGACTTTGCAATCCTTCGCTGTCATCCAGCAAAGCATAATAATCATCGCTGGCATATGAGGTACTGATATTTAGCGAACGGTAAGAAGGAAAAGTGGGCACAAAATTCGTATTCTCATCATGATAGTCTTTGTAATCAAAAGAGCCGTTTCCGAAGAGCAACAAATATTTGGGTCTGCGGTTTTCATCGGAATTCTTGTAAACATGTTTTACGAAATCACGAATTCCGGTTACATCCTGACCTCCGGACGAAAACTCGTTGTAAATTTTCTCAGGCGTCGTAATCCGGTACGAAAATCCGTCATGCTCCTGCCTGAAATCTGCTAATCGCTGTGCCTGATCATAAAATAAGGGATGCGTGATAATCAGATAATCAATGTTTTTCACGGCGTGAAGGTTTTGATTATCAACTTCTTCCACAAACTCAGGTGTTTTAAAGTCAGAGCCATCAAAGGCAATAAACTCCCGGATGTCATCAACTTCCAACACAAACTCCAGCGAGGATCCCTGCATTCCGGCCTGTACCTCTTTCGGGTTCAGCGGGTTTGTTACTTCCCAAATGCGCGTATTATTATTAGCGCCTTTGAGGATAAATTTAGCGTGTTTCCCATTTTCCACAGAAACCTCATCCCTGAAATCCAGTTGCTTGCCATTGAAACGAAGCTCACACCGCGCAGACAATTCCACCCAATTTAACCATGCTTTTGCTGAACTGGAAGGTACGTTATATTCAAACTCTACTTCATAATTGCTGCCTGAAGCATCGAATTTAGAACGATGATTATTAGCACGGGCATACTGATAGCGTCCCGGATTCAGCCCCAGAACAGTATGATTATAAACCTGTTCTCCGTTTACACGAACATCGATTTCTGACGTTGTTGCTGCCTTGGCAGCGAAATCAGATTGCAAATAAAGTCGGGATCCGGGAACGATATTCTTAAACTGAAATTCCGGGACTTTAAATTTGCGCTGTCCGATATTTAATTGTTGCCCATACCATTCCCTGCCTGATTTAATCAAGCTGGATTGATCTTCCTCAAAAAACCGCAGTTCATCATAGGATGTCACCTCATCGTCAGGTGCGGCATTAGCCTGGTTTTGTTTTTTCAGTGGCTTAGCGCTTCCCCGGTTCGGGGTGAAAAAGTAGTATGAATACTCCGTAAAAGGATTCACGGAATGATTAAATTTTTTCTGCAGCGTGTTGTAATGCCATTCTACCGGGCTTTTCCCATAAAACAAAAGATAATCACCCGGATCAAAACTGCCGTCGTTTCCATCAAATATCACGACAGGATTCTCTGTAAGGTCTTCCGGACGAGGCTTATTGTTCATTTCAGGCAACAACCGGTTGGTATTCCCAAACACACCGATGTTATTCACATTCATATTATCAACATCCACACCCCAATTTTTGAGCCTTTCATAGGTAATTCGGTAAACGCCATCTTCTTTCACCCTGAGTTTAAACCAGTCTCCCTGCCTTAAGACGCTGTTTTGAACCTGTGAGGCCAATTTTTCCCCGTTGTCTTGTTGGTAAGTAATTTTCAAAGTGAAGGCAGTAAGTTTTTGATATCCGGAAGCTGCTTTTATAAATGGTGAAAAAGAAAGTATTGCACTCACTTCTCCGCGCTGCGAATGATGTGCAATCTCAGGAACTGGTTCCTGAGCAACAGCAGAAGTGTCTAACCATTGTTCTTCCTGGTACGTAAGTGGCAGATAAACTACATTTTCAATTTCGACTTCCCGGATTCTTTTATTATTGTCCAGCGGAATTACAGTCTTGAAATAAGGTGTTGTACTCATAACTTTTTGATAATGTGCTCCTTCAAAGGTAAGGCGTGTAAAAGAGATGCTATCTCCGATGTTTATATTTTCGGGATGCTGCCATGACAATTCATAAAACCTTTCCTGGCCTTGCGAAACAGAAATTATCCCGATAAGGAAAAACAAAAAAACCAAATGTCTGGCTACATTCATATTCTATACTTTATTTGATTAAAAGTAATTTATTCGTATGACTATCTACAAGCTCACCATCAGTTTTGACTTTCAGCGTGTAAATATAAACTCCCTTACTCAGAGGGCTTCCAGAACCATTTTTACCATACCAGGTAATGGGTTCTGTTTTGCTTCCACTATCGGCAAACACTTCCTTGGTTTGAGAAAAAACCCGATTACCATAAGTATCATAAATATCCAGTTCCAAAGTAAGCTCCTGGTTCTTTTGGTTGTGTTCAAAAACAAAATGAGTATAATCTATAACCGGATTGGGATAATTTTTTAACCGTCCGATTTCCAGTTTGTCTTTTCCAACCACTCTAAAGTCAACTGAAGCAATCGCGCTGTTATTAAACACATCCCAGGCTTTCAGATAGAGGGTGTGTTCTCCTTCTTCCACATCGAAGAACGGGAAGCGTACAGAGCCACTTTTGTAGGTATTTAAATCCGTTTCATAAAAAGCGTTGAGCACCTTGATATCATCTGTATTGTTGATATAGGCTACCAGGTCATGTCCGATACCGCTTCCTGCTGTATTGATGCCGCTTTCATCAAATATTGTGGCATACAGCACCGGGTTGGGGCCGGTAATTCCACCGTCTTCAAACTGCGAATCATTGATAAAGAGATCAATCTCCGGGCCTTCATTATCTTGTTGTGTGTTTTCAGAGAACCCACCAATTACTACCTCATTATAGCTTCCGTTGGCATCAACACCATCACCGGCTGCATAGAGCGAAATTTTTCCATAACCCATTTTATAGTCTATATCTTTCGGAACGATAAAGCTAAAAGAAAATTTTCCGTTTTCCACCATGGCTTTGCCGTTATACAAAACACTTTTTTGCACCTCGAAATCTACCGGATAAGAACCCTGGTCGTTTCCCAGGGTTGTAATTATTTGTTTTTTGTCAAATATCTTAGGGAAAACCACACCCTGAAAGCTTTCATCAACTGCACCACCGGGCTGAACAATTTCTCCGGTGATTTTCATTTCGGCCAGCGCTTTCAGCGTATCACTGCCCATTTGAATTTCCTTATTATTGATATGGGTAATGCGGGCTTCTTTTTCCGGATAAGCGATTTGCAGGGCAGGGTCGCCGAGAAGAATAAATTTCATAGCATTTTCCGTGCTTCCCACATCCAGCTTTGAAAGCCTAATCAAGTCTCCCAGCCGGGGGATTTTTCCGTCTAAATCGCGCAAAGCGTACCTGTAAAAGCTCCGGTTCAGGGAAAAGTTCGGATTGCCATAAGTAGCACGCGTTGTAGTAAACAAAGCTATACCTCCTCCATTGCGAAGTTTAAAGACCAACTCTCCTGCAGAAGTTCTGTCCGGATCATCAAAGCGCGAAAACTCGCAGGTAGCCGTTACAAAAACCGGTAAGCGATCATAATTACTCCAGTTTTCAATGTCCGGAATACCTAAAACGCGTTCGTGTGCTAACCCCACTTCTCCACCATGTCCGGTGTAGTTAATAAAAAGTGCCCCGCTTTCCACGCGGGTATTGATGCTTTCCGTTACATCAGGATAGCGCTTTCCACCCGGGGTGCTCACTTGCTTATAGGCATCGAAGTAAATCTTCTCAACATGGTATTCCGGATAATTATCACTAACATATTCGGCGAGTGTATTGGCCTGGTTCAGATGAGAATTTCCATCTTCATCATCTGCCATAAAAGTTATTACATTACGCCAGGGTTTCATCACCTCCTCATCTCCGGAGGCATAATGAAAAATTTTATCCACTGCATGGCGGGCTTCCTCACGGGAAACTATGGGTAACCTTCCTATACCAATATCCAGAGCGTCATTTGCAAAATCTCCTTCCCCTTCATCCAGGAAACCAAAGAAATCATCGGTTGTATAAGAAGATACCGGATGCAAAGAGTTTGGTGTTTGATAAGTTGGTACAATATTGGTGTTTTCTTCAATAATATCTTTATGATCAAAAGAACCGTCGCCAAATAAGAGCACATATTGCAGGCCATCATTAGAAGACTCTTTGTCGTAGACCATTTTCAAAAAATCACGTATTGCTGAAATATCCTGCATCCCTGATGAAAACTCATTATAAATCTGTTCCAACAATACCACTTCTGTGTTCAGATTATTCTCGCTTCTGTGAAAATCAGCCAACCGAACAGCCTGGTCTTGCAAAAACCCGGGAGTAATAATAATATAATTGGTATTTCCGCTGATGCTGTGCAGGTTTTGATTACTTACCCGGTCAACAGGAATCGGTTTAAGGTAATTGCTTCCGTCAAAGGCAGCAAATTCACGAAGACTTTCGCCGCCGGATTTAAATGTGGCTTGATTTTGTGAGCCCTGAAGTGGCATACGTTTAATTTCTTTTAGGTTTGAAACATCCCAAACTTGAAGACCGGAAACTTTTTCAGCCAGCCGGTATTTCACCAATGCTTCATTTAACGATTGTGCATCCCTGAAAAGCAATTGCCCGTTGAGTAATTTGTTCTTACGTCGCATCTGCATCGAAAAATAATCGAGCCAGCCAATAGAAGAATTATTGGATTTATTGTAAGTAAACGTTATTTCCAACGGATTTTCCGAGGCGGAAAACGCAAAACTCCGCGTTTGTTCCTGGGCATATTTGCTGTTGACTGAAAGGCTAATAGCCGGAATGCTTATGTTTTCGAATGTGTTGCCGGCATTCACTGTAAATGAGGAGGTTTGCGTGGATTTGGCCACCAACCGGGTTTGCATTTTAACAGGCTCACTCTGAATATAATCCGGTACGGAGAAAGAAAACGTGTATGCTGTTTCCATATCGAAAACCTCTCCCATCATTCTTCTGCCTGAATTAATCAAACTGCGCTCGTCTTTTTCATAATGAATCAGGTGGTCATAAGTGTCGGTAGTAAACGTTGCTTCTTCTGAAACCGGATCAGCCTCTGCTATTCGCTTACCGGTGTCGCCGCTTACGGTTAAAAAGTAATAATTGGTATCCGCATAAATATGGCGCTGATGCTGATAGCGATCTGCGCTGGCATTATACTCCCATTGATCGGGGGCTTCAGCATAAAATAGAATGTAATCGCCTTGATTTATAACCCCGTCTCCTCCATCCTTAACCTGGATAGGGATTTCGGGCAGATCGTCAGGACGCGAATCACTGACTTTTTCAGACAACATTCCTTTGCCATAGCCAAAAAGCTTAAGCTTTGAAGATTCAATATTATTCCCCAAACCAAGCCCGGTTAAATCATCATAATCCATGCGAAAAATACCGGTTGTATCCACGCCGATCTTATACCAGTTCCCCTCACTCAAACGGGAATTCTCAGCATACTCGCGCCTGTCTTTTCTATCAGCCGAGCGGGCTTCAAAAGCTTGAATTGTAAAACTAACAAGCCTGTAATATGATCCTGTGGCTTCATCTTTTCGCACGGGAAATAGCCTCACATATCCTTCCGGCGATTTGCGAAGCATCCTGACGCCATAATCAAGAATATAATCAGAAGCGAACTCATGATTTTTCAGAATACTGTCTGGAATGTTGTGAATGATTTCTTCTTCCTGTTCTGTAATTACCGCAATCACATCGTTATTTTGCCCGGATAAGCTGAAACGCTCAAAATAATCATGCAACCCGGGATGAGATGAAGATGCAACCCCCTCTGAGAAAAACAAAGGAGAGGATGAGTTTTGCTCCCAATCCAGAACCACATCAAACCGATGCTGCGCTGATAAAGGATTTATCAACAACATCCAAAAAAACAAAACTACAAATGCGGCTCTTAACATAACATTCTATTCATGTAAGTCTATGCGTAACAAAAAAACAAGCAAAACGTTTTTACTCATCAAAATTCAGATAATCCTGGATTAACTTGATTTTTTCAGTTCATTTAACCCGGCATTCGTCAACAAAAATCAATTTTTTTTTGCATTCATGCAAAGGAAACGCATTTGATGTTGTCATATTGTAAAATAGATGTCAACCAACGACATAATATTTTGTTAATTTCTTCGTATTATTGTGGTCGAATTCTAAAGAGGATGATAATTAAAAGCGCGTATTTATTTGTTTTCATGTTATGGTTACCCTTGCTTTCCGTAAGCCAGGACCATTCTTTTTCGCAGTTTTACTCGAGCCCACTGTACCTGAATCCTTCTTTGGCAGGAAATACTGAATGCGCGCGTCTTTCATTAAACTACCGGAATCAATGGCCTTCTATACCGCAAGCATACAACACATATCAAATTGTGTATGATCAATCGCTTCCAAACATGTCAAGTGGATATGGAATTGCCGTTTATACAGATCGGCAGGGAGACAATGCTTATTCTGAAACCAGCATCAGCGGGGCATATTCATACCAATGGCAGGTTTCTGAACAAATGGTTATGAGCGCCGGGCTCCAGGGAGCTTATATTCAAAACAGCCTGAACTGGGATAATTTAATTTTTGCCGATCAAATCAATCTTGACGGCACTATATCATCCACCAATGAAACTCCACCTGAAAATAATAATATTTCCATGATCGATTTTTCAGGAGGGCTGGCATTTGACTGGAATGGGAAATATTATGGCGGGCTGGCTGTGCACCACATGAATGAACCACCAAATTCGTTTTATACCGCAGAAAACAGCGCCTTGCCGATGAAAATCACAGTTCACGGAGGCATGGTTTTTGCTTTTGATCCCGTAATACACCGAAAAAAAACCAAAACCATCTCACCAAATCTGCTTTATCAGCAACAAGGAGAATTTCATCAACTTAATGCCGGTTTGTATGTTCACATAGAACCGCTTATATTTGGTGCCTGGTACAGGCACAATTTTGAAAACCCTGATGCCGCGATTGCTTTGATAGGTATACAACACAACGATTTAAAGTTTGGTTATAGTTATGATTATTCACTTTCAGAGCTTGGAGGCTATTCCGGTGGAGCACATGAAGTGTCTTTAACCTGGAATTTTTGTATTTATGTAGAAAAAAGTAGGAAAGTTCGTGCAATAAAATGCCCTGAATTTTAGTTATTAGTTAAATTTGAAAAAAATTTCAAAACCGATGCGAGCATATAAAGTTTTAATTTTAATCGTTTTATCCGCTATTTTTGCTTCCTGCGGAAGCCAGGACACCTCCCGCACTACAGGATGGGAGTATAATAATCAGGAAAACGGAGGTTTTACCAAAGTAGATTATAAAGAGCAAAAAACAGGACCGGGCCTTGTCCTTATACAAGGCGGCACATATCTTATGGGAGCCACATTGCCTGACCCGCTGGGCAACTATGATAATAAGCCCAGAAGAGTGACCGTACAAACTTTTTACATGGACCAAACAGAAGTCAGGAATATCGACTATGTAGAATACCTTTACTGGCTCAACCGTGTTTTTGGCAGTGACGATGATTTATACCAGGAAGCGCTGCCAGACACAATGGTTTGGCGCGACCGGCTGGCTTACAACGAGCCCCTTTCTGACCTGTATCTCAGGCATCCGGCATTTCAGAATTATCCTGTAGTAGGTGTTTCATGGGTACAAGCTAATGACTACTGTGTATGGCGAAGCGATCGCGTAAATGAAGGTATCTTGGTAGATAAAGGCCTGCTGGAGTGGAACACCGAAGAAGCGGAACCGGATCAAGGAAAATACCCTTTCTCTACAGACGCATATTTATCAGGCGCTTACGCCGATATGGTAAATTCAGGGTTACCCAATCTTGACCCAGAGGCCGGAGATGACGATACCCGCAACGTGAGAATGGAAGATGGCATTTTGTTGCCAAACTACCGTCTGCCTACCGAAGCTGAATGGGAATATGCCGCCCTGGCTCAGATCGGCAACACCGTGGAAGAACGCGTATATCAAAGAAAATTCTATCCCTGGAATGGCAATTACGTGCGTAACGATGATAAAAAGTACTACGGGGCTATGATGGCTAACTTTAAACGCAGCCGGGGCGATTATGCCGGCGTGGCTAACAACCTTAACGACGGCGCTGTTATCACTGAGGAAGTAGGTTCATACTGGCCTAACGATTTCGGACTTTATAACATGGCAGGAAATGTAGCTGAATGGGTGCGCGATGTTTACCGTCCGCAATCTCATCAGGATGTTTCTGACTTACAGCCTTTCAGAGGAAATGTGTTTACAGAAACCGTGAAAGACCCCAACAACAATAATCCGGAATTGGACAAAATGGGGCATTATGAGGAAGAACCTATTGAGAATGTAGAGAGGCAGAATTATCAAAAAGCCAATAACATCAATTACAAAGACGGTGACGCCGGATCACTCAGCGCTTTTGACTTCATAGATGAAGACGGCAAAATAATTGAAGGGCAACAAGAAGGCGAAGAAGATCTTTCGCCAACTGAAATCATGTATCAGGCTGACCGCAGCCTGATTTCGGACCAAACAAGGGTATATAAAGGTGGATCCTGGAAAGACCCGGCATATTACCTGAATCCCAGTACACGTAGATTCCTGAAAGAAACTATGTCTACAGACTACATTGGTTTTCGATGTGCTATGACACGTGTGGGTAGTGCCGTGCCGGGAGAGTAATAATACACAAACACAATTTTTAGCTGCATACTTATCTCGTTAAGAATGCAGCTTTTTTTAGCTTTATCCAGATAATGATTGTGCCATGGACCTACAAACACTATACAGCTATTTCCTGAAACATCCCGAAATAAGTACCGATTCGCGGCAAATAACGCCCGGCAGTATATTTTTTGCCCTTTCGGGTGAAAATTTTGATGGAAATCGGTTTGCCGATGAAGCGCTGCGGAAAGGAGCTGCTTATGCAATCATTGATGATCCCAATCAAAAAAAATCTCAAGAGCATATCGTTGTGAATAATGTGTTAAAAGCGCTGCAAAACCTCGCTGTCTGGCATCGCGATAAGCTTAATATACCCTTCATAGGAATAACCGGTAGCAACGGCAAAACCACCACCAAAGAGCTGGTCATGAAGGTACTAAAACAAAAATACCAGGTTGCCGGTACTGAAGGTAATCTAAATAACCATATCGGGGTTCCGCTGACATTACTCAGAATTACTGCACGACATGAAATAGCCGTTATTGAAATGGGAGCCAATCACCCCGGAGAGATCGGCTTCCTGGCCTCGCTTGCTAAACCGGACTATGGCACTATCACCAATGTTGGTAAGGCACACCTCAAAGGATTTGGGTCTTTTGAAGGAGTAAAAAAAACCAAAAAAGAGCTTTACGATTATATTGCCCTAACAAACGGGAAAATTATCATAAATGCCGATGACCATGATCTGCTGAAAATGGCAGGAAACACCCCCCGCATCAGCTATAGCCAGAAAAGCAATAGCGCAGATTACCGGGTTAGCCATTTTTCTTCATCACCATTTGTGAAATTAAGCTGGCAAAAAGGACATGAATCACAAGATCATCCTATAAAAAGCAATCTTCCGGGAAGCTTTCACTGGACCAACATTATGAATGCTGTGGTTACCGGTAGTTTATTTGGTGTATCGCCCGGTAAAATCAGCCAGGCGATTGGAGATTATGTCCCTTCCAACAACAGAAGCCAGGTTATTAGGAGCAAGCAAAACCACATCTTTTTAGATGCATACAACGCCAACCCTTCAAGCATGCACGCAGCATTAGATTACTTCCTTTCCGCTAACTATCCTAATAAGCTCCTCATAATAGGAGAAATGATGGAACTGGGTAAATATTCAGAAACAGAACATCAAAACCTGGTTGATTATCTGAAAGAAAAAAAGAATTTAGTTAAAGAAGTTTTCCTTGTCGGGAAGGCATTTCATGAGATCACGCATCCGTTCAGGCATTTTGAAAATACCGAAGCGCTACAAGACTATTTAACAAAAACCAAGCCCAAGGAAAATTCTGTATTCATAAAAGGATCACGAGGAAACCGGCTGGAATCTCTAACAAAATATCTCTGATATGAAAAGATACAAAGTTATTGGCGTTATGTCAGGCACATCTCTGGATGGTATGGATTTAGCATATTGCGAGTTTATGAGAAAGAAAAATACATGGCAATATAAGATAAAAAATACCATCACTTACAACTACTCGGAAAACTGGAAAACCCGTCTTGCTGCGGCATATGATGGCACTGCACGGGATTTGGCCGAAACCAGCAAAGACTTTGGCTTGTTATCAGGAGAAATTCTTAGAATGTTTATCCACAAGCACAACCTGAAACCCGATTTCATAGCAACTCACGGCCATACCGTTTTTCACCGTCCGGAGGCTTTTTATACCGTACAAATTGGCAGCGGCGCTCATATCGCCTCACGCGTTGAATTGCCTGTTATCAATGACTTCCGGACAGCAGACGTGGCCAAGGGAGGCCAGGGCGCTCCGCTCGTTCCAGCCGGAGACAAATACCTCTTTGGACAATATGATGCTTGCCTGAACCTGGGAGGCTTTGCCAATATTTCTTTTGATGATGCAGAAGGTTTTCGCAGAGCTTTTGACATCTCTCCATGCAATATGGCGCTCAACCATATCGCTGGCATGGAAAACCTGAGTATGGATAAAAACGGGCTGAAATCCCGCGAAGGAAATATTGATATGGATTTGCTCGAGAAGCTTAATGCCCTGGAATATTACTGGGTAAACGGCAACAAAAGCCTCGGGAAAGAATGGTATGACGCCAGCTTTTGGCCGCTTATCTCACAAAGTAAACTCTCTGTAAACGATTTGCTGGCTACCGTAACCGAGCATATTGCTTTCCAGGTTGCCAAAGTCATGTCTAACCATCCAAAAAGAAATATCCTCATCACCGGTGGTGGTGCGCACAATGAATATCTGACAGAACGTATTAAAGCCTCGGTTTCTGAAGAAATCATCATTCCCGAAAAAAAAATAACCGACTTTAAAGAAGCGATGGTATTTGCCTTTTTGGGAGTATTAAGAATGCAGCAGGAAATCAATGTATTCAAATCCGTAACCGGGGCAACGGCAGACAGTTGTGCTGGAGCCATTCACTTGCCTTAACGTAGCTTGGTTGTAAAAAATTTTATTGGCGGGTTTATGAAATCCGTTTCAGAGAATCTTATAAATTCGCAATCAGAAATTGCTTTAATAAAATATTCATTCATTTTTTGAGTTATACAGCTAAAAAGAACCATTAAAAAGACGTTTTAGATGATAAATACAATTCTGCTTCAAGCCGGGCAAACAGCTAATGAAGCTGCCCAACAGGCTGCCGAAGGCCAGGACCATATCAGCCTGTCAATTTGGGACCTTGCTCTTAAGGGAGGATGGATAATGCTTCCACTGGCTATCTTGTCGCTCATAGCCATTTACATTTTCGTCGAAAGATTTTTAATTATTACCCGGGCCACAAAATTTGATAACAATTTCATGAATAACATTCGTGATTTCATTCATGATGGAAAAATTGACTCGGCTGTAGCCTTATGCAAAAGCACCAAAGGCCCGCTTGCCCGGATGATTGAAAAAGGCGTAATGCGTATCGGGAAGCCGCTTAACGACATCAATGCAGCCATAGAAAATGTGGGTAAGCTGGAGGTGTCTAAGCTGGAAAAGAACATCGCTGCACTTGCCACTGTGGCAGGAGCCGCTCCCATGATTGGTTTTTTAGGAACCGTAATGGGTATGGTGAAGGCTTTTTATGACATGGCTATGGCCGGAAATAATATCGACATTGCCTTGCTGTCAACAGGTATCTACCAGGCGATGGTAACTACCATTGCCGGTCTTATTGTAGGAATCATTGCGTATATTTGTTATAACATCCTCGTAGCAAGAATTGAAAAAGTGATTTTTCTACTCGAAGCACGCGCTACGGAATTTATGGATGTGTTGCACGAACCGGCAAAATAAAAAACTATGGCCATTAAAATTAGAAACCGAATAAAATCAGACTTTAATTCCTCTTCCATGTCTGACTTGGTATTTTTGCTGCTGATCTTTTTTATGCTTACCTCCACACTGGTAAGCCCCAACGCCATTAAGCTTTTATTACCCAGCAGCGACAGCAAAACCATGGCCAAGCAAACGGTAACGGTTTATATTGATGATGACCAGAATTTTTATATCGGGGAAACCCGAATTTCTGCCGATGCATTGGAGGATCAGCTAGCGGATGGGCTGGCCATGCAAAGCGAAGGCGTTGTTGTTTTGCGTTCAGATAAGAGCGTACCGGTACAATACATAGTTACGGTAATTGATGCTATAAATACCATTAACGACAAAAATAATACAAAGCATAAAGTAATATTGGCAACCAAACCAAAAAATTAATTCAGGTTGAAGCTCGACAAAGATAAAATATCAGCCTTAACGGGGACACTCATTTTTCATGGCATACTGCTTTTGTTGCTACTGATACTTGCTTTGCGCACGCCACTGCCTTTGCCGGGTGAAGAAGGCGTGGTAGTAAATATCGGATATGCCGATGAAGGCATGGGCCCAGAGCAGCAGGAACAACCAGAGCAGGTACAGGAAACGCCGCCACCTGCCCAGCCTGAGCAGTCGCAACCCGAAGCCGAGGAAGAATTGATAACTCAGGACACCGAAGAAGCGCCGGCTATTGAGGATGTTGAAGAAGAAAAACCGGAAGAAGAGGAACAGGAGGATGAAAAAGAACCTAAAGAAGAAGTTACAGAAGAACCAGAAGAGCCTGTAGAGGAAACTCCAGAAGAAACCGAACCTGAAGAAAAAGAGCCTGAAGTAAACCCGAAAGCCTTGTATCCGGGCAATACGGAAACAGATGAAGAGGGTCAGAACGAAGGCACAACCGATGAGCCCGGTGACCAGGGTTCTGATTTTGGCTCTCAGGACAGCGATAATTATGAAGGCGAAGGTGGCGCCGAAAACGGAATCGCGTTCAGCTTAGGCGGAAGAAAATCCAAGCACCTCCCAAAGCCCGATTATGACTCCGAAGACCAGGGTAAAGTGGTTGTAACCATTTATGTGGATAAATTTGGAAATGTTAAGCGCGCCAATGCCGGCGCAAAAGGCACAACAGTCAGCGATCAACAACTGCACAAAGTAGCCAAAGAAGCTGCCCTGAGGGCAAAATTCAGTACCGATCCGGAAGCTCCCGAAACACAAAAAGGTACAATCACGTACAACTTTATCAGGATGAACTAAAGTACTACCAAAATATACTTTAAAGTTATTTGTTTCTATTTGAAGTTGTGTACCTTTTTACGGTATTTTACGTAATGCCAGACTTAGGTAAAGAGTTATATTGCCTGCCATATTTTTGATGTTAACACAAAAATCAAAATGAAAATCAATACATCTAAAACATGAAATCAAAAATCTACACACTTTTAATCGTAATATTTGCTATGAGCATCGTTACCCAGGCACAAAACCTGGCCATTGACCCGGCTAATTTAGACACTTCGGTAAAACCCGGAGACAACTTTTATCTTTATGCCAATGGCGGATGGCTCATAAATAATCCGCTCCCGGATGACCGCGGCCGTTATGGCAGCTTTGATCAGTTGGCTGATTCCGCCCGAAAACAAGTAAGAGAGCTTATCAAACAAACGGCTGAACAAGACCATGAAACCGGAAGCGCAGCCCAAAAAACCGGTGATTTCTACGCTTCAGGCATGGATATGACTGCCAGGAATAAAGCCGGGATGACACCGCTGAAAAAAGAATTCCGTAATATCGAAAAAGCCAAAAACAACAAGGCGGTATTTGAACTCATTTCCCAAATGCATCGCGATGGACTGTCGGCTTTGTTTTCGGTGTATGGCACTGCCGATGCCAAAAACAGCGAAATGGTACGCACCCACCTGATGCAGGGCGGCCTTGGGCTACCCAATCGCGATTACTATACGGATAGTGATGAACGTACGGTTTCCATCCGCGAAAAGTATGAAGCACACATTGCCAAAATGATGATGCTGGCTGGCGAAAGTGAGTCTGACGCCAAATCAATAGCTGAAAATATGCTAATGCTGGAGACCCGTCTAGCTGAGCATTCCATGACGCCTCTTGAGCTGCGCGACCCACACAAACGTTATAACAAAATGGATTTAGCCGGGTTAAAGGACATTGCCCCGGAAGCCAATTGGGATTTCTACTTTGAAACCCTGGAAATTGGCGACCCCGGGGTAATTATCGTAGGCCAACCGGAGTTTTTCCGCGAAATCGATGCCATGCTGAAAGACATCCCCACAAAAACCTGGAAAGCTTACCTGAAATGGAATTTGGTAAACAGTACAGCTTCGTACCTCAGCAAAGAATTTTCAGAACAGAATTTCAACTTCTACGGCAAAGTTTTGAGTGGTACTGAAAAGCAAAGACCCTTATGGAAACGGGTTCAGGATGTCACCAGCGGTTCAATGAGCGAAGCCCTCGGAAAAGTTTATGTAGCAGAATATTTTCCCCCTGAGGCCAAAGAAAGAATGCTTGATTTGGTAGGCAATCTGAAAGATGCTCTGAGTGAACGCATCACCGATGCTCCCTGGATGAGTGAGAAAACAAAAACCAAGGCACAGGAAAAGCTCGAAACCATGAATGTAAAAATCGGTTATCCCGATAAATGGAGAGATTACAGTGATCTGGAAATCAGCAACCAGCCCTATGTCCGCAATGTGTTGGCTGCCAAAGCTTTCAACCGGAAATACAACATCAACAAAATTAACAAGCCTGTAGATCCCGATGAGTGGCACATGCCACCACAAATGGTAAATGCATATTACAGCCCCAACAAAAACGAGATTGTGTTCCCCGCAGCCATTCTGCAACCTCCCTTTTTCTTTATGGATGCTGATGATGCTGTAAATTACGGCGCTATTGGTGTAGTAATTGGCCATGAAATGACACACGGCTTTGATGATAAAGGCCGCCAGTATGATAAGGACGGAAACCTGCACGACTGGTGGACGAAGGAAGACGCTGAAAACTTTGATAACCGCGCCCAGGTGCTTGTAAAACAATTTAATCAGTTCCGCGTGCTGGATACGCTCCGAGCTGACGGCGAGCTTAGTTTAGGAGAAAACATCGCCGATTTAGGCGGACTGAATATTGCCCTGACCGCTTTTAACAAAACGCAACAGGCTGAAAGCACAAAAAAAATAGAAGGATTCAGCCCCCTGCAAAGGTTTTTCCTTTCATACGCCCACATCTGGGCACAGAATATCCGAGATGAGGAAATCGTAAAACGAACCCGCGAAGACGTACATTCACTCGGAAAATTCCGTGTCATCGGACCACTGAGAAATATGCCCGAATTCCATGAAGCCTTTGGCATTACAAAAGGAGATTACATGTACCTGCCAGAAGCACAGCGTGCTATGATTTGGTGATGTGTTAAATAACAACGAAATAAAGCCGTAAATGCTCCATTGGAGCTTCAGAACAGGTTACCAATGCAGAAGGATTATCAAGCTACTTTAGAATATATGTACAGCCAACTGCCCATGTTTCAACGCATGGGCAGGCCGGCTTTTAAGCCCGATCTGGGCAACAGCCATAAACTGATGGAGTTGCTGGATCATCCTGAAAATAAATTTAAAAGCATCCACATAGCCGGTACCAATGGCAAAGGCTCCACAGCACACATGATTACTTCTGTAATGATGGAACACGGCCTGCGCGTTGGTCTCTACACCAGCCCGCACCTAAAGGATTTCCGCGAACGCATAACGATTAACGGAGAAAAAGTGCAGAAGCAGTTTGTGGTAGATTTTATCCGAAAGCATAAAAAGCCGCTTGAAAATATCGGATGTTCTTTTTTTGAGATGACAGTTGGGATGGCCTTCGCCTGGTTTGCAGCGCAGAAGGTAGATGCTGCCGTTATTGAAACAGGAATGGGAGGCCGGCTCGACTCTACCAACGTCATAAACCCTTTGCTGTCTGTAATTACCAACATCGGGCTTGACCACACCTTCTTTCTGGGCGATACGCTCGAAAAAATTGCCGGCGAAAAAGCGGGCATTATCAAACCTGAAACGCCGGTTATTATCGGGAAAACCCAACCCGAAACCCGTCCGGTGTTTGAAACAACAGCCCTTAAAAACCAGGCCGGCATCCGGTTTGCCGACCAGGAAATCGCATTTTCAGGTACTGAAATAACGCCGGAAGGACTTAAAATAGAAAAAGTATATCAGGACAACAAACTTATCCTGGCTGGTTTACAAACAGACCTTGCAGGCGCTTATCAAAAAGAGAACATCAGAACAGCATTAATGACAAGCTTATTCCTTCAAAAAGAATTCAAGCTGGAGAAAGAGAAAATCCTAAGTGGTTTCCGCAAAGTAATCAGCAATACCCACCTTGCCGGCAGATGGCAAAAACTCAGCGATAAACCCCTTACTTATTGCGACACCGCGCACAATGCCGAAGGATTGCAATGGGTAATGAAGCAATTGGAAGGTATCCCCAAGAATAATCTTCATTTCATATTAGGTATGGTCAATGATAAAAACCTGGAAAGCATTTTAAAACTGCTACCTGGAAATGCTCAGTATTATTTCTGCAAAGCGGATATTCCACGGGGGCTTCCGGCGGAAATTCTGCAAAAAGAAGCAGCAAAAGCCGGTTTAACGGGTAAAACATTTTCTTCGGTAAGAGAGGCATTGCATGCTGCACAAAATGCAGCGCAAAGCAAGGATTTGGTCTTTGTAGGAGGAAGCACTTTCACCGTGGCCGAAGCGCTTTAAGCGCCGGCAACCAAGGGAAATACAGTGAGCTCGTCGCCCTCGCTCACTTCGCTTTTCAGGTATTGTAAGCGGTCAACAAAATCATCGTTAAGAAAAATCACAAAAAACGGGGTGTTGAATTTCATAGAATCCAGCACATCCTGAATGGTGAGTTTATCTCCCTCAATTTCTTTTTCATGTCCGTTAACTATCAGTTTCATGCCTCCTCCCCTTCAAGTAATATTTCCAGTACGGTATTAGCCTGCATTGCTGCTACCAGCGCAATTCGAGGCGCCAGGTGGGGCAAATCCTCCGAAACCTGCGACTTTAAATCCCCGCAGATATACAGATTGTTTTTCCGGTGTACTTTCAGCTCTTCCGTCTTTCCGTACCCGGCAAGCCCAACACCTGAGACAACCGGTGTATCAGGCATATATTTTATTGCCGACTCAATAATGGTTTGCTTGGTTTTTGCCGCATCTACCGCCTCTATCAACACATCACACGATTGAAACAACTCTGCCACATCCGAAGGACACAGCCTTACATCAAAAGCATACACTTTAGCATCCGGATTCGCATCCTGGATATTATCTTTCAATGCATTCATTTTCAGTCTTCCGGACTGGCTACGAAGAAAGCACTGCCGGTTAAGGGCGCTTTCCTGCACAATATCAAAATCCACCAGAAAAAAAGTACCAATGCCAGCCCGCGCCAAAGATAGAGCCGCATGCGTTCCCAATCCTCCGCATCCGGCGATACCTACAATCTTTTCAGAAAGTTTGGCTTCTATTTGTTGTCTGTTCATATATTATGATTGAATTCTGCCTGTTTTCCCTACAGATTTCTAAAGCAAGTCAAATATAGCAATACTTCTCAAAACGCAATAAAATTTATTCATTTATATAGTTTTATGTTTAGATTTATCAAAAAGAAAGCTTCTCAGGTAAATACATCATCGCTTTCTCATTACCATTATTTCTTATGCAGGAATACATCATTCTTTTCGAAAACGATTGAAAGACCGTTTATTGTTTGTCTACTATTACTTATTAAACTAAATTTGGTGCTTTTAACACGTTTTCGATAGGATTAAATCATAAAAGGAAATCAAATTATAGTTACACGAACTAAAACACAGATAAATGGAAGACAAAAACAACATGAGAATTGGTATGCCTACATTTGGCGCCATCTTTTTCATATTTGGCTTTGCCACAACATTCATTGTTACGATGACTGCACCGGTAAAAGCCATTTTCGGCTTGCCTGAATGGGGCGCTCAGCTACTTTCATCAGCATTTTTTATTACTTATCCTATCCTGTCCATTCCTTCCGGGAAACTGGTAGCCAAAATTGGATACAAAAAGACTGTTATTTTAGGCTTGCTACTGATGGGTATTGGCAGCCTTATATTCTGGCCTGCTGCTAAGCTTCCTTCTTTCGGACTGTTCTTGTTTGCCACTTTTATACTTGCCGCCGGTGTGGTTTTCCTGCAGGTTGCCGCTAACCCCTATGTTACAGCACTAGGGCCGGAAAGCTCGGCCTCCAGCCGCCTCAACCTTACGCAGGCGCTTAACTCAGTTGCCACTATGGTAGCACCGTGGATTATTTCTGTGGCTATCTTCAGAGGACTCAACGAAGAGGCCATGGGCGCCAAAGAATATGGTTTTGCTGCAGCTGAAAGGGTACCATTACCATTTATTACTATGGCCATTATAATTATTGCTGTTGCCATTATCCTCTTTACCATAAAACTGCCTGTTTTAGTAAATGAGAAAAAGGAAGGAAAGGTAAAGAAAAGTGTTTGGTCCTATCCGCATGTAATCCTCGGCGCCTTAGCGATTTTTACCTACGTGGGCGCTGAAGTCGGTAATGCCGGACTTATCGTGAATTACCTGAAAAACTCCGGTGGTATCAATCCGGAGGAAGCTTCTACCTATGCTGCTATCTATTGGGGTGGCGCAATGATTGGACGTTTCTTTGGAGCCATCATGTTCTCAGACATCACGAGCAAAACGAAAAAATATGGCTATGTAGCTGCCGTTTTAGCGCTGGCTTTCGCTTCAGGTACGTTCGTTACTGACTGGAACACTTCTGCAGGCCTGACTTTTGCTGTTATCGCCCTGGTGAATTTCATTATAATGCAAATAGGCAGGGGTAAAGCTGCAAGAACACTGGCTGTTTTCTCTTTAATTGCGGCTTCGCTGGCAATTATCACTACGATCACAACAGGACAGGTAGCCCTATGGACTATCATATCCATCGGTCTGTTTAATTCAATTATGTTCCCGAATATTTTCTCACTTGCAGTGAAAAACCTGGATGGTGAAGAAATGGCTTCAGCCTCAGGAATCATAAATTCACTGGTTGTAGGTGGCGCGGTTATTCCTCCATTGATGGGGGCAATAGCCGACACGGTCGGGTATACCTGGGCGTTTGTTCTTCCTGCAATCTGTTATATTTACATCTTCTTCTATGCAGTTAAAGGACATCAAATAAGACAAGATTAAAACAATATAAATTTAGTATTTCAATAATGAAATTAACCTTAGGAATAGATATCGGCGGTACTAATACCGCCATAGGCGTTGTTAATGAAAAGGGTGAGGTTGTGGAGCAGCAATGTATTTCTACTCCAGCTCACGGCGATATAGATCAATACATCTCCGATATTGCAAATGCTATAAGCAAACTTGAAAAAAAGGTCACCGGCATCAACCCGGATGCAGAAATCCTGGGAATTGGAATTGGAGCGCCTAACGGAAATTTTTATAACGGTACCATTGAGCACGCCCCTAACCTTTCTTTTAAAGGAATCGTTCCTTTTACAGAAAAGCTAAAGGAAAAGTTTCCGAAATACAAGGAAACTATTGCCCTGACAAACGATGCCAATGCCGCCGCTATTGGTGAAATGATATACGGTGGCGCCCAAGGCATGAAGACTTTCGCCATGTTTACGCTGGGCACCGGCGTGGGCAGCGGTCTGGTAGTGGATGGCAGCCTGGTATACGGAAACGATGGCTTTGCAGGCGAATGTGGCCACACCACTTTGATTCCGGAAGGAAGAAAATGTGGCTGCGGTGGACAAGGACACCTCGAAGCCTACTGCTCAGCGCCCGGCATGAAGCGTACGGCTTTTGAAATAATTGCACGCGACAATGCTTCTGACAGTCTTCTTGCCGATAAATCATTTAACAAACTGGAATCTAAAACCATCTTTGAGGCGGCTGAAGCCGGCGATAAAGTAGCGCTGGAAGTATTTGATAAAACCGGCTACTGGCTCGGGATATCCCTTGCCGATACGGTGCACCATATCAGTCCTGAAGCGATATTCCTTTTCGGAGGACCAACCTCGGCGGGAGATTATATCTTCAGGCCTACCATCGAATCAATGGAAAAACATTTGATTCCAGTATTTAAGAATAAAGTAAAAGTGCTGAAATCAGAGCTGAGTTTAGGGCATGCTGCCATTGTTGGAGCGAGCGCATTGGTTTGGAAGCTACTTGAATAATACTATTCAGGAAAACTATAATAATACATGCATAACCCGGGCTGAAATTCAGTCCGGGTTTCTTATAATAGATTTAGCTATAACTTTTTGCAATACTCCCTCTCAATCTTTTGGTTTACATATCAATAAAACGGACAGAATGAGGCCATGTTTTATGTATCCACTTATTTCACAATTATTTATGATTTTAATTGAAACCTCTGCCTGGCTCTGAAAGGCGCTTCCGATTGCGTTACCAGTAAGACAATAAAGTAATCCTTAAGTTTTCAAAATTTATTACTTTTGTGATAAAGACTTAAATTATGACGCGCGAAACATTGATTAAACATACATTAAAGCGTCTTTCGAAATTGCCTCATAATAAAGTAAGAGAAATATCTGATTTTACAGATTTTATTATGAAAAAACATGAAGAGGAGACTTTACAAAAAGGCATAGAATTGCTTACAACTCAGTCGAAATCCTTTGATTTTTTAAATGAAGAAGAAGAGCTGTATTCACTTGATGATCTAAAAGAAAAGTATTAGACAAAGATCTTGCTATTGGTTTGATTGGGCAAGTTGATGAAGAAACGATTAAATCCATTAATAAAAGCCTGATCAAAGTTTTAGAAATCAATGAGTGAATGCATATCCCCAATAAAGAATATCAGTTTGCATACATTTTTTTGATTAGATAATCCAGTTGGAGCAACCCTGAATGTCGCAATTTTCCAATTCTACGTTCTGCCGCGATAGTAGTTTTGCCATGATTTTAATAACCAAAAATAATAAAGATGAAAAAGCTGATTTCATGGGTCGAAATTCCCGCAGCAGACTTTGAGCGTGCTGCATCGTTTTACAGTAAGGTTTTCAAAATGGATTTACAGCCAGTTGAAGGTGGTGATGAAAAGATGGCCTGCTTTCCGGGTGGCGAGGGAGCCATTTCTTTTGCGCCAGGCTTTAAACCGGGCAAAAATGGCGCTTTGGTAAGCTTCAACGCGGAGAACGACATGGCGGGAGCCATTGAGAGAATTACTGCAAACGGAGGATCTGTTGTGCAACCCAAAACAAAAATTGAAGCTGAAGGGCTTGGATACTTTGCCGTATTTATTGACTGCGAAGGCAACAAAATAGGGCTCTACAGCGAGGAATAACCGTAAATCCGGGATTGCGGCTTAACTAAAGCAGGTTGCAATCCCGGTATAATTGCTAAATTTGTCAACCTGATTTGTAAACCATGATTTATCAGATCGCTAAGCCTTCGTTGCCATTGTCAAGGTTCATTAAGCATTACTGGACTATGGAAAGCTGTGTTCCAGCCGGTGAAGCGCATATCCAGCGGATTGTCCCAAGCGGATTGCCGGAGCTGGTTTTTTATTTCGGCGATAAACCCAAATCGGCAAACCGAAACATGTCATTTAGTAATAATACTTTGATTACCGGTCAGCAAAACAATTATTATGACATGAAAATCAGCGGTAAAATGTCATTGTTTTCCATTATTTTTCAGCCGCATGGTTTATCGTCTTTTCTTGATGTACCGCTTCAGGAGTTAAACAACCAGCATGTGCCGCTCAGGTTTATATTGAGAAATGATGCAGATGTGATCGAGTCGAAACTGTTCGAAGCAAAGTCATTCACAAAAAGGATAGCTATTGTTGAGAGGTATTTTTTTAAGATTCTGGAAAACAGAGGTCTTAGCTATGACTTCAACAGGATTAGCAGCAGCATAGCCAGAATAAACCAGGCCGGAGGCTTGGTAAATATAGATGATTTGGCCTCAGAAGCTTGCTATAGCCGCAAGCAGTTTGAGCGTCACTTTTCGAAATGGATGGGAACATCACCCAAGCAGTTTTTAAAGATTGTCCGGTTTCAGCATGCCATCGATAAAAAATCAAAAAACAAAAGCAGCAACCTTACCGACTTAACCTATCAATGCGGCTATTACGACCAGGCACACATGATCAACGATTTTCAGCAACTAGCCGGCATGACGCCTAAACAATACTTCGATGTTTGCGAGCCCTATTCCGACTATTTTCAGTAATCATACTCATCAACCGTACAGATTTTTTGTAAAAATAAGGTAAAAACAACATTCTCATAGTTGTCATATATCACGCGTGCCACTGAACCAAAGGCGTTGTTGTTCATCTCAGCGTTGTAAGTGCTTTCCGACTTTCTGTAATGCCCTTATTCATAAACTTCATCGTATTTAATTTAGGAGCGCTTGCTGTTTTCAACCCTATAGCTTAGGATATGCTGGTGTTTCAATATTAAGTTTCAGTATGAACATCATTTTTATGGTTTATGCACACAAGAATTTCAAATACCGTAATACAAATCTTATCTTTACAACTTAAATTTATAATTTATAATGCAATGACAAATAATAAGGATATAAGGTGGGAACAGAGATTTTCGAATTTTAACAAAGCACTAAAGAAACTTTCTGAAGCTATTGCATTTATCAAAAGGAACGTAGACGAAAAAGAAATCGGTATTCATACCGAAAACACAGAAGAAATTATGGATGAGATACTTAAAGAAGGGTTAATACAACGCTTTGAGTATACTCATGAATTAGCCTGGAATGTTATGAAGGATTTTTTGGTCGAAATTGGTGACATTCAAATATACGGTTCAAAAGACGCAACCCGGGAAGCGTTCAACACTGGATTAATTGAAGACGGAGACGTGTGGATGGAAATGATAAAAAGCCGGAATAAAACTTCTCACACTTATAATGAGGAAACAGCAGATGAAATATTTACTAAAATTGTAAACGATTATTATACCGCATTCTTAACGTTTCAGCAAGTGATGGAAGGCAAAAGGAGCGGCGAACAGCAAAATCTATTTGATAAGAAATAATGTTCGGATTAAAAGATAGTCATATTCACTCAATTCGATCGGTCTTTAAAAAATATAATAAGATTGAAAAGGCCGTATTATATGGATCCAGAGCAATTGGAAATTATAGAAACGGTTCGGATATTGATCTTACCTTAACAGGAGACGATTTGGATTTAACCACTCTTTTGAAAATTGAAAACGAACTTGATGATCTGTATTTACCCCATAAAATTGATTTATCAATCTTTCAGAAAATAGAGAATCCTGACTTGAAAGAACATATCAACAGGGTTGGCGTAGTATTTTATAAGAAAGATGCAAGTTATTGATCGTGAAAACTTCATGGCAGAATTATGAAATTGGGAAATCTTCATCTGGAATTGCAGCAAATGTTCCAGGAATATAAAGGCTTAAGCTTGTATCAAATACAACCCCAATTATATCGCTTTTAAAGCTAAACCAAATTACTCCCCCGCCGGGCCATTTAAAACTGCCCGCCAAAAAGCATATTTGAGGCGGTATTTAGAATATGTAGCTCCGCTGATGGCATCAACCTTACCGAAACCCTGATGCTCCAGCAGTTGATTTTCATAGTTGTCGTATGTGACTCGCGGCGCTGAGCCATAGGCGTTGTCGTTCATTTCAGCGTTGTAAGCGCTGTCCGACTTTTTGGAATGTCCGTCCTCATGAATTTCATCGTATTCTATTTCAGTTAGTTTGTTGTCTTCAACCGTGAAGGTTACGATATGCTTATACATGTAGTCGTCGTAGGGCGATTCGCCATGATACTTTCCTTCAGCAAGCTTACTAAACTCAACAGGCAGTTGGTATTTTTCAGCATAATAATCCAGGTATTTATCCACTGTATCGGGATGAGAGCGTTCTATGAGCTTATGCATCACCATAAGGGTTTCCGTATCAACTTCATTTTGCTGATTTACGCAGGAGGATATCGCGAAAATGATTCCGAGGGCAAGTATTACCGTTTTTTTCATATGGATGT
>CAYXJS010000008.1:0-33553 GCA_964465045.1 uncultured Bacteroidales bacterium | reverse complement strand
ATTGCTGTTATGGAAGTAGATGATGAGGATGCCGAAGATGACAGCGGTGATGACGAAGCCGAATCCGCGGAAGCGTCTGAAAAACCAAAAGTAGAAAAGCAAGAAGAAAAACAACAGAAAGAAAAAGCTTCACCTGAAAAAGGGGATGTGCCGGTATCAGAAACCGATATCAGCGAATACTCCAACAAGGATTTTGAAAACCTGAGCGGATTTTATTCTCCGCTGGTTCGCAGCATTGCCAAAGAAGAAAACGTAAGCCTCGAAGAGCTGGAATCTATTAAAGGCAGCGGAAAAGAGGGCCGTGTAACCAAAAAAGATATATTAGCCTACCTGGAAGAGCGCAAATCAAAACCTGCCGGAAAGGCCGCCGCACCCAAAGAAAAAGCTACACCTACACAGGCAGCTCAGCCTTCACAGCCTGCGCCTCCTAAAGCAGCAGCTCCCAAAGTGGAGAGCATGGAAGGCGATAAAATCGTTGAGATGGACCGCATGCGCAAAATGATTGCGGACCACATGGTGACTTCCAAGCACACTTCACCACACGTAACCATGTATATCGATGTGGACATGACCAACATCGTGAATTGGAGAAATGGTGTGAAAAACGAATTCCAAAAGCGCGAAGGCGAAAAAATCACCTTCACGCCTATTTTCCTGGAAGCAGCGGCTAAAGCTCTCAAGGATTTCCCAAGAGTAAATGCTTCTGTTGAAGGATATAACATGATAGAGCGTAAGCGTATCAATATCGGAATGGCTACGGCACTTCCGGATGGCAACCTTATTGTGCCCGTAATTAAAGATGCCGACCAGAAAAACCTGCTCGGCCTGGCGAAAAGTGTAAATGACTTAGCTAACCGCGCACGCAACAAAAAACTGGAAGCAGATGAAGTTTCAGGCGGAACGTTCTCGCTGACCAATTTCGGTACGTTTAACAATATGACAGGTGCACCTATCATCAACCAGCCGCAAGTAGCTATACTTGGTGTGGGCGCTATCAAGAAAAAACCGGCGGTGCTTGAAACCGAGCACGGCGACGTAATTGCCATACGCCACATGATGGTGATGTCTATGGCCTTTGACCACCGCATTGTAGACGGCGCGCTGGGCGGGCAGTTCCTCGACCGCGTAAGGCATTACCTGGAAAATTTCGATACGTCCAGAACAGTATAAACATAGGTTATCACAACGAGTGAAGCTTTGCAATCCGATTTCTTTTACCTTTGCGCCGGATTGCAAAGCTTTTTCTTTTAATTAAAATATTTATGGAATTAAACCTGACAAGACCCATTGCGTTTTTTGATTTAGAAACTACGGGCACCAACCTTGGCAAAGACCGGATTGTGGAAATCTCTGTTTTAAAAATAAATCCTGATAACAGCAAGGAAAACTACACAAAACGGGTAAACCCGGAAATGCACATCTCGGAAGAGTCAACCCGGATTCACGGAATTTCGGATGCCGACGTGGCTGATGAACCTACTTTTAAAGACCTTGCCCCGGAGTTGAATAACTTTTTAAAAGGGTGCGATTTGGCAGGCTATAACTGCCTGAAGTTTGATGTGCCGATACTTGTGGAAGAGTTTTTGCGCGCTGAGATTGATTTCGAAACCAAAAACCGGAATATCATCGATGTGCAGAACATTTTCCATAAGATGGAGCAACGTACGCTGCATGCCGCCTACAAGTTCTACTGCAACAAAGACTTAACCAACGCTCACAGTGCAGAGGCAGATACCATAGCCACCTACGAGGTGCTGAAATCGCAACTGGAAAAATACGAGGAAACGCCTTTTGTAGATAAAGAAGGCAACGAGTCTTATCCTGTTAAGAACGATGTAGAGCAATTGCATCAGTTCTCGCACTATCATAAAAACGCAGACCTTGTAGGACAAATCATTTACGATGAGCAAGGCAAAGAGGTTTTTAACTTCGGCAAAAACAAAGGCAAGCGTGTGGAGGATGTCTTCCGGAAAAATCCGGGATATTATGAATGGATGATGAATGCAGATTTTCCGCGCTCTACCAAAAAGCTGATTACAGCCATAAAGATGCGCGATTTCAACCAGGGTGATACAACCTTAAAATAGCCTTTTTCATGCAGTGGAATCATTTACTGACGGCGCTAAGGTACGGGCAGGAAAGTAAAAAGCAGCCTTCTGCCTTTTCGTTCCGATCAGAATTCCAGCGCGATTACGACCGGCTGATTTTTTCGTCTGCCTTTAGGCGGATGCAAAACAAAACGCAGGTGTTTCCCTTGCCGGGAAGTGTTTTTGTTCACAACCGCCTGACGCATAGTTTGGAAGTAGCCAGTGTAGGCCGTTCTTTAGGAAATATGGTAGCCGAGAAAATCGCGCAAAGCGAAAAAGATAATGAAACCCCGGCCCTTAGTGAGTTGGGTACGATCGTTTCGGCAGCCTGCCTGGCTCATGACATGGGAAATCCGCCTTTCGGACACTCCGGGGAGAAGGCGCTGTCAGCCTTTTTCAGTAAAAATACCGGGCTTCAAACTGATTTCGGGCTCTCAGACCAGCAATGGAACGACCTGACCCGCTTTGAGGGGAATGCCAATGCATTGCGCTTGCTGACCCATCAATACCGTGGCTGGCGTTACGGCGGTTTTTCATTGACGTACAGCACGCTGGCCAGCCTGATCAAATATCCTTACAGCTCGGTATCTGAAATTTCAGCCAAAAAGTATGGCTACTTTCACAGCGAACAACAAACTTTCCGGCAAATCGAAGAGCGCCTGCAAATTCCATCAGATGCCAATGGTAACGGAACGCGGCATCCACTGGTGCACCTGGTAGAGGCTGCCGACGATATCTCATACCTGATTATGGATTTGGAAGATGCACATAAGCTGGGAATTATCGGATATGAAGAAACCCGCGAGCTATTGAGAACCTTTCAGAACCAGTATCAGCTCAGCCATACGGAAGAGGTTTTCCGGGAAGTTAGCGATCGCAACGAGCAAATATCGTATCTGAGAGCAATAGCTATCAATGTGCTTGCCAACGCATGTACGGAAGTATTCATGGAGCACTACAGCGATATCATGGCCGGAACATTCAGCGGTAGTTTGGTGGGCTATTTACCCGAAACCTTAAAAGAGTCGTTAAAGAAATTACGCTCAACCGGATTTGACAAAATCTACAAACACCGAAAAGTCATCGAAATTGAACTGGCCGGCTTCAATATCTTAGGCACCTTGGTGGAGGAATTCATCAGTGCGCTGCCGGGCAAGTCAAAATACCAGGAAAATATTCTGAGCCTGGTGCCGCGGCAGTATGATGTCTCTGCCGAAGAACCATATGAGCGCATCAGGGCAATTATTGACTATATCAGCGGCATGACAGACGTCTACGCCCTTGAAATCTACCGCAACATCAAAGGCATTGAAATGCCTTCACTGCGGTAAGCCCTCATTTCTCAGTTGCATAGTTTCTTTATAATTTCCTCTATGCCTCAGGATATCATTCGTGTATTCGTGATAAAAAAGGAGAAGTCACGAATATAACCTTAACTGATATTGCACTGCATATGAGTGATTCGATATACATGGAAAAAGCCGGCAGCGTGGGACTACCGGCTTTTTTAGCAATGAAAAAACTAAATGAGAAATTCTAAACTATTGCATTTCAAATGGCAATTTTTTTTATAGTTTTAAAGTCCGTCAGTCAGGTTCCCTTCCTGGTTGTTGCTGTATTGCACACCGTTAATCGTCAGGTTTGCTGAAGCAATTGCAGCAATACCCCAACCTTTACTATTGCGAATCGTAGCGTTTGTCACTGTTAAACTGGCGTCGCTATCTACACCCAGGTTGGCGGCGCGGTTCTGACTACTGTAACTGCCAATATTCATTTCGGAATTACCGCCATACTCTAAAACTACATTTTCCATGTTATTTCGCGAATCTGAAGTGCTTACCCGCAAGCCTTTCCAATAGTGCCCACCTGCCAGGTTAGATGTGGTAAAGATTACCGGATTTGTTTCGCTACCATTTATATCAATATAACCATCAGTAGTAGAACCTCCCGATCCTTCATCTACACTAATCAAAACATCTTCATCCACTTCAATACGTGTTCCATCTGTAATAAATAAAGGAGCTTCAATACCCAAATCTCCGCTAACTTTATAAGCTGCTTCGTCTTCGAGTTTTGACCAGGTAATTTCTTCAGACAGCGTGCTTTCGTAGAGCTGTGGGCCATCGTGACTGTTTCCACTAAACGATGAGGCATCATCAAAAATTCCGGCGTTTGATACATGGGTATAAACTGCGGATTCTGAATTACCGTCATAAGTATTGGCTGTATGTTCTACAATTACACCGCGGGCAACCAATCCGTAACCTTTGCTATTAGAGAATTCGCTGTTATTGATATTCACCTTTGCATCATTGTCTATTCCCAGATTGGTTTGCCTGTTTTGAGAACTGTAACTTCCAATATCCATTTCCGACTTACCTCCGTATTCAAAAGTTACATGGTTTAAAGCATTTCTGATATCTGTACTCCGGATTCTCATCCCTTTCCAATATGTACCACTGGCAATGGCTGCAGAAGTGAAGGTGATTTTTTGGTCTGCTGTTCCATTGGCCATGATGATGCCTTCGTTCGTTACATCCACGAATACATCTTCCGTCAATTCAACAAACACTCCTTCAGAAATAGATAATTCGGCATTAATTTCGATATCGCCGGATATTTTATAACCCAGGTCACCGTTAAGTTTTGCCCATGTAATTTCCTGTTCCAGCTCACTTCCATAAATTTCCACACCATTGTAGTCGTTGCCTGTAAATACCGATGCCTCATCGATTGGCTCGGTGTTGGCAATATGTGTATAGATACCAGCCTGACCATTATTTTCATAACTATTGTTGGCATGATCCTGAAGGGCGCCACGGGCAACCACCCCGTAACCTTTACTGTTGGATATACTACTGTTCAAAATTGAGAGAACGCCGTTATTATCGATACCCAGGTTTGCCTGACGGTTTTGAGAACTGTAAGCGCCTACATCCATTTTGGTATTACCGGCATATTCTATTGTAACATGTTCTATTATGTTCTGAATATCGGTACTCTTAATGCGCATCCCTTTCCAGTGTTTACCGCCCTCCAAATCGGCTGTGGTCAAGATGATGGGCTCGGAAGTGGTTCCTTCCGCTTTTAATGACGCATTCTCAGCCACGTCGATAAGAAGATCCTCTTCCACTTCAATCCTTACACCGGGATCAATGATTAGTTCTGCGTTTATTTCAACATCTCCCACTACAACATAGTCGGGTGATTCAGGATCGGCATGAATATTTTCCAGATGTAACTCGTCATCATAGCTACCGCTTAAGTTTTGTGTTTCAGCAGAACCTTCATCGGCTGTAATAGTTACCTCATCCTCACTTTCTCCTAAGTCATTTGAGATAGTCAGTTTGATTACATATTCTCCTACCAGGTCAGGAGTGAAGGAAGCTGTGAATGACTCACTATTATTAATATCGGCTTCACTTTCTGAAGGTACTGAGACGAATGACCACTCCACATCGAATCCCTCTCCTAATGCGTCCTCTGATTGTTCTGCACTGATATCAACGGTCTCACCAACCTCAACCGTCTGATTAACGCCAGCATTTGCAGTTAGGCCATGTTGTGGTTCGTCATCCTCTTCTTCATCGCAAGCATTGAATGATACTAAAAGAATTGCTGCAAAAAGCACTTTAAATAAAAGACTTGTTTTCATAATATTTGATTTAATAAATTATTAATTAATATTTGTATTGCTTCGTTTTGAGAAATTATGTATCGCAATAAGTTAATATATTGCGAATTGTTTTATTGTATGCACTAACCATGTATAATCATCAGGTTATATTCAATAAACTCAAAAATTACAATTTAACCAGTGTATATTTCTTTACCCGGTCATTTTCCTCAAGTAGCCAATGCTCTAGATTATTGGAAAATATCATCATATCTTCCTGCTCAAGTGTACCTGATTTCGACTTGCTTTTCAGGTCTACCGCTTCCACATTGTTTTTTGTGAATGCTATCACCAGATCATCACTCCAGGTAGCGCCTTCCACTTTGCGGATTTTAATCTTTTTCAGGAAGTTACCGTTATCACCATAAAAAGCAACCCCTTTATCACCAATCATAAACAGGTTATCATCCTTAAAATCCATCGCCTGGAGTTTACCAATGCCTGCTTTTTTCACATCTATTTCATCGATAGTACTCCAGTCATCCAGATCATACAGATATAAGCCCTTTTTCCCGCTGAAGAGAATGCTGTTGTTCAGCTTCACATATCCGGCATCATTCCTGAGCATATACTGCTTTATCTTATCCGTGGAACCAGCAATTTCTCCGGTTTCAGTACCTATCCCGTAAAAGATGTGCTTATTTAGTCCCTTCTGCCGTTTCAGGATAACCTGATTACCAGCCAGATCTACCGGATGTGAGCCCTTATCAAGCTCTTCGGTAGACCAGATTATTTCACCAGTATTGATATCATATGCATGAAGCTTCACGTTGCGGGAACCGCCACTTACCGGGTATGTTCTACGTCCCATTTTTGAAGTTGCCGCGTAGACTACATCTTCTCCTATCACTGAAGGAAATGCCTTGGCAGTTGAATTTTTTTGTCCATCATCGCTACCGAGTAAAGCACTTACCGTATTGCTGGCCTTAACCACTTTTTCATCTATGGAAAGAACTATTCTTTCCTCATTTTTTATATCAAAAATTTCCAGTCCATAATAGTCAAGAATCAGGCGATCGCCCCGGATATAAGTCCGGTCCTCTACATAATTATTCAAATGTTCGATGCGGTACTTTTCTTCTCCTGTTTGGGTATCCAAAAAAATGATATAATTGTCACTTTTAGCAAAATACGCCGGATTAAAATTCACAAGTGCCACCAGATTTTCTTCGGGCATCATATGGTGCTCTGCAATATTTACATCATAATCATCATATTTCCAGCGTTCCTCTCCGGTTCTGATATCTATACAATAATGTGTGTCACCAGCTTTCAGCAAAAAGCTGCCTGTGCCTTCGAGTGGTGTAACAAAGGCCCTTGCATTATCACTGCCATGCGCCCCCTTAAAATAATTCATATCCACAGAAACATAGGTGCCTGAAGCCGCCATAACTGAAACTGGCATAGCTTCGCTTACCGCGCTGCTTACCGCGATGGATGCCAATATGGATGTTACTTGTTTATCTGAGCCTGGTGTAAACCGATAGCCTTCTGTTTCCCACAGTTTTTCACCGGATTTTGTGTCATATGCCACAATGTGGTTTTCGTCCAACGTCCAGTCGAGGAACACGACTACTTGTTGTTCATCAAATGAGTAAAACCCGCTTGATTCTTTCAGGGCTTCGCCATCAACCATAGAACCTGCAGCGCCTTGCCCCAGCATAGCTGAAGCAATTCCCACAGAACCCGATTTCTTCATATGCTTACCTGAAACAATATCCTCTCCGGTTGTTCCGGAAACAATCCGGTAATTTTCTGCTGTATTAATAACAATATAATCTCCGGATTGCGAGAGATAATATTCGGCTTCTTCACCTTCGATGATATTAACCAGAGAACGTTTTACCTGGTTTTCATATACTTTTTCAAATCCTTGACCAATCACTGTGGAAGCGGTTAAGCTTGCCAGAAAGATTATCAATATGAAAATGCGCCTCATAAATATTTCATTTTCGATTAAACTTTATTAGCAAATACGTGTATTATAAAAAAGGAGCATGTAAAAATCGGACATAAATGAACTATTCTTTAAAGTCCCTTCACTTAAATTCAACATCAACAAGATACTTAAGCAGTATCGCTTTAATTGAAACAAAAACAATTTCAACAACCATTAAATCATTACCGCTATTTCAGCATCCGATTATTATCTTTCGGATTGCAATTCATCACTCAGAAGTGACGCTAATTCCCTTTATTATAAACCAATGCAATACAAGTATAGATGAACCAAACGGTAAGGCTTCATACGTGCTTCTTCTTTTTAAGTATCAAATGCGCTTTTTGATCAATGAAAATTACAACGAACTGTCTCAAACTTTTTCCTTTCCGGTCAGCAACAGCGCTGAAAAAACAGGAACACAAACCGCGGAAAGAATTGTATCTTATCTGAGACAGCGTTATGAGAATCAACAGAATCTCATATTAGAGGAAGCGCTTGATTTAATGCAAAAGCATGGGCAAAATGCAGATGCTTCTGAAATTGCGCGACACTCTCGTATTTCATCACGCCATCTAAGACGGCTGACCAAACAGCAAACCGGATTAACTCCTAAAACAATCATCAGGTTGAGCAGGCTTAAGGATACCTATTATCTAATCAGCCAGGGAATAACAGTAGAAAGAGCCCTTTTCCATAACAGGTATTATGACTTTTCACACTTCACAAAAGATTCTCAATCCCTGCTTAAAATAAAACCTCACATTGCAATTACAGACACTGCTTTTTTAAATGCTATCAGGCAGCTTTTCAAAGAACAGCGCAGTTTTACCTGATAGGGATTTTGCTTCCAATTATTTTTTTAATTAAAAAATGAGCCCTTTTTTCAGGTTTTTCGTACTGCCATACAAAACCAAGAAAAATAACAACATGAAAAAGATTATTTTAATTGCTACAGTATTTTTTATGGTATTATCCATTCAAGCTCAGGATTTACCTGAAAACTCATTTCGCGATAACTCACAATTTCTTCAACCCGGCATTTCGTTAGGATATTACGGGTACGGTTATATAGGCAGTCGCACCGGGTTTTCACTTCCGCTGTCTCTGGCTTATGAAAAGGATTTCGGAAACAATATCAGCGGAGGAGGATTTGCAGGTTATGCCCACTATGCATATAAGGGGGCAAGCGATTATAAATATAGCTGGACATTCATGAATTTTGGTATTCGTGCTTCGTATCATTACATCCCTTTCCTGAATGATGCTCTGGATATGGATATCGATTCGGAGAAATATGATTTTTACCTGACGCTGATGCTTTTTTTTGAAAACAGAGGATTCAATTCATCTGACGACTACTATACAGGTCGCTATGATAACGAAACAAATGTCGGACTGGGAAGTGTGGCGGGTTTCCGCTACCATCTCAACAATGGCTGGTCTCTCTTTTTTGAGGGCGGACGAGGCACGTTCGGATACGGCACATTCGGTGTAACCGCATATTTCTAAAAATTGCAGAAATATGAAAACATGACTTTTATGAAACGTATTTTTACATTTTGTCTGATGTTGCTTTCCCTGAGTAGCTTTGCTCAGGAAGGCATTTCTTTTCAACTCATTGCACCACAGGGTAACAATCTGAATATAGACGAGTCTATCCGTGCCATCATTACCAATAATGAAGGGCCTGTGGACGTCTACCTAAAAGGTCTTGTCAGTGAGAATAAGGATGGAATTGTTTTTGAAGGCACCAGCAGCATTATCACGTTGCCCGAAAAAACGTCCAACATCAACCGGAGGAACCTCGAAGATTTGAAACCTTTCAACACACGTTTCAACAGCAACGATTATGAAAATTATGTTACACGCACCTCCGAATTTCCTCCCGGAGAATACGAGGTGTGCGTTCAGTTAATTCTGGCATCTGAAGAGCGTGTAATTGCTGAATCGTGTTACCAGAAAATCATTGAAGACTTTCTGCCCCCATCACTGATATCTCCTGAGAACAGGTCTCACGTAACCAAAAGGCACCCCTTCTTCAGCTGGTCTCCGGTGCCGGGTAATGCCGGAAACATCACTTATGCGTTGCTTATCACGGAAATTGTAGGAAAACAATCGCCCATAGCAGCCTTTGAATCGAACCCGCTTTGGTTTAAGGAAGACAACATCCGGTCACCACTGTTTCAATATCCGGTATCTGCGCGTAAACTAAAGGTTAAGCATCCATATGCCTGGAAAGTGCTGGCTTACAATGGCGATAACCTGGCGGCTGAATCCGAAGTCTGGACCTTCAATTACCGGCCGGATGCTTCCGGGGAAGACGAGGATGAAGAGGATGAATCCGATGAAGAACAGGATGATGAAATACTAATACCAGAACAATATGTGAGTTTGAAAGACAAGCAAACTTCCGGGTATTATCTGCTCGAAGACTACATTTTAAGGTTTGCTTACAGGAACAAATATGCAGCAAGCCATATTAAGTGCCGGCTTATCAACAGTGCAAACGAGGTGATTGCCCGTGACATCCTGAAGCAGGAACAAAAACCGGGGCTTAATTTTAATGAGCTTGACATGACAAATCGCATTCAACCCGGCAAAGTGTATCTTATGCAATGTACCGGCCCAATTGAAAATACGAAACAACTCAAGTTTAAAATCAAGAAGGAATCTTCCGACAATACTTTTGATGGTATTAATCTCGAAGAAGGTCAGTTCGATGATCTTCCGGATATTAATTTTCAAGGAGGAGGATGATTTATGCGCATAAAAATACCCATCATACTAATAGCTATCATTACTGCTTTTGCTGCGTGCTCAGGCAATTATGACCGGTCCGATTATGTTCAATGGATAGAAAATTCAGATAACGGACTATTAATCAATCGTTCTACCTCATCAGCCGAGTATATTCTGCAATATGAACCAGCGCTATACAAGGCCCTCAGGATATCAGAAAATGAGCAAGCCGCAGACTTATCAGAAATCAGTATGCAATTCAGTGACTTACATCACTTCCTGCTTAAGGTCAGAACCGTAGATGTTGCTTTTCAGGACGATAAAGAAATAGCTCAATACCTGGCTTATGAACTACGAAAAAATATCTGGTTTGTAGAAGGTGCTGATACGATAAAGCAAACCGTGATGTATCATCTGGAGAGCTCGGGAAGCGTCACACCATATCACAGAATCCTGATAGCTTTCCCGAAGTTAAAGAAGAAAGGAAACCTTAAATTCATTATTAATCCTGGTAAACTGGAAAGAGATAAACTGGTCTTCACCTTCGATAAGCGCATTTTCGAAAAGCTTGAAACCATCAATAAACAAATTGAATAAGGGTTTATGCAATACAAAATACCATGTATATTCAATTTCCATAACCTGAAAAAGATTCTGCCAGTGCTGCTTTTGCTGCTAATCGCAGGAAAATTTTCCTTTGGCCAGATACAGGCTAACCTGCAAGCACCACCTGTCAACAGGCTGCAGGTTAAGGATATCTGGAATATCAGGATCAACAATCCGCAAAACATTAATAAACAGGTTTATCTGAAAGCACAAGTTGCTGATAAAAACGGACAGGAAACAGCTCGTTTCAGAACGGAGGCATTTAACCTCTCGCCCGGATTACAACGGCTTAACCCTAATGATGTCAGGGTTACTCAGCAGGATTTTTATGATGCACAAGCGGAAAACACCCTGAAACGCACCAAGAACTTCCCGGAAGGAAATTACCAGGTTACTGTTAAAGTTTTTGATGCTACCACCGATGAGCCAATAGCAGAATCGACCATCAAACATAAAGTGACGAACATCTATGCTAAAGCTGCTGAAGTGGTGGGCGCTAATCAGGAGAACCTGGTCACGTTTTACGGAAACGGGCATGTAGAGGGCCACAGCTCAAATCGTCAGGGACCCGGACAGTTTATTCCAAAGCAATACGTAAGAAGCGATGTAAACGCCACACTGGAAATCGGAGTGGCACCAATCAATTTCCACGGGCATCTGACCTCCATGAGCAGCGACCTCAGGCAAAGCGCTAATGAATTTACGGTTTCCTTCGATGATCAGCGTTTTATTAATAACCTGCGCAACCGGCTTACCAAAGTTATTGAAGAGGAAACCGGACTGAAAAAAGAGAAATACGGTGAAGCCACCAGCAAGCTTAAGAAGCTGGACAACATCGATCGTTTGCTGAAAAACAACACCCTTGAACAAGAACTGGAAAATACCGGTAGCCTCAGCAACATTGAAAGCCAGATACAAAACGCCGACCTTCAAGGGGCAATTGATCAAATCAACCAAATCAAAAAAAATATCTCGAACCGTGTGACGGGATTAAATTATAAAGCACAAAAACAGAAACTGCAGACAGAACTGGAAGTACACCAGGAAATCGCGTACGACGATGCTGCTAAAGAAAAAAAACGCCTCAGAAAAATTGACAGCCTGAAAACGGAAATGAAAAAGCTTGAGCAGAAGCGCCAGGAGACGAAAGAAAAAAACAATGAAGATTTGGCCCGGCTCAAAAAACTTCAGAAAAAGCAGCAGAAACTCAACAATCTGAAAGAGAAAAAACAAAAGGTTGAAAACCTGCTGGCAAAAAAAGACCAGCTGAAACGACTAAAAAAGCAAAAAGACAAGCTCCTTCAATATAAAGAAAAATTAAGAGAGTCGGGCGACCTGGAAGCGTTGAAGTCTTTTAACGTAAGTAAACTCAGAGATAAGGATATCCTGAAGAATGAATTGCAGAAGCGTGGAATGCTCAGCAGAGGGCAAAATCTTTTATACAGTATCGAAGAACTCTCGGCAGGGACGATTTATCCCTACTATTCCCCGCTAGTGTTAAACGGTTTACGCATCAGCGGGGTGAGTTTTGAGTGGAACCCGGGAATTTTTTACCTCGCTTTCTCGGGCGGAACCAGCAACCGGCCAAGGTTTTCACTGAACGACGGCATAGCCGAATATAACCAGCGACTGCTGGCCGGCAAAATAGGTGTCGGGAAAAAGCATAAAAGTCACCTCTTTTTCACAGCCTTAGATGCTATTGACGACCGCAATTCGATCGAGCGCAACGACACTATCAATACACCAAAATCAAACTTCATTCTGGGCTCAGATGTGGGACTGCAGTTCTTCAACGGAAAGTTTAAAATCCAGGGAGAACTTGCTGGATCAAAATTTACCAAGGATGAAGAAGCAACCCAATTAATTACCAACAACGCACTGAATGACCAAATCCCGGATTTTTTAGAACCCAATGTTTCCACTAAATTCGGACTGGCCTATGATGTAAGAGGCGCCATTAAGTTATTTAAAAACAACACGGTAGTTTCAGGGTTTTTACGCAACATTGATCCGTCGTATAATTCCTTTGGGGCGCCTAACCTCAGGCGCGGTGTGTTTACCTACAACACCGAAATTTCGCAGAAACTGTTTTCAAGAAACATGACCATAAGCGCGTTCAGAAAAAACGAAAGCACCACCAGGCTTTGGCAGGATGGGCTCACGCACTACGAAAGACAAGGAGCAAAGCTGCGAATCGGCTTTACGAATATCCCGAATATCAGCGTAAGTTACGCTGAAGGCATTCAGGATAAGGAATCGATCGACAACAGCACATCCGAGCTGATGATCAATGGCAGCTACAGCTACAAAATCGGGAAGCTTTCGCTGTCTAATACTGTAAATTACAACCTGAACAAAGCAGAATCCTCGCAAGTAAACGGTCCTGATTATGAGGTGGCCAACTACCTTTTCAATCAGCTGGTCAGCTTCTCTTTTCCTCTGTCGCTTTCGCTGAATGTGAATTATTTGGACGAAGTGATGCAAGGCGAAGAATCTGAGCTGATAATATCGGATTTGTCAGCTTCTTTCCAGCTTTTTAAGCAATTGAACATAAGTTTAGGAGGTAACTATAAAACCCGTGCTGATCAGAACAAGAAATTCGGTGGGTTTATGGATGTGAATTACTCCTTTGCCAATCACTTTACATTCGAGCTGAGCTTCGACAATAACTACTATGACGATATGATGATGCCTGTGTATGACTTTAACGAATACATTTTGAACTCCAGGTTATCAGTAAGATGGTAAAGTTAAACAAAAAAATAACGGAAGAAATCAAGATGATTATGAAACCAACGATTTTGTCAAACATGTTTAACATAGATTTTCAACCTTTTGGGTTTATCAGGAAACATAAAAAAGGAATCTCGGTAACGCTGGCTATTTTATTCTTCAGCGGAATGATTCGCCCGCAGCAGCTTTTTGCACTAACGGGCGGCCCGTCAGCTCCTGAAGTGAATTCGCCAAGCAAAATCACTTCAGGTAAAATGGTGGATCCCTTTACAGGAAATCTTGAATACAGCATCCCGATTATGGATGTGGGCGACTATCCGCTCTCGCTCTCCTACAACGCCGACATCTCCATGGATCAGGAAGCTTCGTGGGTCGGACTGGGCTGGACGCTCAACCCGGGCTCTGTGAGTCGCAGTGTGCGGGGACTCCCCGATGATTTCAACGGTGAAGACGAAATTGATAAAGAATTCAACACCAAACCCAACATCAAAGCCGGCCTGAGTGGTGGTATCAATCTCGAGCTCTTTGGTCTGGATGCTTTGGGCGCAGGTATCGGAGCCAACCTGGGTCTATTTTACGATACTTACCAGGGTGTTGGACTGAACTACTCCCTCTCCCCTTCCATTTCTGTGGGTTCAGCTTCAAAAGGAACGCTCACGGCATCGATGGGGATGAACGCCGGATCGCATCAAAACGGCGTCAGCATGAGCCCTTCGCTGAGCTATTCTCAGCAGATGCTCGGACTGGAAAGTGTCAGTTTGAGCAGTACGTTTAACTCTCTTTCAGGTCTGAAAAGTATCAATGTGCTGGCCTCCATGAAAAACAGTGAAAAAAGCTACGGGGCCAAATTCAATAGTTTTGCTGATAAATCCTATACCCCAAAAATAGAGATGCCGATGGTTTCAACACACGGCACATTTGCCTTCTCAGCTGGTGGAGAAGTGTTTGGCACCTTTGCCAGTGGTAGCGTAACAGGATATTACTCGCAGCAACATTTAGAGTCAAATCACAAATCTGTTCCAGCTTTCGGATATCTCTATTCCGACAAGGCCAACAACAGGAAAGATGCATTGCTCGACTTCAAAAGGGAAAAAGATGGAAAGTTTACGTCCAATAAAACCAGCCTTCCTATTCCCAATTACACCTACGATGTGTTTAATGTGAGCGGATCAGGACTCAGCGGATCTTTCCGGGCCCACCGCGGCGATATCGGCGTGGTATACGATCGCTACGTGAAGAGCCTCGGAGGGGATAAAGCCGTTCCTGCTGTTGGCGGATTCAGCCTGTCGGGAGAAATTGGAAGCGGAAATCTAGTAAAAGTGGGAGTAGACCTTAAAACCAACAACTCCGAAAACACCTCAGGCATCTGGCAACACAGTAATGATATTCTGGATAAGGTGTCGGCGAAGAACAAAGAAGGTACTAATGTTGAATACGAACCTTTTTACTTCAGAATGTCAGGAGAAAAACAAGTACGTAACAACAGCACTTTTTACAATAAAATACTTGATGAAGAAGCCACCAAAGTAAAACTTGCTTCCAATCCAAAAGGAAAAGCCTACCAAACCATTGAAAGCGCTGATGACTCAGAAGAGCTGACCAACCATGTTTTTAAACAAAACCGCGAAAGGCGCACACAAACCATTAGTTATCTGAGGGCAGACCAGGCTACCCGTATGGCGGTTGAAAGAAAAATTCGCGACTATAAATTAAACAGTTCTCCATTAGAGTCTTCTTCTTACGAAAAAATAAACCGTGTTGACGATGACAGAAATCACCATCACTTAAGCGAAATCACCATCAATAAACAAGGTAAGCGCTACATCTATGGTGTTCCCACCTACAACCTGAAGAAAAAGGAAGTGGCGTTTAATGTGGACAAAACCAATGCTGATTGCGAGAATGGCCTTGTACAGTATGATGGTACCGATAACACCACAGACAACACCAACGGTCTTAACAACTATTTCAGTTCAACCACTACCCCGCCCTATGCCTACTCTTACCTGCTGTCTTCAGTTGTTTCAGAAAACTATGTAGACATCAGCGGCGATGGTCCCACTCCGGATGATTTAGGAAACTACACCCGTTTTAACTACTCAAGAATACATAAGAATTACAAATGGCGCACGCCTTACAGGAAGGATCGTGCCAACTACCAGGAAAATAAGTACAGCCTTGATAATGACAACATGGCTAACTATGTGTATGGCGAAAAAGAGATCTGGTATCTCCATTCCATGGAAAGCCGGAATTATGTGGCAAAATTCATCCTTACCGACCGCAAAGACGCACTTGGTGTGAAAGGCGAAGACGGGGGAAAAGATACAAACCAGAAGTTGAAAAAGCTGTCACGAATCGAATTATACACCCGTGCCGATCTGGAAAAAAATGGCAGTAATGCCACACCACTGAAAACGGCTCATTTCGAATACAGTTATTCCCTATGTCAGGGACTTCCAAACCATGTTGACAATAACAATAACGGAAAACTAACCCTGGAAAAAATCTATTTCACATTTGGTGACTCGGATAAAGGATATTTCAGCCCATATAAATTCACCTATCAACAAGGCGACAAAAACCCTTCTTACAGTCTGAAAGCCAACGATCGTTTCGGATTTTACAAGGAGAATACCTGCGGCACCGATGAAGCCAGCAACAGCGAGTTCCCCTACGTGAATCAGGATGCTTCTAAAACCAATAACTACATCCAGGCATGGAAATTAAAGACAATCAAGCTGCCTTCCGGCGGAACGATTTCTATTGAATATGAATCGGATGACTATGCGTATGTGCAGGATAAGAAAGCCATGCAGATGTTTATGGTGGATGGCTTTACAGACAACAACAATCCTGCACCCGGCAAAGCCGGTGAATTTCTTTACGAAAACGCCGGTTCAGATAGTTACAAGGTCAATGAATACCTGATTTTTAACCTCTCTGCTCCGCTGAAGTCGGAACAGGAATTAGCGGCGTATTTTCCTGAGGAAAAGCACATATATTTCAAAGCAAAATTGGATGTCCATAGTGATAAAATCGATGAGAGTGAGAATCCTATTTATGAAGGCTTTTCAGGCTTTGCCAAATATGAAGATTACGGCTTGGTTGAGAGCTCAAAATCAGGTAATAGCTACTCCAAGGCCTGGATAAAAATGAAAAAAGTAAATATTGGTGACTACAAACTCAAAAAGAAATACAAGCAAAAGAAAGCACATCCCTTTGCCAGGCGTGCCTGGGTTTACAGCAAGAATCACATTCCAAAGCGGGCATTTGACCGTTCAGATTCTGAAGACCCTATTGGTGTCCAGTTAAAAAATGCCCTGGCATCGCTTAGCAACATGATAGAAATGTTTAAGAGCCTGAACTCAGAACTCATCAACCGTGAGTTTGCTCAAAGGGCCGATCTGAATAAAACATTTATCCGCCTGAATAATCCTTTCGGAAAAAAGCTGGGCGGTGGTCATCGTGTAAAGAAAATCGTGATGAACGACCAGTGGAGCAATATGGTCACTTCAGGAAAAAACAATACCTACGGAAAAATATACAAATACACAACCTCCCGAAACGGACAGGAAATCAGCTCGGGGGTTATCGCCAATGAACCCCGGGTCGGTCGTGAGGAAAATCCACTGCATCAGCCCGAATTCTACACCCACAACGGAGATCAGTTGTTTATGACTAAGCCCTTTGGCTCCTCTTTCTATCCCGGACCATCCGTAGGATACAGCAGGGTGGAAATCCGCAGCCTGCCACGTCCAAACGCTATTCCGGCACCGGAAGGCTATGAGGTACGTGAATTCTATACGGCCAAAGACTTTCCGGTCAAAACTGAGAAAACAAAACTTCAGAATGAACATGAGAAACCCGATCCGCTGGCAAGTCTCAATCCTTTCAAATTCAATTACAATGAGAAAAGAGCGGTTAGCCAGGGTTACAAAGTAGTTTTAAATGATATGCACGGCAAACCCAAAGCCAAATACACTTATCGTCACGGAACGGAGGTCCCGCTCAACGGCGCCGAATATAAATACCAGCTCAACGATGATGGCTCTCTGAACAACGAAGTCCGGGCAGTTCGTCCCGATAATAAAGTGGTAGATGCAACCATCGGAGTAGATATCGACATGATATTTGATGCCCGTCAACAGCTCGGAGTCACAGAAATGAAAGGCTTAAACATGAACATAGACGGCTTTATGGCCTCCATCGTACCCATTATAATACCCATGCCGGTGCCGGCATATAAAAAAGAAACGGTAATGTTCCGATCCATGGTGGCCTCAAAAGTCATCAGAAAGAAAGGCCTCATCGATGAAGTTATTGCTTACAAAAACGGGGCTAAGCTGGCAACGAAAAATGTGGCTTTTGACTCGGAAACCGGTGATGTAACAGTGAAAAAAACCCAAAACCGATACGGAAAATATACCTATCACACCACCATTCCGGTGCATCATATTTATGACGAAATGGGTCCGGCTTATCAAAACTCATTGGCTTCATTCGAGGAGGTAAGCGTCCAAAGCGGAGAAATTAATAACAGCCAGGTTTCCGGTATGCTCACAAAAGGCGATAAACTGTATTACCTAAACTCTAACGATGAATCGGACTACACCAAAGCCTGGGTTTTAAGCAGCGACAACAACAATTCTGTTTTAATAGACATGGCGGGACAATTGATCGGTGACGGAACCTATGACATTGTGGTAGTCCGCTCCGGATACGACGACAAAGCCGGGATGACCGCCGCGACCATCAACAGCATGAACAATCCGGTTGCCGGAAACCAGCTTCAGTTAAACAATAACCTTAAAGTGTTGTCGGCTGAAGCCAAAGAATACAAGGATGACTGGCAAACTTATACCGGATTCAGCGTGGAGCATGTCCCGACCGAATGCAATTGCACCATGTTCGACCTGGGGAAAGGAGCCAAAATTCCGGCCCTTCTCCGTGAAATATTCTTCAATAACGATGGCGACACCATCCAAAATTCAATGACTGAGGGTTTTATTACCGATAAAACCGGAGAAGAAGCGGATTTCATAACGGTTGACAAACGGAAGATCGGCAACCGGATTTTCGCCTCCTTTAAACTCGACGGAAAAGGAGAAGAAAAATGCCAGTTCCTTATCAAAAACACCGAAGGTCAGGAAATTCCGGATAATCTAAGCTCATTCTCAAACTACAGGCTCATTAAAAACGATCCTTACGTTTGCGACTCCATTTACGATTTCGAAGTGGATTATACCTATTCATATCAGGATACGGTAAGGGGGGATGATGAATTGGAAAACAAAACTGTTACATTAGAGGTTCATTCAGAATGCTATGCTATAGCGAGCTGTGAAGAAGAACCATTGGAATCTTATTTTACCTGCGATTTAAAGCCCGGCGATGTCACCAATCCTTTTGTGAATAACATCCTGGGAAGCTGGAAGCCTTACAGGGAGTATGAATACTATACCGACCGGAAAGGCGGCAAAGTGGATGAAGCAGGGTACTACAGCAGTTTCACACCATTTACATGGAACAGCACACCTTCAGATGACTGGGTCTGGCAAAAGGAAACCACGCTTATCGATCCCTACAATGCCCGACTCGAAGAAAAAGATCCTTTAGGAAACTACACAGCTGAGATTTATGGCTACAGCTATACAAAAACCAAAGCCACTGCGCTCAATACACCGCACAACCAAACCGGCTTTGACAGTTTCGAAGATTATTCTTACTACGAATATGTGAATAATTTCGGCGATTGCCGGCCTCAAAAGCATATCCAGTTCTATTTGCCCGCAGGTACGAACTACCCGGGTGTACCAACAATCTCAGGACAAAGCTTCAGCTACATTACCGACAAGGATAGCCACACAGGCCGCCACAGTGCAAAGGTGACCAGTGCGGCTCCCGTGCTGATGAAGCGGAAGGTCAACCCACACCAGGGAGGAAGCTCTTCAGGTAATTCAAAAGAATATCCGCTGAAAGCCAATGATTTTGTCGGGATCTTCACACCAAAACCCGGAAAATATCACGTCAGCGCCTGGGTAAAAGACAAACTGGGTTTTGCCAACTTCAATACCACTACTTACGATTTTCCGAAAATTGTAATGCAGGCTGATGGCACAAACATCAACACCCTGAGGGCTTCAGGACCCTTAGTGGACGGATGGCAAAAAATCGAGGGTACGGTGGAGATTCCTGAAAACACTAACGAGGTGACTATCAAGCTGGCCACTGACTTTGGCTTAAGCTATTTCGATGATTTCAGGATTCATCCTTTTGATGCCCAGATGCAGGCGTTTGTCTACAACCCATATAACCTCAGGCATATCGCCACGCTCGACCATAACAACTTCGCTACCTTCTTCCAGTACAATGAAGAAGGCGAGTTTATGGGTTCCAAGAAGGAAACCAGCAATGGAATAATCACCGTAAGGGAATCCCGACAAGGCACATACAAATCAGAAAAATAGATTTCAAAATATTGAAAACAAGTTCATTATGAGAACGAAAAACATATTTTTGACATTCATTATTTTACTCACTGCTTCCTTTTCCTTTGCGGGAAAGGAAACCGTGGACACCTATCTGAAAACCGATCAGCTAACGCCGGGCTCAGTCATAAAGCTCAAAGACCATAAAATCTACGGTCAGGCCGGATACAATTCAGGATGGAGCAGCGATTTCCGTATCAGGGAAACCAACAATGCCGTGGAGCTCTTCCTGAATACGGCTGCTCAAGACTTTGGTAGTAAAAACTTCGACGTCAACCTTGATCTGAAGATAACCTACAAGGATGCACGCGATAAGGTGGTGCAAAACAGCCAGGGAAAAGACACCACCCGTTTTAGCCTTTCCATCAACTACAATCCTGATAAAGACTATAAAAACAGGGATATTTTTGTGTTTGAAAATGCGCACAAAATCCATTTGGAGGTGGAAAATGTGGCCATCAATGGCGCTGACACGGCTTCACTTACCAATGTGGTGATGCTTCGTTCCTTTATTTCAACCGAACGCTACTACGACATGACCAACAGCAGTGTGAAAAACCTGAATCATCAGTATGTTTCCTCCGATAATGAACTTGTACTTTCGTGGAATGATAAGCATGGTGCCATCTGGTATGATGTGGAATGGGCTTTTGTGGATAACTATGGTGAGCAGAATGGAAATATGCATAGAAAGTCGATGAGCAATGTCTCTTACAACTTCAGAAACAATAGCCAACGTGTCAGGACCAAAGAGAATTCCTTTACCATCCCGGTGGTGTATGAAGAAGGTTACCTGATTTACCGTGTAAGGCCCATTACCATAGGCGGACAACATTTTAAGAGGAAAATGTACGGTCCGTGGAGCCAGAATAGTGAAGGCAACGTTTCTTCAGTAGGAAACAATGTCTTTACCATAACACCGGCTCTGGCGCATGAGAGCGATAAAATCAACTGGGGCTACCAGGCCACTTTCACCGAGCGGGCTACTAAAAAAGCCGCTGTGAAATATTTCGACGGACTTAATTATAGTCGCCAGCAAGTGGAACAGCTTCACACGGAAAACGATGTGTTGGTCAGCGAAAACCTCTATGATTATCACGGAAGAAAAGCCATTGAAGTGCTCCCCGCCCCTACCGGCAAGCAAAACCCCACCTCTGCCCTGGAGTTCTACAATGCCTTTAACCAGAACAGCCAGGGATCTCCTTACGGGAAAGAAAACTTCGATAACCAATCAGGATGTACTCCCCTTGCCGATCCAATGAGCAATAGTTCAGGTGCTGCAAGGTATTACTCTTCCAATAATAGCAGCACCAATGCTTTCAAGGATTATATTCCGGATGCAGAAGGATATCCGTTCAGCCAGACGCAATATACAGCTGACAAATCTCAGGATGTCCGAAGGCAAGGCAAGGTTGGCAAGCAATACCAAATTGGTAAAGGACATGCCATTCAGAAGTTTATCGGAACACCGGGACAAAGCGAACTGGACAGACTTTTCGGCTCTGAGGCCGGATATGCGCGTCATTATCAGAAAAAAATAATCGCTAATGAAAACGGACAGCTTACAGTGCAGTATATCAACGAAAAGGGCAACAAAGTGGCCAGTGCATTGGCCGGCGACAAACCCACTGCCCTCCAAAAGCTTCCTGATGACCAGGTGGAAACCAAAACCATTGAGGAAGATCTGCTCGAAAACCGCCAGAATATCCGCGATAACCGGATAGAGGCTTCAAAGAAAATATTGGTGGCCACAGAAGGCTCGCGCTACAGTTTCAATTACACCCTGAATCCGGCCGATTTTTCGCGTTACGTGTGTGAGGGGGAAACCATTTGTTACGATGGCATTTATGACCTGCGAATCAGGCTGACAAGCGACTGTGGTGACATAATCACCGACACTACCATGCAAGTTGGTGATGTCAACAATATTGATGAAACCTGCGACAACGATGAACCGATCACCCTCTCCTTCTCCTCCGGGCCTTTATCGGTTGGCTCCTACTATCTCAGCAAAACACTTGAGCTAAACGAGGAGGCCGTTCAGGAATATCTGGATTTGTTCGCTCAAAAATCATGCATCCAGGAACACTGGGATGCTCTTTATGAAAAGAACAAAGAAGAAATGGATACCATTTCTTGCGAATTGGGATGTGGAAATGCTGAGGCCATTCAGCAGGAATATACCTATACCACTGCTGATGGCGAGGAGCGAACCGAAAGCCTCACCGATGAAGAAGTGGCCCGTATGGAGGAACAACGTGATAATCTTTGCGGAAACGGGGCAGACATGTGCCAAAGCGCTTATGAAGCCATGCTCAGAGATGTAAGTCCCGGGGGACAATATGCGCTTTACTACGATACGGTAAACAACCAAAACAGCACAGACAAATTTCCGTTATCGGTACTGAATGCCACCCCCACCAATAAATTGCCTTTTGAAGATGCCCACTGGCAAAATCCTGCTCAGGCATACAAAGATGCATCCGGGAACACCGCTTACATTCCTTTAAGTGAAATAAACGGTGACGATGGCGTATCTGACGAAGATGAGATTATTACCAGGAATGGTGAAGAGGTCGTCAAGCCGGAAAACTTATCCCACTTTTCTGATTTTCTTGACTTTTGGGAAAACTCCTGGGCAGAAGCACTCGTTCCTTACCATCCGGAATATGGTTATTACCTGTATTGCAAACAATTCCCCAACAGTAATAATTACGACAAAAATTTGTTGGACACAGGACGTTTTGATCATGCAAGTGACAGCGGATTTGTATCTTCAGGCGGAAATACTAATTTGCTGAGTAACGATCCGTTTTTCCAGTCGCACCCACAGCTCAAAAGCAAGATAACAACGGAGATCAACGATTTCGTAAACATCCAGGGACAATCCTTTACACTTGAAGAGATCGTTATTGCGATGCACAACGGCTGTGCTATGACAGAGTGTGCACAAGGAACCGTAGATATTAACAAGCTGGTGCAGTGCATTAACAACAACCAGCCCTTATTCCAAAATAAAAACCTGGAACTTCAAACCCAGGAGTGGACCACCTATCGTTCCATTTACATGGCTCTGAAAAAGGAAATCATGAACCAGGAGCGTCACCAATTTGCAATTAATCAAGGATACTATAACGGCTGTATTGGATTGAAAGAGAGTAACGAAAACGGGAAAATTGCCGAAATACTGCAGTTTTTGTTTAAATACAGCTCCTCCAGTGCTTTTAATGTTTCAAGAAGTTGCTTCGATTGTACTTCCTGCTATGCCGACAAAAAACTCAGATACCCTGATGGAGATGATATATACAAATATGTGGAAGGCCTTGAATACACCTCCAATCCACTGGTGCAGGCCAAACAGCTCGAAAACTATGCAGATAATAAGCTGAAAGCCAACTGCGACAAGTGTCCGGTGGAAACAGACCTGGAAACGCTGTTGAACAGTTTTGTCCTTGACGGAACCATTACCGGAAGCCGGGACGCCACAGGAGGACTGGCATCTTGTGATTTGAAAAACCAAATGAATACGGGTGGTAATGATTTCTTTACCTGGGACGGCAGTGTTTCGGGAAATGAGCTTACCGGCACCCTGAAGGCTGGTCCTGTCAATATGTGCACCATTAACCTGTACGACAGCAGCGCACGCAAAATACCGTGGGACAGCATCCGGTTATTCACTTGTCTGGAGCACATTACCAACACCAATCATTATCAGAATACGCAAAAAAGAAACTTTAAGATAAGAGCAATCACGGAGAACCATGAGGTTTATTGGCTGGAAGGTGTTACTTCCTGCATTGACCTCACCGACTGCGATATTGAGAAGTTCTGTGAGAAAAATGAAATCGCCGGTGATTTAACCGGACTCTTTACCAAAACCTTCGGTATCTATCCGGAGATACGTCAGATGCTCGTTGATAATGGTTATGGCGGTTTAGCCGACCAGAAGATGCCGCTTTATCAGAACAGCAACCTGATTAGTGAAGTGGTTATTAACATCAGCCAGCGCCTGAAAGAAGAACACAATTCACCCGTAAGACCAGGAAACTATTACTGGAAAGTGAATTCGCTTTCCTCAGACAAGCAAAATCTGAGTGCCGGAATTTATGGTCCGAAAAAAAATACAAATTGTCTTTTTGATTTTGAAATCCTCGACAGCACCAAAACATTCGGCGAACCATTTATTGTGGATAAAATGCTGCTGAACCATCCGGCTATTGACCAGAACAACTGCGATGCAAATTCCTTTGTACTGGAAGTACGACCACTGGAGATTAACGCTTCAGAAAACAACACTTCCAGTGCAGAGAGTGCAACAAACTGGACGGATGCCCTTTCGCTCGGAGAACCTTTTTACATCAAAGTAACCAACAGTTGCTATACCGTCGGAAAATGCTGTCCGGACAGCGATTGCCCGGATATTTCCGAAAACGGCGATTTTGAAAAAGGAAACAAAGATTTCACTTCTGACCTGGATTTCAGTAATGATGATAGTCTGGATAATTTTTACACCATTTATCCGAAAAGCAATATTGCTGGTGATATCCATACAATAGACTTCCCACAATGGGATCTTCAGAATATCAACAATCAAAACTTTGATTTCAATACCGAACTGCTGGATGATGGTCATTCCTCAGGCAATACTGATGATGAGGAGTCAGGAAATTCAAACATGATTACATCCGGACAGTTAAACCTGAACACCACAGATCTGCCGCAATTCACCGGTGACACAGGTCTCAGGATGAACCAGATTCAAAAGAAATTCTTCCGTATAAATCAACATTTTGGGGTGATGGAAGAATTGATGCAATCAAAACATGAAACCTCAGAAGGAATAATTGATAACATTCGTCCTGGCGATGACGAAAGTGAAGGCGGCGCAATCTTTAGCCGGGGTCAGATTGAGTTTCTTGGAAATCTTACGCCTCAAACAAACGTGCTGTTGGAGCAAAACAGCTACATGGTTTTCAAGGTCAGCGGAAGCGCATCACGCAAAGTATGGAAGCAAAACCTGAACCTGGATGCGGATAATAGCTACAGCATTTCGCTGAGGGTAAAATCTGTATCGGAAGATACCGTGGTGGGCCAGCCCTCAGAAGCGCAAAAACAATTTACAGTTCTTCACGATGATCAGAGCAACAGTCTTGAATTTATTGAAAAGAAAGGCAACTGGATTGTGCTGAAGGGCTATCTCAATCCGGCGAATGGCGGCAGCGCAACAGTATCCATTCAATTTACTCCTTCGTCCAACTTCCAGACCATCGATTACCAGAAGTGGGCGGTGGATGATATTGTCATCAAGCCGCAAAACTGTCCGAAGCCGGGATGCTGCCCGCCCATTTCTCCGAAAGTACCTGATGACGCTTTTGAAAATCCGTGTAAGGCTTTGAAAGAAAGCATCGCTGAAACCAATACGAATATTGAATTCGAGCGCTTCCTGAATGATACCTTAACGGGAATTGAAACTGCATTACGTAAAACCGTAATGAACCCGGCAGAGTCCTTTACGATGACGTATTCAGATAACTTCTACAAATACACGCTGTATTATTTCGACCAGTCGGGCAATCTCGTGAAAACCATTCCCCCGAAAGGGTTTATGCCATTATCTGATAACAAAACAAGCCAGGTTCAAAGCCACCGCAACCAGAACCAGGGAAGTCCGGTGTATCCAAACCACAGCGAGGCTACGACTTATGCATTCAATTCGTATAACGAAATGGTCAGCCAGAATTCTCCTGACGAGGGAGAAACACGCTACTGGTATGATGAACTGGGCAGACTGGTAGCTTATCAAACGGCAGCACAAAAGCAAGAGGGTAATGTGTATACTTATCACCTATATGATGAGCTGAGCCGGAAAACGGAATCAGGGCAGGTGGAAGGACCCGGCAGGCTGAGTCCAGCCGCGGCCCGCAATTATAAATTCTTTTCCAAGTGGGTAAGTCAGGGCAACCGTACGCAGGTCATCCATAAATATTATGATCAGCCCCTCAGCAGTTCTGTAAACAGTTATTTCCCTGATGGCCAGCAAAATCTGCGTAAACGGGTGGCTTCCGTCATTTACGAAGAAAAGTGGGACAATAACGAAACAACTTATGACTTTGCTACTCATTTCAGTTACGATGCGCATGGACATGTATCTTTCCTGGTAAAGGAAAATACCAAATTCGTTAATAATCATCAGGTGAAAAAGATCGATTACGAGTTTGATATTGTAAGTGGTGATATCAACAAAATCACCTATCAGCCCGGACAAAAAGATCAGTTCATCCATAAGTATTTTTACGATCGGGATAACCGTTTGTACAAAGTAATGACCAGCCAGTACGGTCTTCACTGGGAAGAAGAGGCCCGCTATTATTACTATCCGCACGGAAAAATTGCCCGCATCGAGCTGGGTGATGAAAAAGTGCAGGGGCTGGACTTTGCCTACACCCTCCAGGGATGGCTGAAAGGAATCAACGGTGCCGAGTTATCGCCAACTGCTGATGCCGGTAAAGACGGGGCTAACTCCGGGCCGTTCAGCACCGTGGCCAACGATGCAATTAGCATGGTGCTCGACTACAACAGCGGCGACTACAAAGCCATTGGTGGTCAAAACACCTTCACCTCGCACCTGGGTGGTGCTCTGAGTAATTCTTCTGAGGACCTATACAACTCCGATATCCGCCAGATGGTGATAAATAATGCGGCATTTGATGATGAAGGACTGGCCATGGCCTATGATTACGACCAGTTGGGACGGCTTGTAAAAGCGTCATCTTACCTGGCAAATGCCAATAGCTGGCAGGCAGACAACCGGTTCGATGCTACCTACTCTTACGATGCCAATGGCAACCTGATGGATGTGACACGCCAGGGCAACACCGGCGCGATGGACCAGCTGACTTACCATTACCAAAATGGAAACAACCGGCTGGATCACATCAAAGACCAGGTGGCTGACGGGCAGTATGAGAATGACATTGATGACCAGAATTCAGGGAATTATCGCTATGATGCACAGGGCCGCCTGACAAAGGACCTCGCCAAAGGGTTGCAAAACGTACGATGGGCCCGTCACGACAAAGTGAAGAGTGTGGAGAAAGAAGGCTACGGCAGCATCTACAGCTACTACGACGGCACCGGATTCCGGGTAATGAAAGACTACATGCCATCCGATAATGTCGATTCAAAGGTTGAGAGTTATGTGAGGGGTGTAAACAACGAGCTGCTGGCCAAATACACCTACAATGCGGATGAAGACAGTACCTACCTGACCAGCCATTACATTCACGGAAATTCCAGGTTAGGAACATCCTCACCCGACACCACAATGGAAGCATTGGATGCAAACCATGTGGGATTCTACCGCGGTAAAAAGCAGTATGAAATCGGCAATCACCTCGACAACTTGCTGGTCACGGTTTCCGACAAGAAGCTGGTCGACACCGCCAGCGCCGGAAACCATGATTACCTTCCGGAGATAGTCTCCGCTACCGGTTACTATCCTTACGGATCTCAGATTCCCGGTCGAAAGATGAACACCGGAGCCTACGGCCACGGATTCCAGGGCAAGGAGAAGGATGATGAGCTCAAAGGCGAAGGCAATTCCTACTACTTCAAAGAACGCATGTATGACCCAAGAGTTGGCCGCTGGCTGAGTGTGGACCCGAAGGCCGGGAAGTTTCCTGGAAATTCTCCATACATAGCAATGGCGAATAATCCGGTAAGCAGGATTGACAGAACCGGAGGAGAAGATGAATCCCTTCTTAACAAAGACATGCAACAGGCAATTGCCCAAGACAGAGAAATGGCAAAGACCTATCGCTCAACTGACAGTTATGAAGTTAACATTTCAGGAAAAAACGACTATTCAATCGCAATGGGAGATGAAATGTACTCATACAAAAAAGTTGATAAAGGAGACATCGGAAAACTAATGCGATTAAATCAATCGTTTAATGATTTCGGAGAACAACTGTATGAAGGTCTTCCTTCAAAGAAAATGAGATTAAAAGTTACTAAGCATGATATAGCTGAAGGTGGATTTGTTACAACTAGTGAATTAAGTGTCTTTGATCCAAATGCCGGAGGAGCTGGAAAAGGAGCCTGGGTGCCAGTTGATATGACACCCAAAGCAATACAGCTCAGAACAGATAGAGACTTACAAAATTTTGAAAACCAAGATAGAATGTATGAGGGTGGATATATTGAAACAGCTAAAGAACACAGAGCCAGAAAATTCATTGAGCGTGCCAAAGCTGGTAGCAAGCATTTAAAGAATCCAGGCGGAGCCATTGGTGTTTTTATCGCTAAAGCCAGAGGAGCCTCTATGGAAAATATGGTTAAAGATATGAAAATGGGATCAAATATTTGGAGCATTATGAGTGGTAGGAATTCTGTTAAAGGACGAAGCTCAATAAGTACTCCCGGATCAAGCGGTGGAGCTGTCTCACATCCAACTTCCCGACAGCAGAATCAAACCAATACACATATTTCAGGGTCGAGATAAATTCTTTCAACCTTTTTTAGACACTGTTTCACAAACTATGTACTTGAAATTCCGGAGACATCTCCGGAATTTCATTTTTATAACTCTTTAGATAATGTCCGCATTATCCTTATCACTTCTTCACCACCTTTTTCGCCTTCTTCATAGCGATAGCGATAATCTGTCCTTCATTCATGTTTTTGTTATCGCGCATCATCGCATTGGCAATTTCAATAGCTTTTTCGCGTACATCTTCATCAAGATTTTTCATCGAATCCGGATAATTGTTTTTGTCCCAAACCATAATTTTTGTTTTTTATGTTTCTGTAAATACTTACATCTCAAAAGGATAAGTTGTTCAACTTTTTATCACACAATAGATCAGTATAATATCATACAAAGCTACATTCATCATAATGTGTGATCTACAAAGGATGAGATTGAAAATATAGCAGCTTCTCGTAGTAATATTGATGCTTCGGTTGCATGTTTTCCAAAATAGTCATGCCATGGAGGTACTGCTCCTTTATCGCCGGGGTTGGGGCATTCAGATTCTTAGCAATAATGCCGTGAAAAGCTTCACTGAAAGCTACCTGCCAGCTATCTTCATCATAAAGTTCCTGATAAATATCTTTAGCCCGGCTTGCCAGCTTCAGGCTCTTTTTCTTTTCGCCGTCCTTAAGATACATTTCCGCCGCGGTAAGAAAATATTCAGCCACTCGCTTATGGGGTTTGTCGTAGGCGCTTTGTAATACTTCTCCCACTTTTTGCAATAACGTGTCTGCTGCATCAAACTCTCCGCTATCAATATAAGCCTGGGCAAGTAGCCTTTCGGTAATAGCAACTGTAGCATTTTTCCTGCCATAGGTTTTATATTCAAATTCAAGAACTTCAAGCAGTAAATTTTTAGCTTCTGAAGTATTGCCCGTTAATAAATGATTTTGTGCAAGATTATATTTTGTAACACTGATGACAGATTCTGCATCAGAGTATTTTTTTTCTTTTATCCGTAAACTCTTTTGATGATGTACTAACGAGCTATCCAAAATACCAAAATTATTATAAATAACACCTAATGTATTATGACGGTAGGCCACCTCAATATGTTGACTGCCATAGTTTTCTGTGGCAAGATTTAAGGCTTCTTCTCCATGAAATATAGCCGAGTCAAAGTTTTGTTTCTCAGAATAAGCTAATGATAAATGCCGGTTTGGACTAATCAGTTTTGGTGAATACTCCCCAAAAGTCTTTTGACTTAATCTGATAAAACGTTTCGCATAGGTGATAACTTTGTCATATTCCCCCAACTTATCGTAAAGATGAGCGAGCTTACTTAATACATTAATATAATATCCATTTTCATCAGAATTAAATATTTCTTTAATTTTTAAGGCATCTATGAGTAGCCTTTCAGCTTTTTTAAACTCGGATAGATTAAGGTAAACCTCACCAAGCATCGATTTTGTAACTGCTATATGTTTGCGTACCTCAGGCGTACGCTTTTTTTGCTCCAGCCTTTCCAGCGATTGACTGTAGTACTTTGCAGCCTTATGAAAATCGCGGGTTGTACCATATATTCTGCCAAGCACATCCAAATCCCAGGTTAATCGGTCATTCTCTACCCTGGGATTAAGAGAGTCTATTGCAATTGCTTTTTGAATATAAAACAGCGCGCTATCAATATTATAATCTTCATGGATATAAGTGAACGCTAAATTATAATACAACCTGGAAAACTGCACTTCATCAATATCATCATTTTGAGTCATTATCTTACGGGCCCGGTTCAAGGCTTGAAGGCTTGTTTGATGATGATTCCGCGACCGCAAAACATCCGCAAGGGTAATTAAGATATCTGCCTTTGTGGTGGTATTTTCAAGGTTATAAGCATCCAAACCTGAATAAGCCATTAATAAAACGCTATCCAGAAACTTTGCCTCATGTTTATTATCAGATTGATAGGGATCAGTTTCATAAAACAGGTTTTTTAAATAGTTTAAACTCGCTTCTGAACGTGCTGCGGCTTGTTCGGCTTTTATTGCATTTGCTTCAGCAATATTACGCTGATTTGTTAATGACCGCGTATGATATAACGTTAAAGCGCTGGTTAAGAATACAAAAACCAGAAATGCTCTTGAAAACAAAGGATTTCTTTTTGTGAACTTTTTAATTAAATACGGAATGGAGTTAGAATAAATGTGAACCGGACGGTTTGCCAGGTAATCCTCCAGGTCATCCTGCAAAGCTGTAACGGACTGATATCTTTCTTCCGGGTTTTCGGCCAGGGCTTTTGTAAGAATGGCCTGCAATTCATTATCGATTTGTTTGAGCATTGGATATTTACCGTATAAACCGGGATCATCTTTTCGAACTTGGTTCGGCAAGCTTATATATTCACCAAAATCACTTTCTGGCAAAATTCCTGCAACCATTTCATACAAAACCAATCCTAACTGGAAAATATCACTTGAAATATCTACTGGTTGATGTTTCAGCATTTCAGGGGAAGCATATTTCCTGGTAACGAATAAAGTTTGAAAATCCATATCTTTGGTTTCGCGGCTGATACTATCTGCCACTCCAAAATCCAATAACTTTATATGACCGTTAATATCCACAAAAATATTTTGCGGTTTAAGGTCTTTATGAATAATAAGATTTTTATGAGCAAAAGAAACCGCCTTGCAAATAGTTAAAAACAATTGAATACGCTCTTGCTGATTATATTTTTTTTTCTCCACAAATTCATTAACAGGACCACCTTCCACATATTCCATAACGTAATAAGGTTGTCCGCCCGGCAACATCCCGCCATCAAAAATTTTCCCGATATTGGGATGATTAAGGCTGGCCAGAATCATTTTCTCCTGTTTGAAATAGTCTATGTGTAATTCAGAATCCAGCCTTGCATCCATAACCTTAATCACAACAGTTTGCTCAAATTCACCATCAATACGATCTGCAAGATAAATCTGCGACATCCCGCCCTGTTTGATAAGCGTGGATACTTTGTATGAACCTACTTCATCTCCTGCTTCTAAATAGTGTTCATCTAATTTCGCATTATCAATGCTTTGCACTATTTCAGAAAACCAGTTCTCGGCATTATCCTTGTCTGCCAAAAGTTTATGAATGAAGTCAGACATTTCAGGGTGATCTCGTGCTGCAGTGCTTAGCATGGAATCAAGATCCAGATTACTATAGTTTTTCTCTTCTAAATATTCCAGTAACGTATTTAAATATTTTTCTGAGTCTCGCATAAAGGAATAATTTCAACCGGTTATAATAATGAATAATAATATTTTATTGACTAATAGATGAATATATCTAATTGAATAATTCTTTGTCACTATTTTTTTTGAATTTGCAAGCAAAATGGTGGGTTGCCAATAATCAAACCCCAAAACCTTCATAGCGTTTAATTTCATTATACAGCCATAGCTTACCCATAGTCCAGTTTCTTTTGACTGTAGCAGGCGACATGTCAAGCATTTCAGCCGTTTCCTTAATGGTAAGCCCGGTATAAAAACGATATTCAATCACTTTACTTACAGTAGAAAAACTTTTCTCCAGTTTTTTCAGGGCTTTTTCAAGCGCTTCCACATCGTATGCTGTTTTTTCCGGCATTTCCATAAGCCCTTCGTCAGGTTCAAATTCTTCGGAACTACGTTTTTGCGCCAATTTCTTCCGGGCGCTGTCTATCAGAATCTGCCGAATAACTTTTGCTGCCAATGAAAAAAAATGGCGCCTGTTTTCCCAGTTCATTGAAGCATTGCTTCCCAGCAGTTTCAAATAGGCTTCATGAACCAGGGCAGTAGTATTTAATGTTTGATAATCGATGTGATGAAAACGGATGTTGTGCGCAACCTTTTTAAGTTGTTGATAAACAGCTTTGAATAGCTTGTCATAAACCTGCTTATCTCCTGATTTATACCTCTGCAGCAAGGAGGTAATTTCCTGACCATCATAATATTGCTCTTCCATGACTCTTAATCTAACCCTAAACTAATAAAAATTCATAACCCTCTGCTGCATCTTTTATAACACAGATTTATTAATAGTGTTTAATTACCAAACAACATATTCCGGTTATTATAGCCTGACGGTCACTCCAACACGAATTACAGGATTATCATACGGAGAATCTGCGGTATCATTAAGGTTGTATAGCAATAAAATATGGGCATTGACTTTCCTGCTTAATGGAGCATTATAACCACCTCCAATAAAATAGCTTTCAACCTTAGTGTTTTCGTATTCATTACCTTGTCCCTCTGGTTCAAATCTAAAATTTAAAAGTTCATATTCTCCGTGCAGAAACAAATGATTCAAAAGATCAATGCTGTTGCTTTTAAGCTGATAACGGGTAAATGCTCTTCCACCATAGTATGTAGATACAAATTTGCTGTCTAATAAAGTATAACGGTAATACTTGTAAGTAGCTCCTATACCCATAGACCAGTTATCTGTAAAATAATACCCTGCCATTGGAGAAACATCTATCAGAGTAACCGTTCCAAATTGCAGCCCCAAATTACCACCTACAAAAAAACTTCCTGCTTTGTTATCATTTTGATCGGTATTCTGAGCTAAAGACACAATACTTATAATAAGCAATATCCCGGTCAGGTATAAATTATTTTTATTCATTTCCTTGATTATTAAAGTCTAAAATGAGCCACTAAAATTCTATATGTGTAAACCGCAAAATTAAGAACAATTCTATTCAATCCGCGAGTTGTTATAACCAAAACTATTTCTATCTTTGCACCCGCTTTAAAAGGAAGCGTTCTTTAC
>CAYXJS010000007.1:0-34130 GCA_964465045.1 uncultured Bacteroidales bacterium | reverse complement strand
GGTTGGATGCTTTGGTGATTTGGGCATCTGAACGCTTTTGCATTAAAAAGGTGTATATGTTATCAAGAAGCGTAAACTGCCTTTCGATATTAAAAAGCCTTCTTTGATTCCGGGGAAGCTGTGCTACACGGCTATCGATTTCACTGATTCGCTGGTTTATATCTTCTATAGCGATTTCGGATGTGCTTATGATGCTATTTACATTTTCAAGAATGGTTTCTTTGGTAAGTCTGATTTTTGCATCTATTTGTCCTGTTAGCACATTAGCTTTCTTTGTTGAAAACGATAAACGAGCCTTTTCTGAATACAGTTCTGTTAATCTGTTAATAAGTTCAGCCAACACAGGATCTTCAATACCCATAGAGGATGGAACAATAACATCATCGAAATTACCGGATTCATTGATTTTCACATAATTCTTTAAGTACTGATAATATTTTGATTTCACATGCAACTCTGCTTTCTGATTTTGCAAATCACTCATCTTTTCAAACAATTGCTCCGCCTGAAATTCTAAGTTCATGACTTCATTTTCCAGACGGAAATCTTGTAACGTGGTTTCAGAAATTTGAAGGGAGTCTTTAATGTCTACCAATTGCTCGTCAATAAACTCTATCGTGTTTGTAGCAATCTGATTTTTACGCTCTAAACCCCGATCAAGATAAACTTCTGTAAGTTTGTTCAGGAATTCAACTGATTTTTCTTTATTCTTCCCCTCAATGGATAGTTTAATAATGGAAGCTTCTCTGTTTATTGGCTCGACAGTAAAACCTTGAAAACGCCTGGTCAGGTTATTGATGTTGTTAAACTGAAAAAACTTTTTGGACTTAGAATCAACGGCATCTGAACTGATTCCAGTAATCTTGAACTTAAAATAGGGGCTTTCAATCCATTGTCCGGCTTGAAATTTTTCTTTAAATGTATATTCTTTATCTGTGCTTTCACCTGAAATGTATTCACTATAGTCATATGTTGAAAATGAATTAGCTTCAAATTCTACTTCAAATTGGTTTTCATCTAAAATTCTTATGTTAAAAGGAATACCAGTAACTTGCGGATGAGTGCGATCAAACTCAACCTTGAAAGGGGGATCTTTGTACTTTTCCTGAACAATAAAATTATCTTCTGTAAAGTATGAAACATTAAAATCCAGTTCTTTTATTGTTCGGTTAACCAGGGCATATGACTTTAGTATGCCAATTTCATTTTCCAGATTTTGTTTATCATTATTAATATTTAATCCAATTAACTCCTGAGCAGAAAAACTACCCTGATCATCCTTCACCAAAACAGTGGCGCTAACTTCATAAACCGTTTTGCTGTACTTATTGAATAAAAATGCTACAGCTAATGCAATTCCGACTGTAATCACAAAGAGATACCAATTTGCAATAACTTTAAACAATATCGCACGTAAATCGATGGATTCCTGCTCCTCTTGCTGGCCAAAACCGTTATAATTCTTCAGTTCTTCGTTCATTAGTTTAAATAATTTAAAATGAGTAATGTAGCGCTAATTGTGGAGAAGATGATAGAGTACGGGAACGTTGAAAACCCAAATTGTTTAATCTTAAGAGGTTCAACATACAATATATCATTTGGTAAAATTTGATAATGGTCTGAGGCAACGATGTCATCCTGCGTTAAATTAATTTCATATATCCGAAATCCATCTTCGGTTTTTCTAACCAGTTTAACTTGATTCCGGGCGGCAAAATCAGTTAAATCACCAGCCATGGCTACAGCTTCAAAAATATTAATTTGATCCTGATATACCTTAAACTTGCCTGGCCTTCTAACCTCGCCCAAAATGGTTATATTAAAGTTTACCATCTTTACAAAAACAGTAGCTCCTACCAAATACTCATCTACAATCGATTGTATTTTCACTCTTATCTCTTCTACAGTAAGGTCTTCAACAGGAATTTTATCTACTATCGGGAAGTCTATTTTTCCGTCTTTATCTACCGTATAACTTTGCAGATATACACCCAGGTCGCTATTCGATTGAGTACGGTTGCTTTGATTGTTCCCAAATAATTGATTGGTCTGATCATCCATACTCATTACCTGGATGTATAGATTATCCCCGGATTGTACTCTATAACTTTCGGGGCTTTCAGCCGAAAAATCGCGGACCTTTAATGTGTCTTCTTCAGCGGCAGACTGCAAATACTTAATTTGCTTCTGCGGAACACAAGAGGCGGTAAATAATGCTATCATTGAAAGCACCAATAACTTACTGAGGGTTAATTGTTTCATTTTATTCATCGAGAATGTTCATTTATCATTAATACTTTGTAAACAAGGTTCAGGCTTTAAAAGCCCAAAATTAAGGCAAAAATCTTAATATCCAAATATATGGTTTTTAAAATACACGGGATAAACTATTAATCAGACCATAATGTTAATCACATTCGTTTTTTAACTTATTATTAACACAACATCGGTAATGTTGTTTTTTTTAATTAAGGATAATGAAGTTTTTGTAATAATTATACTTTTGCACGGAACTAAGAAGCAACAGTCACCATGGTGAAAAATCTTGTAATCGTTGAGTCTCCGGCTAAAGCCAAAACTATTGAGAAGTTTTTAGGAAAGGATTATCTCGTTAAATCCAGTTATGGACATGTGCGCGACCTGGCTAAAAAAAACCAGGGCGTGGAAATTGAAAATGGGTTTAAGCCTGTGTATGAAATATCTGCTGACAAGAAAAAGGTCATTACAGAATTAAAAAAGCTGGCAAAAGAAGCAGAGACAGTCTGGCTGGCATCAGATGAGGACCGCGAGGGAGAGGCTATAGCCTGGCATCTGGCTGAGGTTTTAAACCTGAAAAAGGAAAAGACTCAGCGTATTGTTTTTCACGAAATCACAAAGTCGGCCATTACTGTAGCCATTAAAAATCCCAGAGGGATCGACGAGAATCTGGTGGATGCGCAACAAGCACGTCGCGTTCTTGACAGGCTTGTAGGTTTTGAGTTATCGCCCTTACTATGGAGGAAAGTAAAACCCTCGCTTTCAGCCGGACGTGTGCAGTCGGTTGCTGTAAGACTTATTGTGGAAAGAGAGCAGGAAATCAAAGCTTTCAAGCCTGCTTCTTCCTTTAAAGTCACGGCTCTTTTTATAGTTGAAAGGGATGATCGCACCCATGAAATGAAAGCAGAGCTTCCGGTAAGATTTCAGGATGAGGCTAAAGCAAAAGCGTTTCTTGAAAAAGCTGCCGGGTCAGAATTTCATATAGCTGATATAGAGAAAAAACCCGGAAAAAAATCTCCCGCTCCGCCATTCACTACCTCCACGCTGCAGCAGGAAGCTGCCCGTAAACTCAGTTTCTCGGTGAGCAAAACCATGCTGATTGCTCAGCAACTTTATGAGGCCGGTATTATAACCTATATGAGAACCGACTCCACCAACCTCTCGAATATGGCATTAAAAATGGCACATGAAGAGATTGTGGATTCTTATGGAGAAAAGTATGCGAAAACAAGAAAGTTTGCCTCTAAGATAAAAGGCGCACAGGAAGCGCACGAATCTATTAGGCCAACTAATCTTAAAAAACATACTGCCGGCAGCACGCATGACCAGAAAAAACTTTATGATCTGATCTGGAAGCGTACAATTGCCTCTCAAATGAGTGATGCCCTTCTTGAGCGTACTACAGTAAAAATCGATGTCTCCAAAGCGAAAGAACAATTTGTAGCTAAGGGTGAAATCATCAAATTTGATGGTTTTTTGAAAGTGTACCTTGAATCACGTGATGAAGATGAGCAGGAAGCAGAAGAACAAAAAGGTATGCTACCCCCCATTACGAAAGGACAGCAGTTGCAGTTGAATCACATGGAAGCATTACAACGCTTTAGTTCTCCTCCGCCAAGATATACAGAAGCCAGTTTGGTTAAAAAACTTGAAGAATTAGGGATTGGACGGCCTTCTACTTATGCTCCTACAATTTCAACCATTCAAAAGCGTCAATATGTTGAAAAAGGAGAGGATGAAGGAAAAGAAAGAAAGCATCAGGTTTATATCCTGAAGAATGGCAAAATTTCATCGCAACAAAAAACAGAGAAGTTCGGAGCCAGCAAGGGTAAGCTTATACCTACAGATATCGGAACGCTGGTAACCCAGTTTTTGATTGAGTATTTCGATAATATCATGGACTACAATTTTACCGCGAAAGTGGAAAAGGAATTTGATGAAATTGCGCAGGGATTGAAAGAATGGAACCGCATGATAAAATCCTTCTATAATCCTTTTCATGAAAAAGTAGAAAAAACCATGGAAAACTCTGAAAAGGTGAAAGGTGAAAGGCTTCTGGGAACTGATCCTAAATCGGGAAGAAATATTTATGCGCGCATTGGCAGATATGGCCCCATGGTTCAAATAGGCGATCGGGAGGAAGACAAAAAACCTCAATTTGCCGGGCTGAGAAAAAATCAAAGCATTGAAACGATCACCTTTGAAGAAGCGCTGGATCTGTTTAAGTTTCCACGGCAAGTTGGTACATACGAAGGAGAAGAAGTTATGGTTTCTATCGGTCGGTTCGGACCTTATGTAAAGCACAAAGGCAAATTTGTATCGTTAAAAAAAGAAGATGATCCTTCTTCCATAAATGAAAAAAGAGCTATAGAACTTATTGAGGAAAAACGCGAAATAGATCGCAACAAGTATATCAAAACATTTGATGATGAAGATATACAAGTACTCAACGGACGATGGGGTCCATACATCTCCCACAAAAAGAAAAATTACAAAATCCCCAAGGATAAGGACGCAAAGGAGCTAACACTCGATGATTGCAAAAAAATCATTAAAGAATCAGGAACAAAAAAGAAAACTACACGTAAAAAGAAAAGCAAATAAAATAAATAGCCAATGGATATATCCATCTATTTTGAACCGTTTGACGTGTCATGGTTTTCTTTTAATGAAAAACGTCCGAGGTTTGGGGATGCTTTTCAAAAATATACAGAAAAGGAAGTGTTTCCTGATATCGGATCGCTTGATATAGCTTTGATAGGAGTACCTGAAGAAAGAGGGGCCCAAAATAATCCGGGATGCAGAAAAGGGCCTGACGATATACGCAAATTTCTTTATCAGCTTTTCCCCGGTGATTATCAGGCTCGTATTGCTGATCTCGGCAACCTGATACTCGGAGATTCTCTAAATGATACTTATTTTGCACTTGCTTCAGCAGTTTCTACTTTGCTAGACAACAAGGTTATTCCGGTCATCATCGGCGGAAGCCAGGATCTAACCTTTGCTAACTATCGTGCTTATGAAACTAACGGGCAGATTATAAATATCGCTGCGGTTGATCCAAGGTTTGATTTGGGTGATACACAGAAAGAACTCCATGCTCAGTCTTACCTCAGTAAAATTATTCTTCACCAGCCAAATTTTCTTTTTAATTACACCAGCATTGGTTACCAAACTTATTTTGTGGATGTGGAAGCTATTGAATTGATGAATAATTTGTATTTCGATACTTTCAGGCTTGGTGAAATTCGTGGTAATTTTAAATCTGCCGAACCGCTGATGCGGAATTCAGATATGCTTTCTTTCGATATTTCGGCAATCAGGCAGTCTGATGCTCCGGGAAATTATAATGTAACACCCAATGGTTTTTACGGTGAGGAGGCTTGCCAGTTAGCATGGTACGCCGGGGTTTCTGAAAAACTTACTTCAGCCGGATTCTACGAATACAATCCGGACCGTGATAATTACGGGCAAACGGCCCATCTTGTCGCCCAGATGATTTGGTATTTCATAGAAGGCGTTTACCATCGTCGCAACGAATTCCCGACAGAAACCGACGATAATTTTATTAAATATCGTGTTCAGATGGGGGACTTCTCTGAAGATCTGCTTTTCTTCAAAAGTAAATCAAGCGACCGTTGGTGGATGCAGGTAATGAGCCCGGAGAACATTCAACTAAAATATGAGCGGCACTATATCGTGCCGTGTACGTTTGAAGACTATAAAAAAGCTACTTCAGATGAATTGCCAGACCGCTGGTGGCAGGCCTATAAAAAGCTTATGTAACAGTTAATTCACTAAAGCAAAGTTCATCTGCTTTTTCTTCAGATCAATGCTTTGGATGCGTATCCGTATCCGGTCGCCAAGGCTGTAAGTATCTCCGTGTTTTCGGCCTACAACCCGGTAGTTTTCATCATCCAGAATATAAAAATCATCATCCATTTCCCCTAAAGGAATCAATCCTTCCGCTTTCGCTTCGTCTAACTGAACAAATAGCCCCCATTTACTCACCCCTGATACAATACCATTAAATTCTTTGCCTACCTGGCCGAGCATGTATTCTACCTGTTTATATTTTACTGATGCCCGTTCAGCTTCAATAGCTTTTCGTTCCACCTCAGAAGCGTGAATGCACTTATCCTCAAATTCTGCTGCATTGACGTCCTGCATTTTCTTCAGGCTTCGCTCAAGCAATCGGTGTACCATCAAGTCAGGATAACGGCGGATTGGAGAAGTAAAGTGAGTATAATATTTAAACGCCAAGCCATAATGCCCGATATTTTGAACAGAATATTCGGCTTTCGCCATCGTTCTTACAGCAATAGTCTCAATCATGTTTTCCTCGCCTTTGCCTTCCACTTGCTCAAAGAGCTGATTGAAAGACTTAGCAAGTCCCATTCTGGAATTGGTTTGCATTTTATATCCTAACCGATTTACAAAGCTTGTAAGCGCCTGCAGTTTTTCGGGGTTAGGTTCGTCATGTACACGAAATACAAAAGTACGCGGTTTTTGTTTTCCCCTGCGCCGGGCCATTTTCTCTGCTACTTTCCGGTTGGCTAAAAGCATAAATTCCTCTACCAACTGGTTTGATTCCTTTTGTTCTTTAATATGGGCCCCTATAGGTTTTCCAGTTTCATCCAAATCAAATTTCACTTCCGTGGATTTAAAATTGATTGATCCTTTCCGGAAGCGGTCATTCCTGAGTTTTTGTGCTATATTGTTAAGCAGGAGAATTTCAGAAGCATACGCACCTTCACCGGATTCAATAATTTGCTGTACTTCGTCATAAACAAATCGTCTATCAGACTTTATCAAAGTTTTTCCAAACCATTGGTTGTGAACATTTCCGGTTTCATCCATATCAAAAACGGCAGAAAAGGTCAGCTTTTCCTCTTCAGGTCTCAAAGAGCAAACTTTGTTGGATAATTTTTCCGGAAGCATAGGCACAACGCGGTCTACCAAATAAACGGAAGTAGCTCGTTTAAAAGCTTCTTTGTCTAACGCGCTGCCAGGCTTGATATAATGCGAAACATCAGCAATATGTATGCCGATTTGCCACAATCCGTCGTTGGTTTTTTCTATGGAAAGAGCATCATCAAAATCTTTAGCATCTGCCGGATCAATCGTGCAGGTAAATACTTCCCTGAAATCTCTCCGCGATTTTTTTTCTTTTTCTGAAATCGTTTCCCCGATTTGGTCGGTTTCTTTTAGCACTTCTTTGGGGAATTTTAACGGAAAATCAAATTCCGATAAAATCGAATTCATTTCCACTTCATTATTGCCGGGAGTTCCCAAAACTTGCACAATCTCCCCGAATGGATTATTCAAGTGATCTGGCCAGTCTGTGATGCGGGCTATAGCTTTTTGGCCGTTTTTTACTTTGTGTTGCTTTTCTTTGGGGATATAAATATCTACAGGCATATTTTTATTGTCGGCAATCAAAAAAGCATAATTATTGCTTTTCTCCACCGTACCTACAAATTCTGTTTTGTTTCGCTTTAATATGCTGCGAATCTGGCCTTCCAGCTTTTTTCCCCTCCGTTTTGGAAATAATTGTACTTCTACTAAATCGCCGTGCAAAGCATGATTTGTGTTGTTAAAGGAAATAAAGACGTCGTCATCCACTTCTTTGCTTAACACATAGGCTTTGCCGGTTTGCTTCATATCCACACGCCCCTTTATTACGGCATTTTTTACTTCCGGACTGATATTGCCGGGGTTTAGCTTAAACCTTCCGCGGGAAACCGGAATCAAAGCTTCGCTATCGGCCAGGTTATTCAGCATTTGCTTAATCAGGTTGCGTGTTGGTTTATCACTAATGCCCAATGCGTGTGCAACTTGCCTGAAATTATAGGCTTGATATGGGTTATAAGTGAACACAGATAAAACCGTTTTCAGAAAAGAATTGGTATTGATATTAGGGTGTTTATTTTTCTTTTTTCCAGAACTCATGTTAATAATATTTAATATTTTGCAAAATTACAGGAAAAAACGGTGTTATTACAAGTGCAATAAACCAGAATCTTGCTTTTTTTCGTATTTTTGCTTATATTCATGAACTGATTTGGAAACCAAAAAAACAAAAAAGATGGCTGACATAGAAGAAAACAAAAATAATCAAACGTCACAACAAGTTCCACCCAAAAAGAATAACCGGAATCTGTTGATATGGATGATTCTGTTTATCATTGCGCTGGTAGCAACTTTAGTAGTAGGATACCTGTATATGAATACTTCTTCTGAAGTAAAGGAACTGAAAGATGACAAACAACAACAAAAAGTCTTTTTTGAACGGGAACTGGACTCTTTAATGACAGAACACAATTCCGTGAAAAGCGAATATAATACGCTAACGGATTCATTGGATGCCAAAGACAGCGTTATTGAGGAAAATGCCAAAGAAATAAAAGAGCTTCTGGAAACCAAGTGGGAGTATTATAAGGTGCAGAAGAAACTGAGTCAGCTCAGAAAGGTGGCTCAGGGATATCTGGTGCAGATTGATTCATTGTATCGCGTAAACAAAGAGTTGGCGCTCGAAAACAAAGAAATCAAAAACAAATACCGTAAAGAGCAGGAATTGACCCAAAGTTTGGGCATAGAGAGAGAAAATCTGAATAAAAAGGTTAAAAGAGCTTCAGTATTAAGGGTTTTTGATATTGATGCAGTAGGAATCAAAAACACATGGTTTGATAACGAAAAAGAAACCGATAAAGCCCATCGCACAGATAAAATGAAAATTTGTTTCACGGTAGAAGAGAATGAGTTGACCGAAAGCGGCGAGAAAGTGCTCTATTTCAGGATTGCTAACCCGGCCGGAGAAGTTATTACGCCTGCAGAATCCGATGCTTACTCATTTGATTTGGATGATGAGGAAACGCTGCAGTTTACGATGAAAGAAATCATCAATTATCAGGGAGAAAGTTTTAGAAAGTGTATCTACTGGGAAAATCCAAACCCGGATAAAAATCTGGAAAAAGGCCAGTACACAATTGATATCTACTCAAAAGAAGGAAAGCTGTCGCAAACATACATTGAGTTGCGCTAAAAATGTTATATTAAAGGTTTATTCAATACCCGGGCAGGAATTACCCGCCGGGGTTTTTTATTTAGTGTTTTTAACTTCGCAGATGAGCCACTCTGCATATTTTAAATCAGAAGGTAAGGTAATTTTAATATTTTCCTGATTTCCTTCCACGAGGGTGATATTCTCTCCGTAAAACTCTGCAACCGAAGCATCATCGGTAAATTGTTCAGTATAGGGAATCTGGTATGCTTTTTTGATGAGGGTGCTGTGAAAAACTTGTGGCGTTTGCACAAGCACATAATTTGCTCTGCTTACAACAGCAGAATGCTGACGCTCTATTTTCCTCATGGATTCAGATATCTGAACTACAGGGACAGCCGTTCCAGACTTTTCGGCCACATCAAAACACCGCCTGATAACCTCTTTAAAAACCATGGGGCGCACGCCATCGTGAATGGCTACAAGGCTGCCATCAGTGATTTTCTCAAGGGCGTTTTTAACAGAAAAAAATCGTTGAGATCCGCCTTTAACGATTAGATGTGGAATATTACAGTGATGTTTCCGGCATAGCCATTCCCATTTTTCTATTTGGGTCTCAGGCAGTGCCAATACAATTTGATGGGGCGTTCCTTTCAGGGTTTGAAAAAACACATCAAGTGTATGCATTAAAACCGGTTTTCCTGCCAGTGTCAGAAATTGTTTGGGTAACTGGCTCTGCATTCTTTTGCCACTGCCACCTGCTACAATAATTACATTTCTCTTTAAAGCCATATCCCGTAGTAAGTTACCCAAATATTTTCAGGAAAATACGCTTAAAGAATCAGCATGGCATCGCCATAAGTAAAAAAGCGATATTTTTCCTTAACAGCTTCTCTGTAAGCTTCCATAATGAAATCATAACCCCCGAAGGCGGATACCAACATCAACATAGACGACTGAGGCAGATGCAGGTTTGTTATCATAGAATCGGCCACGCTGAATTCATAAGGCGGGAAGATAAATTTATTGGTCCAGCCTTTAAACGGTTTAAGCAGGCCTGAAATCGAGACGGAGGATTCTATAGCCTTCATGGAAGTGGTTCCAACAGCACATATATGATTGCGGTTTTTCTTGGCCGTGTTTACTCTTTCTGCCGTGTCTGAGTGGATAAACATCTCTTCAGAGTCCATCTTATGTTTGGTAAGGTCTTCCACCTCAATACCTCTGAAATTTCCAAGTCCGGCATGTAAGGTAATTTCAGCAAAAGAAACCCCTTCCAGTTCCAGCCTTTTCATTAGCTCCCTGCTGAAATGCAGTCCGGCGCTGGGCGCTGCCACGGCGCCTTCATGTTTTGCATAAATGGTTTGATATCGCTCCCGGTCTTCTGGCAGGATGCCCCGGATTCGCTGTAATTCTGACGGGATGGGTGTTTTTCCTAATGTCTCTATTGTTTTCTTAAAATCTTCGTAAGGTCCGTCAAATAAAAACCGTAGCGTTCGTCCGCGTGAAGTTGTGTTATCAATAACCTCTGCCACTAATGAATCATCTTCTCCAAAATACAATTTATTGCCAATGCGGATTTTCCTTGCCGGGTCTACCAACACATCCCATAGACGGGATTCCGGGTTGAGCTCGCGAAGCAGAAATACGGTAATTTTGGCTCCGGTCTTTTCTTTTTCTCCGGTTAACAAGGCCGGAAATACTTTAGTGTTGTTTATTACAAAAACATCTCCTTCACCAAAGTAGTTTACCACATCCCGGAACATTTTATGTTTAATAGTCTGTTCTTTTCTGTTTAGCACCATTAACCTGGATTCATCTCTGTCCTTTGGTGGTTCCGATGCAATTAAATCCTTTGGTAAGTCATATTTAAATGCTGAAAGCTTCATAAAATCAAGTCATTAAACGGTTTATAGAACGCCTAAAAAGATTGCAAAAGTAATAAATATTTCAATCATTTGCAAGTGATTTCTTTTAGAAACAACTCCCGGCGTGCGTCAGTATGACAACGTATGAAAGTGGAGAAATATTGTATGAATTTTCTTTTTTCAAAGAAACTGAAAGACCTCATCAAGGTTATTCACGGTATAATCGGGTATTTCGTTCTGTATTTCAGGTGTTTCCGCTTTGAATTTTCCCCGCTGTAACCAGCATGTTTTCATCCCGGCCAGGTTGGCATTGTGGATTTCCTGTTTGATTCGGTCGCCAATTACAAGGCATTTTTCGGGTTCGGTTTGCAGTTTTTGACTTAATGCCCTGAAATGCTCCGGTTTCTTGGTTTGGTCTATTATCAGGATTTCTGTAAAATATGGTTCTAAATCCAGGCTGGCTATTAATTGTTCTCGGTTATCAGAGGATGTTATACTTAACAGAGCCATTTTAATACTGCGTTTCTTCAGTGAATTAAGCAGCCTTCGGGCGCCTTCCATTAGTTTTTCCTTTTCGGGATCATAAAGCGTACGGTTAAAATCGAATATAACAGCATCTACCCTATCAGGCGATTTTTGTAACGCTATTTGCTCAAATAAATCGTCAAGTTGCCAGGCATTTTTAATATGAAAATCTCCTGAACGTATACGCCTTAATGAAACAAGACACGCTCCGTTATTCAACGCCTTGCCAAAATCATGCGCTAATGACCGAATGTAGGTTCCTTTACTGCATGTTACCTTGAAATCAACATGTGGCCAGTTCACCCTGATAATTGAAAAATTTTTAATAAATACCTCACGCTCCTTAATTTCTACCTCTTCATTTTTACGAGCATAATTGTAGGCTCTTTTCCCGTCTATTTTTTTTGCTGAAAATGCGGGAGGACGTTGTTTTTGAACACCGATGAAATTCCTTGCCGCTTCATGTAGTTGTGTTTCTGAAAGGCTCTCTAATGAATGCCTTTTGGACGTTTCAGTTTCCAAATCATACGAAGGCGTTTCTCTTCCAAGTTCTACGGTACCCGTGTATTCTTTTTCTTCAACCTGGAACTGGTCTAATTGCCGGGTTTTTTTACCGGTGCATATAATCAACAATCCCGTAGCCAATGGGTCTAATGTTCCGGCATGGCCTACTTTGATCTTACGCATATGAAGATGATGCCTGATTTGATAACGGATTTTATTTACCACATCAAAAGAGGTCCAGTTAAGGGGTTTATCCACGAGCAAAATTTCACCCTCAGGAAAATCAAAAGTTGGTTCATTCATAATTGACTTTGGTATAAAAAGATCATTTTTTTACTAAATGACGTAATATGCCAGTTATCAGAATATTATTAACTCAGTATTGCCAAGAATTAAGTTGTATATTTTCAATCCCTTAACCTAAAAACTTAGAAACATGCGAACTTATTAAACTGAAATTATAAATATCAGGCAACGAAATAAATAATAATAGAAGCTGTGCCGACTACAGTACAGTAGATAGCAAAATAAATCAGCTTTCCCTTTTTTACAATGTTTATCATCCACCGGCAGGCAATAAGCCCTGAAACAAAAGCTGCCAAAAAACCTACAATTAAGGGCAATACGCCACTTTCCACTTGTAATTTCCCGGCTTTATCAGCGATATCCAGGATATTGGCCCCGATAATTGGCACCAGCACCATAAGAAATGAAAAGCGGGCTACATTTTCTTTCTGATTAGCCAGCAGCAAACCGGTTGCAATGGTAGACCCTGAACGTGAAATGCCTGGGATTACAGCAAAAGCCTGCGAAATTCCGATAATGAAAGCATCCTTGAATGATACTTTTTTAGCTCTGGGGCGGGCAAAATAAGTAAACGCTAACAGTGTAGCTGTTACCAACAGCATAACCCCTACCAAAAGCAAATTACCCGTAAAGAGACTTTCTACCTGCTCTTTAAAAAACAGGCCTACAATCAGCACCGGGATCATGGAAATCACTATTTTGACAACATATTGCATATTCTCATCCCACTTAAAACGAAAAAATCCCGCTATGATTTGAGCAAGGTCGTTTCTGAACACGACAATGGTACTAAGCACCGTAGCGCCATGCACTACGACGGTAAAAAGCAAACTTTCCTCAACATTCACACCCATAGCCACTTTGCTGAGCTCCAGGTGTCCGCTGCTGCTAACGGGCAAAAATTCAGTGAGGCCCTGGATGATGCCCATTATTAAAGCTTCTAACCAATTCATGAAATGCGTTTAATCGGATTTAATCATAATAGCGAAAATCTCAACAGCAAAGCCTGCGAGAACCAAAATCGGAGCCAATGTTAACCTTTGAAAATTAAAAATATCATAACTGAACTCGTTAGGATTGTCGCTTCCTCCGCCGATCATTAAAATATAACCAAGGAAAAGCAAGCCTAATCCGATAAACATCAAAGTATAGTTCTTTTTTCCAAAAGCAAACTTGCCTGATTCTACAAGCTTTTTTTCATGGTTGCTTTTATTTTTCGAAGATGTTGCCATAAGTTTATTGATATAATTTGTCGTTTTTAATATTCAGATATTTTCTAACTGCAAAGAAAGTAGAAATCCATGAAATAAGAAGACCGACTACAAAAACACTACCGGCAATTATTCCATAAACATTCAGATGGGTTAAATCAAGGATTTCAGGAATACGGGTTTGCGCAAAATAAACCAGCGTGCCCATCAAGAAAATGGTAATTAAGGCGCCAAAAAAACCATAAAACAGCCCCTGTTTTAAAAAAGGTCTGCGTATAAATCCCTGTGTTGCTCCCACAAGCTGCATGGTTCTGATCAAAAACCTTCGAGAATAAACAGCCAGCCTGATGGTATTGTTAATCAGCGCAAAAGCGATAAGCATCAGCAAAACACTAAATATTAACAATAGAATACTTAATTTTTCTATATTGTCATTGATGGTTTGTACCATTGATTCCTGATAACTGACTTCTTTTACTGCACTGTTTCTCATCAGGTTTTGTTCAATTTTTTTCAGGCTGTCGCTACGGGCATAGGCGGCATGTAATCTTACATCAATAGTGGGCGATAAGGGGTTGTATCCCAAAAAGCCGATAAAATCCTCGCCCAGCTCCTGCTTTAACTCTTCTGCAGCTTCTTCTACAGAGGTATGCCTGGCATGCTTTACAAAATCACGAACCTCCAGTTTTTTCTTAAAACGAATAACTTCCATTTCATCCACATCATTATTCATGGTGATGGTGAAGCCGATATTTTCACGTACGTATTCAGATACTTTTTGCGCATGCAAAATGATTGTACCCAACACTCCTAACACAAAGAGCACCATGGTGATACTCATCAAAGTGGTGATTTGAGCGCTTTTTAACTTTCGTTTATAGTATCGATCTTCCGTTTTGGGCATACGTCCTGATTTTTCGGGGCTAAATTAACAAAAATAACACATCAGAGCATCATTGCTTTAGCTATTCTGCTTTTCAGTTCGTTTCAGCGTTAACAGGGTCACTTCCGGAGGACAATTAAAACGAACGGGCATCCCCGAAACGCCACAACCACGGCTTGTATATCCGAGCATGTTTTTGTAATTCCACAACCCGGATACATACTCGTTTCCTTCAAACTGGTGGGTAAGTATTGCCTTTCCGCCCGGTAAACATATCTGTCCACCATGGGTATGGCCAGATAAGTACAGGCGATATCCGTTTGCTGCAGCATAGTCTCTGAGTTCGCTTGTATGCACTAAGGCAATTTTAAAAGCCTTAAAATTCCTTTCGAGTGCAATTATGGCTTGTTCAGAAAAATAGTAATACGGATCATCCGTGCCGGTAACAATGATTTTTTGTCCCTCTTTTTCCAAAACGGCTGATTCATTCACCAATAAATTTATCCCTACCGCGTTTTCATATTCAGACATCAGATAAGTATCATGATTGCCTAATACAGCCCATTTGCCGAATTCAGGGTTAAGGTTATCAGCTAATCGTTTCATAGGCTTGATAATACTACGAAACGAGCCACTTGTTCCTTTTCGATAATCGCCTGTAAAAAATGCCACATCATACTTTTCTCCTTTTAGTGCTTTTAGGATATTCTCTTCATGTCCGGGTAAAGCATCGATGTGTAAATCCGTAAGGTGTAGAATTGTAAATCCATCAAAAGCCTCAGGAAGGTCTTCAAAGTAAAGGGTGAGGTGCTCTGTTCTGACGTTGGTTGCATTTTTTAATCCTTGCTCATAGAGCCCTGATAGTTTTAGTCCCCATTTGAAGATCGACAAAAGCTTTTCAAACGTGTTCCAATGGCTTCGGCTTTTTTTTCCGCTTCGTTTATATTTATGTTTTCCGGCCTCTAATGAGGCTCTGAAGGCTGCCCATATAATTCTTCTTTCCCGTTGACCTGGATACTTTATGCGTTCTGCTTTCATTTAATGCGATTTTTAACGAAAGATACCAAAAATAGTTCAGCCGTGCCGATTTTCATAAATTACATTCATACTGAATTTTTCAACATAAATTAAGAGAAACCAACTATAATTTATCTTTCTGAAGTTAGCTCTGCAAGCTGTTCTTCGCTTAGTCCTTCCGGTTGAAACCCGTATTGAAAGCACTTAAAAAACACTTGGAGTGATTTGGCAACAATTTCTTGTTTATCCAAAGCTTCATTCATAGACCTTCCCACCGAAAAGCATCCATGCTTTTCCCATAGTACAACATCATAATCCTTGATTTTCCGGGCTGTGGCTTTCCCTATTTCTTGTGAACCCGGCAATTCATAAGGAATAACACCCACTCCAGAAGGAAGAAAAGTCATCATTTCGGGTTGCATGGCTCTCAAAACAGAATTCAGTTTCTTTTCAGATTTATATTCAGGATGATGGGTTGCTATAACAGCTTCGGTCATATGCGTATGCAAAACTGCTTTATGGGGTTGGCCAGCACTTTTTAAATGACGATGCACTTCCAGATGAGCAGATATTTCTGAGGTGGGTTTTGCCTCTGACGATTGCATTTTACTTCCGAAACACTGATAACTCTTGCCATCTGCAGACATAAGCAGCAGGCAATAACCGTCATCAGAAGAATCAGCAAGTGTTCGCATGCGACTTCCGGAAGTGGATATAAGCAACGCCTGTCCGCCGAGCTCAGGGAAGGAATTCATCGTTGGCTGAAATTCACTTTGGGGTAAATCCGTCATGCTGTTTACAGCAATTACCTCAGAGATATTCCACGAAAAATTTCCGGAAGTGGCTTCCCCCCATCCGCTACGCAGAACGGCTTTCGCTACTTGACTGATTTCCTTTTTAAAGGATACGATTTTATCTAAGTTCATGTTCTTTTCTTTTGAAAAAAAGACTGAAGCAGTTGTTGTGATTCCTCTTCAAGCACTCCGGCAGCTAATTTTGTGGAAGGATGGAGCACTTTTCCTGCATGAGCCCGGAATCCTCGTTTTTCATCTTTGGCAGCATACACAATCCGGCCAATTTGAGACCAGTAAAGTGCGCCTGCACACATTGTGCACGGCTCCAGGGTTACATACAAAGTACAATCCTGCAGATATTTTGAACCCAGATAATTCATTGCAGCCGTTAAAGCCTGCATTTCAGCATGTGCTGTAACATCTGTAAGTCGCTCTGTAGCGTTACTGGCTTTTGCCACTACCTGGTTGTTACAAACCACAATAGCGCCAACAGGAACTTCGTCTTTTTCGAAAGCATATTCTGCTTCTTTAAGCGCCTGTCGCATAAATGCCTCATCCGTGTATAAAGATATAGCCATAGTATTTTTTCTGATATCACGAAAGTAATAATAATCTACCTGCTTTCTTTTCCGAATAAGATAATTGTTAATGAAAATTAAAAAATATGAAGTGTGTATATTTGCATTTTATTGATTTTACAGTGTTTTAGAATATCAGTAATTTGGATTTATGCAAAATATTAACAAGAAGAAGGTATGGGATTTAATTATTTCTTTTAATAATTGGCTAAAAGTTAGTAAAATTGCACTCTCAAATTGTGAAAAATTTAACGTTATCCGATGAATCAGGAAAAAGGTAGAAAATTCACATTCATATTGCTCCTCATGGTGGGGTTTCTTTATCATCCGAACCTACACGCAGCCGGAGGAGGTGGCGATGAAGACTTTAATGCCGGAAAAATGATTTTGGGCCATATTGTTGATGATTATGGTTGGCATATTGCAGATTATAAAGGTACGTCAATAACTTTGAATTTACCGGTTATCCTTTATGATGAAGGCGAATGGCATGTTTTCAGCAGTGGTAAATTTCATCACGGCCATGATTCTTACAAAGGATACATGATTGCAGACAAAGGAATAAATAAAGGCAAAATAGTGAAAACTAAACCCGGCACAATGGAAGAGGATAAAGAAGCGGGAATGCCTTTAGACTTTTCAATCACCAAGAATGTAGCTGCCATGTTTTTTAGTGTTATTCTGCTTACATGGCTTTTCCTGTATATTGCCAGGCGTTATAAAAAGCATACATATGAAGCGCCAAAGGGAATCCAATCATTTTTAGAACCTTTAATTCTCTTCGTACGTGATGATATTGCCAAATCATCCATTGGCGAAAAGCATTACAAAAAATTCATGCCTTACTTGTTAACGGTATTTTTCTTTATTTTCACTAACAACCTTTTGGGTCTTGTGCCCATTGCCCCTGGTGGCGCTAATGTTACCGGAAATATTGCAGTAACGATGGTGCTGGCCCTTTTTACATTTGTTATTACGAATGCCGGAGGCACAAAAGGGTATTGGAAACATATTTTTGACACACCGGGCGTTCCCTGGTTTTTAAAGCTACCCGTACCTTTAATGCCGGTAGTGGAGATCCTGGGTATATTGACAAAACCTTTTGCATTGCTTGTTCGTTTGTTTGCAAACATAACAGCCGGACATATTGTAAAGCTTGGGTTTGTAAGTCTAATCTTTATCTTTAGCAACGTAAAGCCGGAAGTAGGCTTTGCCGTAACTCCATTTTCAGTATTGTTAGGAGTATTTATCAGTATGCTTGAATTGCTGGTGGCATTTATTCAGGCATATGTCTTTACGCTATTATCAGCGTTGTTTTTCAGTATGTCTCAAGAAGAAGCTCATTAAAATCACGTAATATAAATTTAAACGTAGCATTATGGAAACCTTAGCTATTTTATTGCAAGCAGCAGAAGCTTACGCTCCCTTCGCATATTTGGGAGCCGCTATCGGAGCATCGATAGTTGTAATTGCTGCCGGATTCGGAATTGGTAAAATCGGTAAAAGCGCCGTTGAATCAATTGCCCGTCAGCCAGAAGCTGCCGGTGATATTCGCGCTAGTATGATTGTTTCTGCAGCCCTTATTGAAGGTGTTGCCTTCTTTGCAATTGTTATTTGTTTGCTGATTGTAGTATTATAAAATCTCAATCAGCATCTCCGGTCTTTCATTGGCGGTTGGCCTGAAAGACCGGAGTTTTAAATAAAAAAAATGAGATTATGGAACTGATATATCCTGGTATAGGTCTGGTATTTTGGACTATCGTTATTTTCGGTGTGCTGTTGTTTATATTGGGGAAATTTGCCTGGAAACCCATTATAAACTCCCTGCATGAGCGGGAGCAGTCAATTGAGGATGCGCTGCGTTCTGCTGAAAAAGCGCAGGAAGAAATGAAACAGCTGAAAGCTGACAATGAAAAAATGATTCAGGAAGCTCAGCAGGAACGAAACCAAATTTTAAAAGAAGCCCGCGCCCGTAAAGATAAGCTTATGAATGAAGCCAGGCAGGAAGCCGAGCAGCAGCGTCGGAAAATCTTAGAAATGGCCAAAAAAGAAGTGCGTCAGGAAAAAGATGCCGCTGTAGACGACCTGAAAAAACAATTAGCCGGTTTTTCCATTGATATTGCAGAAAAAATACTGAGAGAAAAGCTTTCAGGTGACAAAGAACAGGAAAAACTGGTAGAGAAATATTTAGAAGATATCAAATTCAATTAATCGAGTTTGATGTAGTGTAAAAACCATATTATATGAAGATTGTCAAAGTCGCTCATCGATATGCTAAAGCATTGTATGACTTTGCTGAGGAGAATAAGGCTCAGGACAAGGTTTTTGACGACATGCTGCTTGTGCGAAAAACAATAGCGCATAAGGAATTTAAAAACATGATGGCGAGCCAGGTAATTCCTCCAGCCAAAAAAGCTTCTGCTATAGAAGCCGTGTTTGGGAATAAAATTGAGCCATTAACGCTGGCCTTTTTAAAGCTTATCGTCATGAAAAATCGCGCTCAGGCTGTTCCGCAAATCAGCGTGGAGTATGAGCTGATCTATAATATTAAAAGCAACATTCTGGCTACTGAGATCGAAAGCGTGGTTGCACTTAATAAAGATATCCGAAATCAGGTTCTGGATGTGCTGAAAGAACAGACTAAGGCAAGTAAAGTAAATCTGACCGAAAAAGTAAATCAAGACCTTATCGGAGGGTTTGTGCTGAGATACGAGAATCAGCAATATGATGCAAGTATTAAGAAGCAACTTAATGAATTAAGAAAATCATTGACATAGAAATGACAGGAAAAAATAAAATACAATGGCAGAAATAAAACCATCAGAAGTATCCGCAATCCTCAGACAACAGCTTTCCGGCTTTAAAAGCGAAGCAGAGCTGGAAGAGGTGGGCACTGTTTTGGAGGTAGGTGACGGCATTGCCCGTGTTTATGGATTGAACAATGCTCAGGCCGCCGAAATTGTGGAATTTGAAGATTCCCCTCTGAAAGGCATTGTGCTGAACCTGGAAGAAGATAACGTTGGTGTGGTATTGTTGGGTGAAGCAGGAGACATCCAGGAAGGGCATACGGTTAAGCGTACCGGACGAATATCCACTATTAATGTAGGAGAACCGCTTTTGGGAAGAGTTATCAACACGCTGGGGCAACCAATAGACGGTAAAGGCCCCATTGAAGGAAAGGTGTTTGAAATGCCTATGGAGCGTAAAGCGCCGGGCGTAATTTACCGCCAGCCCGTAAATCAGCCATTGCAAACAGGGATTAAACCCATCGACTCTATGATTCCGATTGGCAGGGGGCAGCGTGAGTTGATTATAGGCGACCGGCAAACCGGAAAAACGTCTATAGCTGTTGATACTATCATTAATCAAAAAGACAATTACGATAAGGGGGATCCTGTCTATTGTATTTATGTTGCTGTAGGTCAGAAAGGCTCTACGGTAGCTCAAATCGCTAAAACATTACAGGAAAATGGCGCTATGGATTATACAGTAATTGTATCGGCTACGGCTGCTGATCCGGCTGCCATGCAGTTCTATGCTCCTTATGCCGGTGCTGCCATTGGCGAATATTTTAGAGACACAGGACGGCATGCATTGGTTATCTACGACGACCTTTCAAAACAAGCTGTAGCTTATCGCGAAGTATCACTCTTGCTGCGTCGCCCACCAGGACGCGAAGCTTATCCTGGAGATGTGTTTTATCTGCACTCCCGCTTGCTGGAAAGGGCGGCCAAAATCATCAACGATGAAAAAGTAGCCAAAAACATGAATGACCTGCCAAAACCTTTGCAGGATAAAGTCAAAGGCGGAGGTTCGCTTACGGCGTTGCCAATTATAGAAACTCAGGCCGGTGATGTGTCATCTTACATCCCAACCAACGTGATTTCCATTACAGACGGACAGATTTTCCTGGAATCGGACTTGTTTCTCTCAGGAGTGCGCCCGGCTATTAATGTGGGTATTTCGGTATCTCGTGTGGGAGGTAGTGCGCAAATCAAATCCATGAAAAAAGTAGCCGGAACGCTTAAGCTTGACCAGGCTCAGTTCAGAGAGCTGGAAGCGTTTGCCAAATTCGGGTCTGACCTTGATAAAGCTACACAATCCGTTCTTGACAAAGGACGCCGGAATGTGGAAATCCTGAAGCAAGGCCTGAACCGGCCGATGAAAGTAGAGCACCAGGTAGCCATTATTTTCTGTGGTACAAAAGGACTGCTCAAAACAGTACCTATAAATAAAGTTCGTGAATTTGAATCGGATTTCCTTACTGTGATGGAAGATCAGCACCGAAAGGTAATGGATGTGCTGGCCGAAGGGAAACTCACGGATGAAGCTACAGAAACCATAACTAAAGTTGCTAAAGAAGTGGCATCTAAGTTTTCAGAAAAAGAAGCATAAAAGTTTTTCCTGATGGCGAATTTAAAAGAAGTACGAACACGTATTGAATCGGTAAAATCAACCCGGCAAATTACCAGCGCGATGAAGCTTGTTGCAGCTTCTAAGTTACGTAAGGCGCAAAATGCCATCATGGCACTGAGGCCCTATGCTAATAAGCTGCAGGAGATTATGGGCAATGTGGGTGACAGCATCCGCACCGATGAACAACCCTTTTTGCAAAAACGGGAAAATGAGCATGTCCTTATTGTTGTATTTACTTCAAATAAAGGATTGTGTGGCGCGTTCAATACAAACGTAATAAAACATACCGTAAATTATATTCAGGAAAAGTACCCTTCACTCCTTAAAGAAGGAAAAGTAAACCTGATAACGATCGGTAAGAAAGCCACGGAGTATTTTACAAAAAACAACTATAATGTAGTTGAAAATCATGATTATATCTATGATGAACTGAGCTTTGCCAAAACTTCTGAAATTGCTGAAATTATCATGGAAACATTCAAAAACAAAAACTATGATCATGTTGAGATGATCTATAATAAATTTATTAATGCCGCTTCGCAAGAAGTATCCACGGAGCAGTTCCTGCCGTTGGAAAGCATTCATGATGACCAGGAGAAAACCGACGAGATCATGGATGATGATATTAATTATGATGAAGATTACGAAGAGTATATTTTTGAACCTGATAAAAAAACTATTACAGAGGAAGTTATCCCGAAAACATTGAAAATTCAGTTTTATAAGGCGTTACTCGACTCCAATGCCTCTGAGCATGGAGCTCGTATGACGGCGATGCATCAGGCTACAGAAAATGCAACAAGCCTGGTTAAAGAATTGCAGTTATCATACAACAAAGCGCGTCAGGAAGCGATTACAAATGAAATTCTTGAAGTTACCACAGGTGCTGAAGCATTAAAAGGTTAACAAATTGTAAGAACATGTTTGTGTATTGAACAAGTCACCCATTAAATGATTTCTATTTATAGTTAGCAAACATTGTTTATTCAAAAAAGATAAGATTATGATTAAAGAAAACGTAGAAAAGCAACTGAATAACCAGATTAAAAACGAAGAACATTCTTCCCGTATTTACCTTGCCATGGCTTCATGGTGCGAGGTGAAGGGATACAACGGGGCGGCTGATTTTCTTTATGCGCAGGCAGAGGAAGAAAAGATGCACATGAGTAAGATGATTCATTACCTGAATGACCGTGGTGGTCATGCTAAAATGCAGGCTCTGGATAAGCCCGATGAGGATTATGGTGATATTGTCTCATTATTTGAAAAAGTGCTGGCACATGAAGAATTTATTACCGGCGAAATCAATAAGTGTTATGAAGTAGCGCTGAATGCTAAAGACTACAATACGGCCCAATTTCTGCAGTGGTATATCGAAGAACAGGTAGAGGAAGAAAGCACTATGAATACCATTCTTGATAAAATTAAACTTGCAGGGGATTCTAAAGGAGGTATTTTCCACATTGACAAAGAGCTGGAAAATATGGCTGCGGCCCGCCCTGAATCATTTGGCGCAGAAGGATAGAAATGTGATATGTACGATTGATATTAAGCCCGGAAATCATTTGTTTTCCGGGTATTTATTTTGTAGCTGGAGCAGGATGAAAGAATAGCACATTTCAACTGTTTCGACTTAGTAGCCTCTTTTTACAGCAGCATCAAGCATGGCATACCACTCCTGCCCGAAGTTACGTATAAGCGCGTCTTTAACAAATTTATAGATGGGTATCCGGAGCTGATTACCCAAAGTGCAGGCAGGATTGCAAATTACCCATTTATGATAGTTGGCCGTAAGCTGCCCGCTGCGCAATTTCCCGATACGCACCGGATACAGGTTGCATGAAATGGGTTTGCGAAAAGAGGTTGCGCCCGCTTCAAAAGCCTTTTCTATACCGCACGAGGCTACCCCTTGGTCGTTAAAAACTGTGTATGCGCATTCTTTGCCTTCTATGAGCGGGGTAACGTCATCGCCATCAGAATCTTCTACAGCAACACCTTGTTTTTCAATAGCCGCTTTGCCATTTTCGGTAAGATAGGGCTGAATTTTATCTATTTCCTTTTGCAGGATATTTATTTCATCTTCTTCTATAGGCGCCCCCGCATCACCCTCAACGCAGCATGCACCCTTACAGCTTTTTAAATCGCAAACAAAGTGTTCCTGCCCAATTGCATCAGAGACCAGAATATTATTTATATCGTACATTATTTTCGCATTTAACATGCAAAAATACCCAAATTGTCTGTAAGCTTCATTTATGAATATGTTAAACTCAAATACATCAGGTTGAGATTACCTTCTCCAGAAAGCCGGAGATAAGATAATCAATACGGTAAACAATTCAAGCCGCCCTAATATCATCAGGAAAGATAAAAACCACTTCCCGCCAAGGGGAATGTTCGCATAGTTATCTACAGGGCCAACATTACCTATACCGGGGCCAATATTTCCAAGTGTAGCGGCAGTAGAACCGATGGCAGTTTCAAAATCCAATCCCATAGCAGACATAATTAAGGTACTGATAGCAAAAATGATTAAGTAAATCACAAAGAAAGCCATGATATTATACATCACATTTCCAGGTACCGTCCTGCCATTGAACCTTACCGGAATTACAGCGTTAGGATGGATTATTCGCTTTAGCTCCAGAAAACTGTTTTTCAGAACTAATAATTGGCGCATAATTTTAATGCCCCCACCTGTACTCCCGGCACTTCCTCCCGTGAACATCAGTAGAAATATCAGCATCCATAAAAATCCAGGCCAAAGAAGATAGTCTGACGTAATAAATCCAGTTGTAGTAACAATAGTCACCACCTGAAAAAGCGCATCTCTGATGGCTTGTTCAAAAGGCAATCCCGCATTAAAAATCAACACCAACGTAATGATTAATGAAGCCAAAACCAGCAAGCCTATGTAATACCTGTATTCTTCATTCTGGAATACTTCTTTCAGTTTTCCGTGTAAAGCAAGATAGTGAAGTGTAAAATTGGTTCCTGCCAGGATCATAAAAACAAGAATGACATATTGAATGTAGGGTGAAAAGGCAGCAATGGAAGCATCACGTGTAGAGAAACCACCGGTAGCCATTGTTGCAAAAGCATGCGAGAGTCCCTCAAACAAGTCCATCCCTCCAAGCATCAGCAAAATCGTTTCCACAAACGTGAGCAAAACATAAATCCCCCATAGTCTTTTGGCTGTAGCTGTGATACGCGGATGAAGCTTATCAGGGGTGGGTCCGGGAACTTCGGCTACAAACAAAGACATCCCTCCAATACCTAATACCGGAAGAATGGCCAGCGAAAGCACAATAATTCCCATTCCGCCAATCCAGTGAGTAAGCGCCCGCCAGAAAAGCAGCCCTTTCGATACACCTTCAATATCCGTAAGTATGGTAGCTCCTGTTGTTGTAAAGCCAGACACCGTCTCAAAAAAAGCATTCGCATAACTGGTTACACCGGCAAAAAATAATGGACAAGACCCAAAAACAGAGATAATCACCCATGAAAAACTAACAATAATGTAGCCCTCTCTTTTGCTCATGCTTTTTGGAGCTTTCCGGAAAATCAAAAATAGAAACAGACCAAAAAAAGCAGTTATAGCGCCGGATATCGCCAACGGCCAAAAGTCAAACCCGGGTACAAAAAGCCTGATGGCGTCAAGGTTTGGCTCCTGGAAGTGCACTGAAAAAGGTAGCGAAAGAAACATGAAAATCCCTTCCAGTATTAAAAGAATACCTATGATCTTGCCAATTATGGGATAATTTATTGCTGAGCGCATAAGCTTTTATTTAAACAGGGCCGTAACTTTATGTACAGCTTTAGGGAGTGAAAAAACCACTACCTTATCGCCGGCTTTGATTTGAAAATCGCCAACTGCAATATAACCCTCTTCTCCTCGTACGATACCTCCAATAATGGCTCCTTTAGGCATTTTTAGGTTTTTGATGGGTTTACGCGTTACAGGAGTGCCTTCTTTTGCTATAAATTCAAGGGCATCAGCATCTACACTACTCAGGCATTTGATGTCTGTAACCTCTGCATCCAGTGTGAATCGGGTGATATAGCTGGCGGTAATCAGTTTTTTGTTGATGATGGTGTCTATGCCAATGCGCTGGGCAATATCGATATAGTCTACATTTTCGATAAGTGGAATGACTTTGGGCACACCGTATTTCTGTGCCAGCAGGCAAGCAAAAATATTGGTTTCCGAGTTATCTGTAGTTGCTATAAAAGCATCCATTTTATGGATGCCTTCTTCTTCCAGCAGGTTTACATCTCTTACATCCCCGTTAATGATCAGCGTATTGCGAATAGAGTCTACCAATTTGTCAGCTCGCTCTTTATCAATTTCAATCATTTTTACATTAACCTGCTTTTCCAGTTCCCGGGCTGTTTTGCGGCCAATACGCCCGCCGCCGATGATCATTACATTATTAATGTCTATTTTGCGTTTTCCACCCAGCTTAAGTACTTCACTAATGCCGTTGGGGAGCGTTATGACATAAGCCAAATCTCCTTCTTCAAAATGATCGTCTCCGGTAGGAATGATGGTTGTGCTTTGCCTGTGAATGGCAATACAGCGAAAATCCAGTTTAGGGTATTCTTTGGCGATTTGGTTTAGGGTTTTACCTAATACCAGCGCTTTTTTATCCAGTTTAATGAGATAAAGCGAGAGTTTTTTTTCTGAAAATTCTATGATTTCTGTAGCGGCACTCTCAGTCACGAGCTTGAGGATTTCACGGGCAGCAATAAGCTCCGGAGCTACCAGTTCATCAATCCCCATTTCCTTAAAACGGGTAACATTGTGTGGTGCGCGGTATTCTACGTTGTTAATACGGGCTATTGTACGTTTGGCGCCCAGCTTTTTACCGAGCATACAAGTTACAATATTTACCTGCTCATTATGCAGAACGGAAATCAGCAAATCGGCTTTATCGATATGGGCGCGTTCCAAAACACGTATAGATGTGGAGTTACCTGCAATAGTCATTACATCCATTTTCGATTCCAGCATTTTCAGCAATTCAGAATGCGGATCCACAATCGTGATATCATGGTTTTCTGATTCGAGCATTTTTGCGAGATAAAAGCCAACTTCACCGTCACCGGCTATTATAATCTGCATAATGATTGTTTTAAAATTACCTGCGATATAGACAAACATGCCTGCAAAGTCGCAAACCTACTATTAAATTTTGAATTGTTGTGGTTTCACCAGGCTTTTTAACACGTATAAAAACTGAGTCAAACCTTTAATGAAAACTTATCCCAGTCCAGTCCCACTTTAAATTTCTCACGGAAATTCAATAGTTCTTCGTATGAAAGGGTGCTGGTGATGGCTTCCTCGCGATGGTCAGAAGCGCTTTTAATTGGTTTTCCTTTTGCATCTATCAAAATAGTGCCGCCTGAGTATTCCACGTCGTTTCCATCAGCGCCTACGCGATTCACTCCAAGCACATATGATTGGTTTTCCAGCGCCCTGGCTTTAAGTAACGTATCCCATACTTCGCGGCGTGGAGCCGGCCAGTTAGCTACATAAATCAAAACATCATATTCATACATGCCATCCTGAAATACATTTTTACTCCAGACCGGGAAGCGCAGGTCATAGCAAATTAAAGGCCTTATTTTCCATCCTTTCAATGTAACCAAAAGTGGTTTGGTTCCCGCGGTGAAGCGGTGATGTTCTCCCCCCATTCTGAAAAGATGACGTTTATCATACGTAAGGTAAAATCCGTTAGGCTGCATCCATACCAAACGGTTAAAATAATCATTGCCGTCTTGCACAATGAAACTTCCGGTTATAACAGCCTGCGTTTCACGGGCCGTTTTTTGCAACCAACGAAATGTAGGCCCTTTGATGGTTTCAGCTACTTCTTTGGGCTGCACCGAGAACCCGGTGTTAAACATTTCGGGCAATACAATTAAGTCGGGTTGGTCTTTCAGGCCTGCAATACGCTTTTCAAATGCCTGTAAATTCTCTTCTGCATTTTCCCAGTGCAGTGTTGACTGGAATAAAGTTACTGTTAAATTCTGCATAATATAGAAGTGGCTTTATCAATGGTTTCTGTTTTTTTGGCAAAACAAAAACGCAATTGGTTACGATTTATTTTTTGATGATAAAAAGCAGACATTGGAATTGCCGCAATGCCATGCTTTTTAATAAGATTTTCAGCAAATTCGGCTTCCGGCAAGTCTGATATTTCGCTGTAGTCGAGTACCTGGAAATATGTTCCCTTAGCGGGGATTGGCTTAAAGCGGCTTTTTGCCGTTTTTCCCAGGAAATAGTCGCGCTTTTGCTGATAAAAAGACGATAGCCCGCTAAGATCGTGATGCTCCAGATAGTCGGCAACAGCATGCTGCACTGGTGTGTTTACTGCAAATACAACAAACTGATGCAATTTCCTGAATTCTTTCATCAGAAAAGCAGGGGCAAGTGCATAACCTACTTTCCAGCCTGTAGCATGCAGTGTTTTACCAAAGGAGCCTACTACAAAACTGCGCGAGGCAATTTCAGGATAAGCGGCAGCGCTGTGGTGTTGATGACCATCATAGATCAAATGTTCGTATACTTCATCGCTTAAAACAATTATGTCACGCCCTTCCACAATCTTTTCCAACTGACGCATGTCATAATCACTAAGCACACTTCCTGATGGATTGTGTGGGGAATTAATGATAATCATACGCGTATTCCCATTTACCATCCGGTTTACTTCTTTCCAGTTAATGCTGAAATCGGGTAACGCCATGCTGTAATACTTTACCGTTCCTCCGTTCATGCGGATAGTAGTAGCATATAAGTCATATGCCGGCTCAAAAATGATGACCTCATCATTTTCCCGAACGAAGGCAGAGATTGCTGTGTAGATGGCCTGCGTGGCTCCTGCGGTGATGGTGATTTCATCGTCAGGGTCATACTCTGCATTGTAAGTAGCGCTATAGCGCTGGCAGATAGCGTCTCGCAGCCGCTTTATCCCTTTCATGGGAGCATACTGATTCCGGCCTTCCTGCATGTGCTTATGAACCAGTCCGATTAGCTCTGCTGAGATGTCAAAGTCAGGAAACCCCTGCGAAAGATTTACCGCGTTGTAATCTGTTGCCATCTGAGTCATTACAGCAAATACCGAAGTTTCCACTTTCGGAAGCTTTGGCGTGATGCTGCTGTTGTATAAGCTCATAGTCAATTCTTTTGCTGCAAAGATAGATAATTTATTATGGAGGAAGGGGGTAAACAGGTATCATCAAAAGTATTTGATTAGTAGAAAATCGTACTTGCAATAACACAGTTAAAAGAATAAATCGTAAATTTGTTATATGAACGAGCAAATTAACATAGAAAAAATCGTTAATCATTGGATAAGCACATCAGATAATGATTTTCAAACTATGTTAAACTTATTTAACTCCAAAGATTATCATTGGGCCTTATTCATGGGGCATTTGGTGATAGAGAAGCTATTAAAAGCAAAATGCGTCCAGGAAACCAAGCAACACGCTCCTTTCACTCATGATTTACGAAAACTAGCAAAAACAGCAAATTTGGTAGTGGATGATGAAAAAACAAAATGGCTTGACAGTATTACAATTTTTAACCTGAACGCACGATATGATGATTATAAACAGGAATTTTACAGAAGGTGTACGAAAGACTTTACTTCCTTATGGATTGAGAATATAAAAGAATTGCGGTCATGGATAAAAACGAAGCTATAAAGATTGCTAAAAAATACATATCTAACCTGTTAGAAAGATATGCTATTGAAAAAGCATTTTTGTATGGTTCCTATGCAAAAGGCACAAATCATTCTCAAAGTGATATTGATCTGGCTATTGTTCTCAACTCTGATTCAGATATTATTGATTTACAAGTTGACTTAATGCAAATGAGAACTGATGACCATCTAATGATTGAGCCACATCCGTTTAGAAAAGAAGATTTTAACATAAACAATCCTGTAGTAGCTGAAATCCTTAAAGAGGGTATTGAAATTGATAATTATGCGGCTTAGGCTGTATTTTCATTCTTTTAAAACACAACCCTTGTAGAGCAAATTTCCCATCGAAAACGTTTCCATTTAAATTTCGGGGTATATCGTATTATTATGATTAAATTTGCGGTAAATGATTCGAATTCAATTAAAAAAAGCAAAAGATTATGAAAACAATAGATGATTTCAACCTCAAAGGAAAAAGAGCTTTAGTTCGCGTTGACTTTAACGTGCCGTTAAATGATGCTAATGAAGTGACTGACGATAACCGCATCAAAAAAGCAATCCCGACGATTCAGGCAATCCTGAAGCAAGGCGGAAGCGCTGTGCTGATGTCTCACCTGGGCCGACCAAAAGGAGCTTATGAAGAAAAATATTCTTTAAAGCACACGCTCAAGACATTATCAGACTACCTGGGTCAGGATGTAAAATTTGCTAAGGATTGTATTGGTGATGAAGCAGTAGCCATGTCAGGCAATCTAAAAGAAGGAGAAGTTCTTCTTCTTGAGAATCTTCGCTTTCATGATGAGGAGAAAAAAGGCGATCGGGATTTTGCACAGGAACTGGCTAAACATGGCGATGTATACGTGAATGATGCTTTTGGAACAGCACACCGTGCACACGCATCTACAGCAATTGTGGCTGAATTTTTTGAAGAGAAAATGTTTGGCTATATCATGAAAAACGAAGTAGCCAGCCTCGAAAAAGTATTGAACAACCCACAGCGCCCTTTTACCGCCGTATTGGGGGGCGCTAAGGTTTCCGGAAAAATTGAGGTGATTGATAACATGCTTGACAAAGCCGATAACATCATTATTGGTGGAGGTATGATGTTTACTTTCATCAAAGCTTTGGGCGGCAAAATTGGCTCTTCGATGGTAGAGCAGGATTTGCTTGAAACGGCCAAAAAAGCGGTAGATAAAGCCAAACAAAAAGGTGTTCGTTTACTGCTGCCGGTTGATACGTTAATCGCTGATAAATTTGATAATGATGCCAATATTAAAACCAGTAGTGTAGATGCTATCCCAGACGGCTGGATGGGTCTTGATATTGGTGAGGAAAGCATTAAACGCTTCCATAATATCCTGATGGAGTCTAAAACTATATTATGGAACGGACCGATGGGCGTATTTGAGATGTCCAATTTTGAGAAAGGTACGGTAAAGATCGCCGAAGGAATTGTTGAGAGCACTCAAAAAGGAGCCTTCTCATTAGTTGGTGGTGGCGATTCTGTTGCTGCCGTTAACAAGTATAACATGGCAGACAAGGTGAGCTATGTTTCTACCGGCGGGGGAGCTATGCTTGAATATGTTGAAGGCAAAACCCTTCCGGGCGTAGCAGCAATAACCAAATAAACAGAGAAAGTCTATTCTTAGCAGTAAAAAAAAGGCTTGAAAACAAACTCACTATGTTTTCAAGCCTTTTTTTTATGCCTCTTTTAGCTGTTCCTCTGCATCTTCAAAAGGATTTTCAAAATCTTCAAAATTGATCATCGGAAGAATGGCAGGCAGCACTGATGCAATCGGCGTATAGAGCATGGAATTGGCTTTGCGTTTAGGCGAAATAAATGTTTCGTTCTTATCGAAAGTATTAATTACCAGCAAAAGGGCGCTGACAATCAATACAGCTTTTACAACCCCGAAAGCGCCTCCGGCAAGTTTATCAAGAAATCCCAGGGCAATCATGTCAATAAACTTTTCCAGCAACCTGCCCAGCAACATAATTACGATAACTACAGCAACAAAAGTGATGGCAAAAGATAAAATGGAAGTGTATTTATCTTCCAGTGTTAAGTGCTCTTCTATTAAGTCTCCGGCATAAAACGAAAAATTGATGGCAGCATAAATTCCGAGGATCAGCGCCAAAAGCGTTGTGATTTCAATGACAAAACCTTTGGAAAACCCACGATATGCCATCCATAGTATAGGAATACCTATCAAGATATCAAGAATATTCATATTTATTTCTTTTTGAGGTTTTTAAGCATACGGGTCATTTCGTTTGTGTAAATAAAATTATTTAACGATTCATTATCAGAAATTAAAAAGGACTCTTTATCACCTTTCCATGCCGCCTTTCCTTTCTCAATGTAGAGTACGTTGTCGCCGATTTCCAGTACGGAGTTCATGTCGTGAGTATTGATTACTGTGGTCATGTTAAACTCTTTGGTCAAATCATAAATCAGGTTGTCTATACGGCTGGCTGTCCGGGGATCAAGACCTGAATTCGGCTCATCACAAAACAGATAGTCCGGGTTCAGAGCTATGGCTCTGGCAATGGCCACCCTTTTTACCATCCCGCCACTTAGCTCGCCAGGGAATTTTCCATTCGTTCCTTTCAAGTCTACTTTTTCCAGGCAAAAATTTACTCTCTCCCGTTTCTTTTGATAAGAATCCTTGGTATACATTTCCAGTGGGAACATCACATTTTCTTCCACCGACATTGAGTCAAAAAGAGCACCACCCTGGAACAACATACCTACTTTTGTCCGGAGTTTTTTTCGCCCGTTGATGTCCATCTTTGTGAAATTCAGGTCATCAAAATAAACTGTTCCCTTGCTGACTTCATGCAGGCCAATCAGGCATTTTATCAGCACAGTTTTGCCTGACCCACTCTGGCCGATTATGAGATTTGTTTTGCCAGGGTAAAATTCAGCAGAAATGTCTTGCAACACTTCCTCGTCTTCAAAATATTTATATACGTGTTCTGTAGTTATCATTACAATAGCAGTTGAGTTAGCAAAAGGTTAAAGAAAATGATAAGAATACTACTATGTACCACCGCTTTAGTAGACGCGCGCCCCACGTCAAGAGCGCCGCCTTTTATTTTATAACCATGAAAGCCGGATACGGTAGTAATAATGATAGCAAAGGCCGCTGATTTTATCAGGGCATACACTATTTCATAAGGTATGAACCACATCTGTATCCCACTCATATATTCTGTAGGAGAAACAATATTAGCCACATGAGTAGCTAAAAGCCCTCCAACTATACCCAAAAACATACTTACTGTAGTTAGCATCGGCAGTAATATCACGGCAGCAAGCAACTTGGGAGCAATCAGATAATTGGCTGAGTTAACCCCCATAATTTCAAGTGCATCAATTTGCTCTGTAACTCGCATGGTGCCGACTTCAGATGCGATTCTGGAGCCTACTTTTCCGGCCAGGATAAGGCTAATGATTGTTGGCGAAAATTCCAGGATGATAGATTCTCTTACCGCAAAGCCAATCAAATAGCCGGGATAAAGCGGATTGTCTGTCTGCGCGGCAGTCTGAATAGCAAGAATAGCCCCCATAAAAACGGAGATGATCATCACAATCCCCAAAGAGTCTAACCCTATATTATCCATCTCCTGAAGCAGTTGTTTACGGAAAAGCTTTCCTTTGTCGGGCTTTTTAAGCACTTTTAGCATCAGCTCTGTGTATTGCCCTAATAACGTTATTATTTTCATGCGTTTTTATGCAATTTGTTTTGCTTTTAAACTGTTTAACTTTGCCTTATGTACCTAAAAATGACTATAAAAAGTCATCAGACGTTGAAATTTATTTAGGTGCAATCAGTTATTACAAGGAAAAATAATATTTCTGCTAAATTAAGGATAATCTGCTAAAATTGCCACGGTTCCCATATAAGAAAGCATGGATTTTATTTGATGAGAGATTGTGTAACCCTCAAATCAAAATTTCATACGGAAAACGATAAACAAAAAGCTATGTGAAATAACGTGCAAGGCAGGGTTGCCATGTTGAGCTATAATTTGGATGACAATTAAGAACAAGATAAGGTCATCAAGTATTCTGAAGAAAAATATTATATTTGACCTGAATCTCACAACAAACGTATAAATCAATCTCTTTAATTCAGATTTTGATAAATAGAAGTTTATACGACGGCCCTAATTTTATAATCTGAGGTCACATTTTGCAATCTCAAAAAGCTTATCAATAACATTTTAATCAGGTATTGAAAAAGCAATTGAAACAATGATTGAAAATGAAATAATATTTCAGGAAAGAATATTGAAACCCATCTGTTTAATAAGAGGAAAAAAGGTTATGATAGATAACGAATTAGCCAAGCTTTATGGCGTAGAAACAAAACGATTAAACGAACAAGCAAAAAGATGGAAGATTTACAACCTACAGAATCACTCGTAACGAATAATAAGCGCTATCGTATTCGTGGAATGCAGGTGATGCTGGATTTTGACCTGGCTGAATTGTATGGTGTTAGGACGAGAGTTTTAAAACAACAAGTAAGAAGGAATATTGAAAGATTTCCGGAAGATTTCTTTTTTCAACTATCAGAAGATGAGTTTGATAGTTTGAGGTCACAATTTGTGACCTCAAAGAAAGGCGGTGTCAGATATGCTCCATTTGCAATCACGGAGCAGGGTGTATCCATGCTTTCCAGTGTCTTAAGAAGTAAACAGGCCATTGATATCAATATTCAGATTATGCGTGTTTTTGTGAAAATGCGAAGTTTAATTGCATCCAATGCTGAAATTCTTGACAAGATAGAAAAACTGGAAGCTACCGAAGAAGAGCAAAATGCACACATCCGCAGAATCTATGAGATCATCAAAGAATTAATTGAACCGAATTACAAAAACCGGAAAAAGGTTGGATATAAAAGAAATAAAAATGATTAACTACAAAGGAGCTAAATGGAATTTCGTGGCAAAACTAAATCATTAGATTTTATTATGTCTGCAATTACTAAGTACATGACAAAAATTCACAGCATTTCCTAAACTCAACCAAATCGTTAGAG
>CAYXJS010000006.1:0-36464 GCA_964465045.1 uncultured Bacteroidales bacterium | reverse complement strand
TTTTCATAATTGTATATTTTAGTATGGCAAACATACTTTTCAAAGTGTTAAACATAATCCCTCTTTAGAGGGATTTTTTATCAAGCTCTTATCCAACTCACTTTTTTCCAGTAGAAACCTCACACTTTATCTTTCGCGCTGGCTTCTGCGGCTTGCTTTAAAGCAATGTTACAGCATCTTTTTGCAGTATAGTCCGGACAGAAAGAAGCAGACAAAACAAATGATTAATGCTTATTCGATATTGGTTATATTATCTCCAACATATTTAAAGTTTACTGATGAACCGATATGTTCGTCCAGATAGCATCTTGCATAGGTGTAGGTTCCATAGTTCGTAATATCGTCTGGATTGAAATTTTCAAGTCTAAAACCTTCAGAAAGACAACCACCTGTATCAACATAAATACCAATACTATTTTCATCAAAACTATAAGATGCATTAAAAGTTGCAGGAAAACTAGGATCAAACCATGTATTATTCGCAGAATCCCAGTAATATATATGACCGGAAGAAGAACTGATATTGTTTGTTACATGAAAAAGCACCACTTTTGGTTCCCAACTATATCTCAGCTCATAATATCCTCCTAACTTTAACGGACTTGTGTTTGTTGGCATTAAAATAGCATCTGCAGTTAATCTTTCTTCACTGAATTGCGGATTATCATATTTGATATCAAAAGTAAACTCCTGTTCGTCTTCTTCTTCAGTAGAAAAAGTAACATTTACCTGGCTGTTTTGGGTATTAAAGTCTATCAATTCCACATTGCTGTTGCTTATATTTTCTATGGATATATATTCCGGGGTTACAGAGAAGCGCTGAGCATTAACCTGGTAGTTGTTAAGCTCACTGATATTTTCAATCGTTCCGGAGGCATCTGAAAAATGATTCGTTACCTTATTCCAGTATCCTTTGACTTTCTCAATGTTCGCAACCAATTCAATCACTACATCAGAACTGCCATTATCGGCACTATAGAGCGACCTGTATGAAGCATCTATGCCTAATGTATATTCAACTTCATTTTTAAACTCTACGATATCAGATTTTAAACTCCCCTCCAGATCAAACTCAAAAGGCTTATAACTTCTCTCTGCCATTATTCCGGTTTGTTGCTTCAGAAGAAGTATTTCTGCAAGCAGGGCCACGCCTGTAATACCTATAGCAAACGGATTTAAAGAACCAAGAGCGGCGCTGAACAAGCCTACGGTAGCTCCTGTGGCAATTACCAAACCAGTAAAATATTTCATGTCAGTCGTAAGTTGCTGATCCCATTTCACATAATTTTTGGTCATGCTCAGGCTATCGTTGAAATAACTCATGTCAAAATCGCTGAAATCAAAAACACCCGGATTGGCCGCCATAAACTGGGCTAATTCTTGTTTTTCTTCTTCACTTGCATTCGAATAATGCTGTTCGAATCTGGCAAGTTCTTCTTCAGCGATTTTCAGGTTACCTTCATCTATTCCCAAATCAGCGTTTTCATTGAAAAAAATCAGCGTATCGTAAAAAGCAAACACGGCCTCACTGTGCTGTTCAATAATTTGCCCGGGGTTTTCTATCTCTTCTAATTCATTAACCGTAAGTGACAGATCGTATGTTGTGCCGTCGAGTTCAAATTCTAATAAATAATCACCTGGTTCCAAATATGGAACCATAAACGACAACTGATTATCAGATGATTTGGTCAAAATGACTCCTTCATCACCTATGAAAGCGTCATAACTATCTGATTCAAATTGATAATCTTCTGAATAAAGATGAACGACATTAAATGGCAACACATTGTACTGATCCAGAGTGAGGTTTAAATCCTGCCCGGAGTCTTGTTCATCAAAAATATTATTAAATTTATCACAACTTTGTGCGAGAAATATAATAATCAGCGATGCGAGTAGAATTTTTATTTTCATCATCTTATATTTTAGTCCAGCAAACATACTTTTCAAAATTTTAGACAGTATCCCCCTAAAGAGGGATTTATCATCAATCTCTTATCAAAAACAACTCACCTTTTTCAAGCAGGAACCTCACTTTTTCCTTTTCTCCGGTTTCTGCGGTTTGCTTTAAACAAATGCCTGAATGAAAAAAAAGTAAGGTAAGCATATTAATAGTTAAGTTACTGCAATAACAATCAATGAAGCCGCGAGTCTCGATAAATCAAAAAAACTATTTGATGATTTCAGGAGCTCGCCATGATTCAATCATTTCATAATAACCCACATTTTGTTCCACAGCCAGCCGGACCAAGTTTGAAATTCTCGTGCTTGCAGCCGATGAATATTTCCCATTAGGGTAATTATCCAGATACGCCTCATAAGCTTTTATCGTATTTTTGCTGTTTGCAGTGTTCCAGGCGGCCTCTTCCTGTTGTTTCTGCCCTTCTTGTCTGGCTTTAACTTCCAGTGATGAAATGGCACTTTTTGCGTTGCTTGCATATGTTCCGCCGGGATAATCCCGAAGGTAATCCTGGTATGCATCAATCGTTCCTCTTCTATCTGCGGCAAGCCATGCAATACGTTCTTCATTTTTCTTTTGGTTACGTTCTTTTTCCGTTATTTTGCGTGCTACGTCCTGCAACTTCTGATAAGCGCGGCCTGAACCGGAGTGGGATATTGATTGTTGCAAATAATATGAAGCATTTTCATACTCGCCTAAATACGAATAGACCACCCCTAATTCACGATTAGGAAAATACTGAATGTATTTTGATCCGTCGCGTTTTCTTTCATTATCATAAGGATCTTTTCTCAGGCATTCAGAGAATTTGCTTTTAGCCATATTCCAGTTTTGTTGTTTGGCATACTCAATCCCCTGCTTATAAAGAGTAATTTCCGACTGTGAATAAGCAGGAGCTATAGCCCCGGCAAATAATAATATCAGAAAATAACGTATCATAAATTATTCTTTAGTAGTTGATATCATCCGAGGCAGCCTCGTCGCTATTACGCCCCAGGTAGATAATAAGTGATGTAATAATACTGCTTTTGCTCTGTGTGTATTCATACTGCCCCAGGTCACCTTGCTGTTCAGTGTCTGCCTCCATATCATCAACAGTATAAGTAAAGTCCGTAAGGGCCAGGTCAAAAGTGAATTTAGGTGTAGAATATCCTATCCCGAAATGGATAGACGTTCCGGATGCCAGGTTTCCCAATGAACCGTCGGTATTGACATTGGCGGTTGTGGTCGGGTTGGTTTTGTATCCTACCCGCAAAGGCAATGAATTTAATCCCAAGGGAATATTATATTCGGCGCCTAATCGCACTTGAGAAATATTTTCATTGGTTTCTACGATAGGAGCTAAAGATTCCTCTTTTGATTGTTCCAGATAATACCATTCATCCTGGTCAAAGGGAAAATTCGTATTGGCATCATAGCGATAATCGTAGAGTTCACCGTAATAATAGGAGTTCTTATCTTCCATAAACCGGATGTCATAATCAGCAGAAAGCGTAAAGTTGTTGCCAAGCAATACCGACATGCCAAGTCCGGCTATCATGGGCATTTCCCATCCGTCAGTGAAAGAGCCTGAGGCATAATCAACGTACTCCACTTGAGATTCAAGTTCAAATGGCGTTGATAAACGTCCACCAAGTCTAACGGGAACATTCCAGCCAGCCTCGTCCATATCGAGTAGCATGCCTACGGTAAAATTTAACCCTCCATAACCATCATAATTTACACGATAATTTGACTCTGGATCAGCATAATATGTGCCACCGATTTCATTACCTGCAGAGAAATAGTAGTTTGTGGAAACACCTAATGAAAGCGCGTTTGACAGGGTATAAGCCATAGTGAATGTACCTGCAAAAATTTGAAGTTTATTATAGCGCGATTCATAGTTAAACTCGCCTTCCACAAAGGGTTGCTCATACGCCCACTTATAATTGATGTAATTCTGCACTGAAAAGCCAAGCGCCATCCTTTTAGCATTAAATGAAATCGGGATAACCAGGCTGGCATAGTTCAGGTCAAAACGCTGCTGCATATTCACTTGTTCTATGTTTGCAGAAGGATTATTAATGTAATCATACTTATAAAAGTCATCGAAGGTATAGTCCGTTACGGCGGAAAAATCGACGTTGTCAAGCTGTGTTAATCCTCCAGGATTCCAGGAGCTTGCTGTAGCATCGTCGGCTACGCCAATGAAAGCGTAACCCATGCCGGCTGCCCGGGCACCTGCTCCTTTCAAATCAAAAACCTGCTGTCCTGATAAAGGCGAATATCCCAGAATAAGTAGCGCACTAAAGAATTGCGCGATGAATATAAATCTATTTGTTTTCTTTTTCATATCATTCATTTTTAAGCATTTCTAAAGATACTTTTTCACTTCTTTGGAGGCCGGCTTTCGCTTTGCCGTCAGGCTGAAACGGCTCAACATTTTTCTTTTCATTGCTGAATATTTGCAGGTTATCCACATAATTATCCGATTCTGCGACATAGAAACCGATATTATCGTTGATAATCGGTTCGTTAAAAGAATAGGCCTGATATCCGTTTATCAGAAGGTCAAAGCTTTGGTTCTGATAGCTTATCATTTGAAAATTAGCCTCGTATGATCCGTTTTGTACCGTTAGATACGAATCTGCCGAAAACGAGTCTGTATCATTAAATCCGTTGTCATAATTGCCGATATAGACGATGCTGTTTCCTGCATCATCAACAGAAATAAGGACAAAACTGAAAGTCACGTCGGTGACGTTCCAAATAAAGCCAAAATCAGATGTATTTCCACTTTGAGATGCATTCTCTGATTCCAGGTCAAATTGGATAATAATTTCATTCGAATACATAAGCTCAGCAAGGCCATTAAAGTTGTTCCAGCTTCTTGTGAAAAATCCGGGTTCATCATAAAGCAAGTGATAACTTCCTCCTGTAACTTCAAACGTGGTGTATGTATCCACTGTTTCCATCCAGCTATTGGTATTACTGCTGAAGCGTTCATCAAGAAAGATACTGCTGGATACTCCTGATGGTGTCTGAAAGACCATCATAGGTGCATAAGCATAAGTATCACCTACTCTCACAAAAGCGCTTACTGCATAATTCGTTTGCGGATTGAGCGGCGCTATTTCTGCTGAAAACTCCCCTATATCCGGGTTTGTACCGATAATGGAATGCGCATCGGCAATCGTCGGGTTTCCCCCAGTGTTCCAGCAAAAGCCATATTCGCCATGCGTGACATCACTTTTCTCAAGGATCTCGGCAGTAACTAGAGCCGAGTTGCCGGTAATTTGCACAGGGTCTACCTCAGAGGTTAATATGGATGTAGCTACAATCTCATCTTCACATGCTGTAAAAATGAATGCCATCATGAGGACCAAAACCGTCCCATTTATTCGTATAAGCTTGTTTTGCTTTTTCATGTTTATAAGTTGTTTAAATTATTTTTAGCTGTTTGATGATTTCCGGAGGCTTGAGAAAACCATTTCTTAGCCTCTTCTTCGCTTTTTGAAACCCCAAGTCCATTAAAATACATATACCCGAGGTTATTTTGCGCGTCAGCATATCCCTGATTGGCGGCTTTACGATACCACAGAAAGGCTTCGAGATAATCTTTATCTACTCCATAGCCGTGCTGATACATGTTTCCAAGACTGTTTTGTGCTGCAGCATTTCCGTTATTAGCTGCTTCTTTATACAGCTCGGCTGCTTTATCAAGGTTTTTGTCTGTGCCCAGGCCATGACGATACATATTTGCCAGATTATTCAGCGCGGATGCGTCTCCTGAAGCGGTTGCTTCCTGGAGTAGTTTCAGGGCTTCAGCATAATTCCTGAATGGTTCCTGTGAGTCGGTATAGATTCGGGCCAGGTTATTCATAGCCATGTTCAGCCCATTTTCAGATGCCATTTTGTAGTATTCAACGGCTTTATCGGTATCTTTTTCCGTGCTAATGCCATTGGCAAACATGTAACCGGCCTGAAACTGGGCTTCAGCAGAGCCATAACGAGCTGCTTTTTGAAAATAATCCAGCGCAACTGTTTTATCCTCCATCATGCCGATGCCGTTGAGGTGCATTACGCCTAAGTTGTAGAGCGCCTTGCTGTTTCCTTGTTTACCGGCTTGCTCAAAGGAGTCTATCGCCTCACGGTATTCATTTCTGTCAAGCTTTTGGATTGCGAGAGCATAATAATCTGTCCTGATTTTCTTTTCAGGCGCTTTCTTCTCCGGAGCCTTCTTTTCAGCCTTTTCTTCTTCCGAACTTTCTTTAGGGGATTCTGAAACTTGCTCTTCTTTTGCTAAAGAACTGGCTTCTAATTTTTTCTTTTCTGAAGCATTAGCAGTATTGGCTGTTTTATTCATTTGCTTTTCCTGCAATTTAGTTTTCTTATTTGCTGATACGATTGCAGCTTTCTCAGAATCCTGGTTTTTCGAAACCAGTCTTTTCTTTGGAAGATCATTCTGCGAACTGTCATTAAACACGGTAAACCAAAGTGCAACTCCTGCAACGACAGCAGCAGCTATTGTAATAGCAAACACTTTTCTGCCTGACTTTTTCTCAGGTTGATTAGCTGGCTGCTCTGAAAACGCTTTAGCAGCTTGCGATGAATTTTCTGCTGAATAAGCCCTTTGCGATTGTTGAGGATTGAAAGCCTGGGTCTGTCGGGCTGACGATGAAGGTTGAGGTTGAGATGAATAATCATGAACAGCGGTTTTGCGTCCCTGATGCTGAGATGATCCGGCAGAAGGCCGATCATCCGGTTGTTTTTGCTGAGAAGTTTTTCCTCCTTGATTGCTTCGAAGCATTAAAAGCGCCGTTGCTCTTGCTACTTCCAGTTTTTCAAGGTCTTTGTTCAAAGATATCTTGAGGCTGTTAAAAGGCGCGTTTTTTATCTCTTTCTTAAGGGAGCTTTTCTTCTTATTGTAAGCTTTATCCAACTCTTTCAGGGAGTAGCCCTCTTGCAGTTCCATAAAGCGTAATGCTTCCTGGTTTGTCATCGTTTCCTGTCCTGCATTGGACTCTGCTTTATTATGACTTTGCTGTGGTTTGCTTTTCTCTTGATTATTAGTGCCTAATTCCGACAGAAACTGCTGATGTTTAGGCCAGTGCCCGTTTTCCTGATAGAATTTTCCGATTCCGGCTATCTGACTGGCTGTAGGTCGCTGCTCTGCATCCTGAACAAGACAGGCTTTGATTATCTGATTTAGCCTGTCGGGATACTTCTGAGGAAGATCGGGGAGATAAGCTCCCTTGAGGAGCATAACACCCCCATCGCCACCCCACGGAACATCGCCGGTAAGGCACTCGTAAAGCATCACACCCAGGGAAAATACGTCACTGGAAGCAGATATAGGCTTATTTGCATACTTTTCGGGTGGGGCATAAGCCACTGTCAACGCGCTGTATCCTACGGTTGACTTTTTCAGAGTGCTTCGCATTTTGTTGCTTATCCCGAAATCGGTGAGCAGATAACGGCCATCATCACCTATCAGGATGTTGTCTGGCTTGATATCCTGATGTAAAATGGAGGGTTCTTGCCGGTGAAGGTAATGCAAACCATCACCAATCTCCGCCATAAGCTTGGCTGTATCCTGCTCACTCAATACATCCTCGTCCATGAGTTTTGAACTTAAGCTTCCTTTTTCGCAAAATGGCATAATCAGGAAAGGAGCTTTCATGTCAGGAACCAAATCGTAATGCGTAGATTTCAACAGGCTTGAGTGGTTAAGCGGCTGCATCAGTTTATATTCTTTTACAAACTGCTTAACGCCGCTTTCATCCAGCCCTTTATCCGGTGCATATATCTTTATGGCCAATGTTACGTCTGTTATCTCATCATAGGCTTTCCAAACAACAGAAAATCCTCCTTTTCCGATAAGTTGTATTAGTCGGTAGCGATTGAGTAAAAGGTCATTTTCCGCTAAATTCATAGGCCTTTATTTTATTTAGTTTAAATTTCATAACATACTATCTATTAAAACTTTGAGAGTAGTATCGCCGATGATGATTATATCCCCCGGGTTTAGAGTAACTCCATGATCGTTCACCCATTTTCCATTTACCAAAACACCGTTTGTGGATTTATACCAAGCTTTTCGGCCGTTCTTTTCCCTGAATTGTCCATCGGAAATATTCCAGGAATTGCTTGCCGTATCATACTGCAACGTAGCATGAAAGCTGCTGATATACTGAGTGAAATTTTCGGATATTCCTAAATCGTTACTAAAAGGATTCTCTTCATTAAACCAACCAATGGTTAGTACATTGTTTTCTTTGTATTTCTGCAGGTTATTCAGATGATAAACCTTTCCGATTTCTTCTCCGTTTTGTACCTTCAGATACCAGGAGGAGTTTGGTGCTGCAATTAGATTTTCCTTGTTTTGGGAAGTTTGAAAACCTAAATCAGCAATGATATCACTTACCTGTTTATAACGGCTGGCTGGATCAAAGCGAATACACTTGTTTATAATGTGCAGCCATTTTTCTTCCGGGGCATGTCTTTGCAGCTCCTCTCTGTTCCAGTCCTCGTGTTTTTTCTTTTTTTCATAAGCTTCCATATCCTGCATAAACTCGTCGAAACTTCCGAATGGAAGTGAGCCGTGCGTGATAATCTCATACATCATAGCGCCAAAAGCAAAGATGTCGTTTGCAGGCCCCATTACTTTAATAGCTCTTTTAGGGTCTATCTGTTCAGGCGGTGAATACGTTCCGGTAGCAAAAACGGCTTTAGCATGACCCATGAAGTTAGACACCGTATGCCTCTTTTTAACGGAAGCGGAGATTCCAAAATCAGCCAGTCTGGGTCTGTTGGATTCATCAAAAAGAATATTCTCCGGTTTGATGTCCCGATGAATAATTCCCTCCTTGTGGAGGTCTTCCAGCCCTCTGAGGATTCCATATGCTATCTTGTTCAGCTCTGCAGCGCTAATCTGCTGCGTAATATAATCCCTGAGGTTGCCTTTGCTGCACAAGTCCATGACCATAAACGGATTCCCGTCCATCAAATCATAGTCATGGCTATGCACTATAAAATCGCTCTTTAGCTGCGAACTATACTCAAATTCCTGTTTAAATCGCTTGGCATATTCCAGACGCTCGTTGGGGAGAAAAGTAAAGAGTTTAGTGAGTTTCAGTGCATAAGAAGTATGCTGATCATTGACTTTGTAAACACTGCCAAATCCGCCTTCGCCCAGTTCTTTTTCTACTGTATAGACAGCATTTTTAGAGCGAATCTCTTCGCCTGGTCTCAGGTTTATATTTTTCGGATTGGAGCTCATTTCTTATTCTATTTCGACGGTAAAAATTCTGTTTCCTATTATAATCCGGCTTCCATTTTCCAGTACCTGCGGGGTAGAAACCTGGATAAAAGTAGCCCCATTGCTGCTTTTATCTTCCAGAATCACCCTGCCGTTTTCAACCTTTAATATGGCATGTAGCTGTTCCGTAATTGAAGGATTACCCGCATCCAATACTTCCCGGTTTAGCCGATTATTCTCATCAGAGAATTCAATCGTTTTTCCGGTTTTTTCATTATTGAGTTTCACTGTGTTTGGTGATGAACCAAATTGGATATCACCAATATCCATTGTTTTTGATGGCCCGCTTTTAGCATGGTTTTGAGTAGATTTACTGTTTTCTCCTACAGCTCCACAGTTGGGACATGGAGACTCAGGTGCAGGCTCTTTTCTTAAAGGGTAAAACCCACATGAAGGGCATTTTGTCATGCCCGGGGGTGTTGCACCATGCTCTGGAGTAGCCGGGTTTTGAGGTTGAGAGGGTGCATCCCATGAAGGTGTATCAGCTACTTGCCCGCGCATTGTCGGCGCTCCTTCCGGTGTTGACGACTGACGAGGGGGTGGGGGCGGATTAACCCGTGGAGATGCCGCCGTTAGCTCCGTACCGCATTTGACGCATGCTGTTGCGTTCTCTTCATTCATAAATCCACATTCGTTACATCGCATAATCAGTTCTTTTTTGGATCATTTTTTTTTTAAACTATCAGCCTCTTCAGGCTTTTCAATTTTATTGAGCTCAGGCATCGAGGATTTGTTATTTTCCGGAGCTTCCGAACTTTTGGAAGTATCTGTCTCAATGCTTTCTGAAGGCGATTCATTTTCAGGAACCTTTTTTCGTTTTTCGATAGTTTTTTGGTTTTCAGTTTTTGGTGTTTCCGCTTTTGTGTTTTCGTTGTTTACTGATTTTTCAGTTTCTTTGTCAGTTTGGCTTGGTGGGTCTGATACGCTTTTATCCAATACTCTGGGCCTGAAAAGCACACTGGCATGGTATACCGTATCAATAGTAAAAAGGGTAATATCAACGTCTTTTGATTGCTCCTGAGATAAAACATAGCTGATTTCACCCGGATTGGCCGTTTGCTGATAATTCAAGTCCAGACTTATGCTGTCAATTGATAAAGTCCGTTCGGTAAGCAATCTGGCCAGGTCCAGGTTATGTCTTACGCCTGGGATAAAATCTGTAGTCTTTCCCTGAATTGTTTTGTACTCAAGCGTATCAGCGCTATTTGCTGCTGGAATAAGAAACTGCCATGCTATTAGTCCGGCAATAATTGCAGCAGCAATCACAAGTATAGTGTTTCTTGCTTTGATTTTCCTGCGCAGCGCTCCGGTTCTTGTAAGTGTGCTTTTATCAGAGGCTGACGAGTCAGTTCGGGCAACCGGTTTAGGCTCGCCGTCTATGACTTCTGCCAACAAAACGGTGATATTATCTGTGCCGCCTTCCTGGTTAGCTGCATCGGTCAGCTCTTTCGCTGCTTGCGCCACTGGTATGTCTTTTTCGAGATACTCTTTGATTTGTTCATCGCTGAGCATTCCATTAAGGCCATCACTACACAGCAAGACTTTATCACCCTGATATAAATCCACTGTTTTTGTCTGTGGTTTAGGCGGACGAGAGGGTTCTCCCAGGCTCTGGGTGATAATATTGCTTTCCGGATGGTTGCGCGCCTCTTCTGCGGTTAGCTTTCCTTTTTTTACCAGTTCCCACACAAGTGAGTGGTCATCAGTAAAAGGTTTCAACTCTTTGTCAGTTCTGTAAATATAACACCTGCTATCCCCGCTCCAGCCTACATGCATCTTTTCTCTCGTTATCCACGCTATAACCAGAGTTGTTCCCATACCGGCAGTTTCTAAGTGCTCTTGCTGATGGCTCACAATTTTTTCATGAGCCTGAATAATTGCATCTTTAATAAACTTTGCCATTGAACGCTCATCAGCGGGTATTTTCTGCAACTCATCAAAGGCTTTTTGCACCGATTGCTGTGCGATATCAGAAGCTACTTCCCCGGCATTTGTACCTCCCATTCCATCAGCTACAACAAGTAAAGCTCCTTTTTCGGAAAGCGCTACTACTTCATCACGCTTATAGCTCCAGAGCTTTTGGGCAAGGTCTTTTGCGATAACGAAATTGTCTTCGTTATGGTCACGCAACTGTCCGACATCAGTAGTGCCAAATAATGATATTTTCTTAATCATAGTTTTGCTCATTGGTTTGTGGCCTTATTTCTTCCAGGGCCAGAAGCCTTTATCATCATCATCTTTTTGGGTATCAGCAGAGTCTTTTTTGATTTTCTGCAATCCTCCGGATGATTTTATGAGTTCCAGCTTATGAAACCGTGACGCTACCCACTGGCCTTCCACTTTATCCACAAAACCTCCAAGCTCATAGCTTACGTGCCCCTTACCTGTATTTTCATAGAAGAGTAGTCCAAATACGGTCTTATCTCCAAGTCGGTTTTCATCCAGCAGACCAACATTCCCATCCCAGTTTACTGTGTTGTTCACGTAGCTGAGGTCATACTTTGCATGTTCTAAATTGTTTGGCGTGTTGGTAAGAAAAGTAACCACCACACACTTCATTTCCTCACCAATAACCATTTCGGGTTTATGCTTTATGAAAACCGAATCTATTGCAGGGAAATAGGCATAGGTTACAGCAGCTTCCGCTTTTTTATCAATGGACTGCATCTTTTCGTCTTGCAATCCTTTTATGTACACATTGGTACTTAAGGGTTTAAACCCATCGCCGTAATCCTCGTAAGAATTCTCTGTCAGATAAGGCTTGTGCGTGTATTTTCCATAGTAAATCTTGCCATTGATAGCTACTGCTGGTCCAATGGCGTATCCGAAAAAATTATTACTTCCTTGTCCGAACAGTTCGCCATTGGCATCCTCAAGCGCATAATCCTGCCTGACGATATGCACTACAGCGTCGAGAGCATCAATTATTGGGTTGCAATCATTCAAGGCGAATTGCGCTTTTGGCTGGAAGGCGCTAAAAAGGATTAGGACTGTGATGATAAGTTTTGTTTTCATATTATTTAAGGTTTGCTATTGGGGTTACTAATTGAATATTGGCATCCATCATTACATAATCGCCGTGGGCGGTTTGTTCGGGCTTCCTGTATTTTCCCGTTACAATGCCAATCACTTTGGGCTCTCCTTCATGCAACATGAATACCGGTCCTCCTGAGTTGCCGCCATCAAATCCGGCCTCTGTAACATTAATTGTTCCTTTTTGAATGCCGCTGAGCGCAACTTTAGCTGTAGAGAAATACGGCTCCATAGTTCCAGACTGTCGATATCTTTCGCCATATGAATAACCCAGCACAAACAGCTCGGTACCCGATTTCATGGAAGCACTTAAATCCTCATCGCCTTGCATGCCCTCTTTCAGATTGGTATTCAGGTAGGCCCAGTCCGCACCGCTAAAATAGTCGGGCTGTCGAATCGCGCCTGGTGCTCCTCGATACGTAAACTCAATCATTTCATCTTTGCTGTAATCGGCGATAAGATCATCATTGGTAAATTGCAAGTTGATTTTGCCGTCAAAAGAGCGGGCTGAGAAATATACGATGGTATTTGCTCCACTGTGTTCATAGAAATTCAAAAGTTCATTATTGGTAAGGAAGTTATCGATGCAGTGGCGTGCTGTAACAAAAGTACCTTCACCAATAAGGAATCCTGTACACATACATTGTGGATCATAGGCCTCATCATAAACCACTTGATTTCGATATTCCACCTTTACCCTTTCCATAAAAATCGCTAATGTTTTTCCTTTAAGGGGTTCAATGATTTCAGTATATTTTGTAGATGAATTTTGGCTTTTTTTAACCTCCTCGGCTAGTTTTTTGTTTTCTTCTAACATCCTGACTCTCTCTCTATCAAAGCTCTCGGTCATTTCAGCTTTCGTTTGATTGAAATTGTCTAGCAGTTTTTGATTCTTACGATTCATGTCTGCGATCGAGTCTGCCTGTGCCTCAGTAATTTTTTGCTGCAGGGAGATTTTTCCGGACATTAACTGGTTATCTTTGCTGAGATTCATTATGGCATATCCGCCTCCCGCGCTCAGCAGCAAAATGAAAACGACCAGTCCGATAGCGGCAGATTTATAGGGTCTGACGGCCTGTTGCATCACCAAATTCATCTTTTTAGTCATGCCCATTTTTGCAGTTCCTGTTCCGGAAACATTGAATCGCATGCGTGGCCCTTCCATTGATAGCTGGATTTCGTCACCGTTGTTAAGGTAATATTGACGGTTGACAGGTCGCCCATTCACGAGTGTGGGGTTTGTGCTTGAAAGGTTACGGATAATCGTTTCGTTGCCTTTTCTTTCTATAGAGGCATGCTTTCGGCTTACTGTGCTGACATCATCCCCGAATCTTACAGCGCATGAGTTTTGACGCCCGATTTCAATATATGGGATGACTATGGTTTCATACGATCCGGCCGGGTGCTTTTTCGATGAAGATAAATATTCCAGTGTATATGCCTGGACATTACCTCCTCCCATAAATTTCAAACCAGTCGTTAACGCTTGTGTTGCTTTAGCCATAACTATTTGTTTTATTTAAATAAGTATGTATATAGATGATAAAGTTTCATCTTGCAAACTTGGATTTAAGTTTTCTCTTTTTTATCCCCCTTTAGAGGGATTTTTGAACTATCTTTAAAGATTACTTTTGTTGAAATAAACGACGATGGAAAATAGCAATAAGCCGTTAATAGCCGTTCTTGATGATCACACTTTATTCCTTAAGGGAATGACACTGCTGCTGCTTGAGCTTTTTCCTGAAGCTGATGTCAGGGCATTTCAATCGCTGGAGGAGATAATAGTCAGGAAAAATGATTTTAGTAAGTATAAAATCCTCATTAGTGATATAGACCTGCCCGGCGAAGATAGCTTTGAGCTTTTTACCTATATTAAGATTCATCATCCCGCACTCCCTATTTTAATTATATCCATGCATAAAAAGCTTGCAGTGATACGAAAAGCCAAAGAACTTAATATTGACGGATACATTTTAAAAAATGAGGATGACCAGTTTAAGAAAGCGGTTGTCAGTTTATTGGAAGGAAAGTGTTACTATTCACCTATGGTGGATTACTATTATCGAAAATCAAATTCATTTTCAGAAAGCTTATCTCAGCGCGAGGAAGATATCCTAAAATTGGTAGCTAATGGATATCTCAACAAAGACATTGCAGAAACGTTACATATTGGTGTGGAAACGGTTAAAACCCATAAAAAGAATATTAAGCTAAAATTGGGGTTGGATACCACACAACAAATCATAGATTATACAAAAAAGAATTATCTGGTGTGAAAACACATATTTTACTGTTTTTTATCGCTTTATTTTATACTGCCCAATCGCAAACCATTCCTCTTACAGGAGAGCAGGATTCTGATATCACCCCACTTTTACTCAATCCCTACACATTGCTTCATACCACTTACCAACATGTGGAACATCCCGATAGCATTGCAGAGAATCAATGGGTTAAACATCCTGTAGGCCCGGTTTTTGGCATAGCCGATAAGTATTACTGGTTAAAATACCAATTCAATAATTTGAATTCAGACTCGCTTCATGAAGTATTTTTTATCCCTTATCACCATATCTATAAATTAACGATCTGGCTAAAGCAGACTGAGACTAAAAAACTTATAACCACAGGCTCTGCCTACCCGCTCAGTGTCAAAAGCTATAGGAGCAGAGGTTATCCTGTAGATATTTTCTTTCCACCCGGAGAATCAGAAGTTTTTGTTCGCCTCAATCATTTGTACATGCCGTTGCGCAGTTCTATCTACCTGCTTACCCCGGATCAAATAGATAAGAACATCATTAACAGCGAATCCACCATCTGGTTTTGGAGGGGAATTTTCATGTTTGCGTTAGTGGTTTCTTTGGTATTGTTTTTATCTACACGGATTAAACTTTTTCTGCATTATTTTTTACTGAATCTTGGGGTAGCCTTTTTTATAGGCATGGAGATTGGTGATTTCTTCATGTTTTTTAATGCTGATCCGCATAAGTTTATCATTGATATTAAGCACCTGGGAAATATTTTGGTGGTTCTGTTCTTCCCGTATTTCTTGAATGAGCTGACACCAATCAGGGTGCATCATCAAAAACTATGGAATTTTTTAATATACGGCGTTTATCTTATGTTTTTGCTTTGGCTTCTTTGTCTTTTCCCGGCTTTCAAAAATAGCTATTTGCTTTATGCAACGGTAGTCTATTTTATTGGATATACGAGTTTTGTTTTTCTTTTACAACTTTTCTTTTTAGCAGCGGCTGCCTATCGCCATCAGCGAAATTCTTTTATTTTGTTGATCACATATTTTTTCTATATAGCAGCTGTAACGATAAACGTAATTCTACCTAATCTTGGTCTTTCCAGTGATAGTATGCAGGTCTACAACACCTTAATGTTAGGGTCGATATTTGAAATATTCACTTTTATGATACTGATGGGTAAAGAAACCTTAATCATATACCGCGAACGAGCCATTTTACTTGAAAAGCAAAAAGATCATCAGTCTGAAGTCATCAAGGCTATGGTCGACAGCCAGGAAGTTGAACGCAACAAGGTAGGGAGAGAACTTCATGATATGATTGGCGCTAACATCTCCGTCATCAGGCAGAGGGTGGATAAAACCAATGAATCGCTCATTTCCGTGATTGACAATACAGTAGAGGCTGTCAGGAACTTGAGCCACGGTTTGGTAACTCCCATGATAAAACGAAATGAATTCAAGGATGAGATTGATGATCTCTGTCTTATGTTTTCAAAGGAGGATTTTAAAGTGCGATCGAGTTTCTTTAACTGGAGAGGGATAAACAACCCTGAAATAGCAACACACCTATACCGGGTCGTTCAGGAGCTTTTGCAAAATGCCATCAAGCATAGTGAAGCCACAGAAGTTCGAATTCAATTCCTCATAGATTATGAAAATGTAATCACCCTTGCTTATGAAGATAATGGTAAAGGGTTTGACTATCAAAGTGAAAGTAGAACCGGAATTGGCCTGATTAATATCGAGAACAGAGTAAAATTGATTAATGGCAAATTGAATTTTGATACAAAGCCCGGAGGGAAAGGAACCAACGTTATTATCGAATTGGAAAACCCGCAATTGAAGTAGAACAATAGAACTCGAATAAATAAATTGAGCTGTAAAAATTAATACTTATCAAAAAAATTTGAAATAGATAAAAACAAAACATGACTCCCCCTTATTTGTGAACTGATATTTTGAATCTCCTATTAAAATGGGGAATATAAATTCTTAAATTATACAATAAAAAGATGTGTCCGAGCATTGAAGGTGCAGAGCACCTTAATATTTGTAACCTGAATATTACAATTTCAAATCATTGAGGTGCGATGCACCGTTATATTCAATTCACATCACCGCGAGTAAGATTACGGTGCTCCGCACCTTATAGAAGAATTGTTTTATGTTTTGAGCTACATAGATAACGCTGCTCTGCAGCTTAAAATCCAGTCCGTAAATGATAATCCAAATAATAAATAGGGTTGTAAATCTGGCAGACATTCAATTTAATATCTGCAAACATATTTCCTGTATTGTTTTTTGCCGGCTGCTTGCTGGAGTTGTCACAATACCAACTGATTAAAATAAGTAGCTAAGTTTACATCTCGCTAAATAAAATACTTTCCATAAGTTTAGGTCAAAAAAATACAACTCTTTTTCAAAATTGTGTAACATGTTCTGATGAATAGAGGCTTTTCTTTGCGTTTTGAAGAAAATATGCCAAACAAAGTCATAAATATCATTACAGTTTGCTTGCTTCTGGTTTCCACTACCGGATTCAGCATCTCGCGACATTATTGCGGAGAGGCGCTGATCGATGTGGCTGTGAACAAACAGGCTGAGACCTGTTGCAGCAATCCGGATTGTTGTGATACTGAAACGGATTATTATCAGTTGGATGATGACTTTTTAATGTCTGATGCAGTTTCTGTTAAACCTGAACAGGTGATTTCAGTTGACCTACTTGCGCCTGTTCATTCAATTCAGATAGAGAATAACATAATCGACCAACTTGTTACTTTCACAGATGGTATATCTCCGCCGGTAAGGCAGCACTTTCAGGCAGTTTACCAGATTTTTCTTTTATGATACTTTCCCGGGCATATCAAAAAAGCCCGTTATCCCAAAAAACCGTATTATTCTAATGTGAGGTATAGCCTGATAAAGCTGTGAGCCTTAAGAATGCATTAAACATCATATTTACTTTGCGGTTATTTTTTAATACTTAGTTTCAAAGATCGAGTATTTCATGTAAACAATGAATGTATGTTGAATAAGATCATCAAGTATTTTCTTGAAAACAAATTGGTTACTATTCTGCTGCTATCCGGATTTATTGTATGGGGAGTGGTTACGGCTCCTTTCGGGTGGCAGATTGAAGGGTTGCCTTCTGACCCGGTGCCGGTGGATGCGATTCCCGATATCGGCGAAAACCAGCAGATAGTCTTTACCGAGTGGAAAGGCCGATCGCCACAGGATATCGAAGACCAGATTTCTTATCCCTTAACCACTTATCTTTTGGGTATGCCGGGTGTGAAATCGATACGCAGCACCTCTGTATTTGGCTTCTCCAGCATTTACATCATTTTTGAGGAGGATGTGGAGTTTTACTGGTCGCGTTCCCGCATCCTTGAAAAATTGAGCGCCCTTCCTGCCGGACTACTACCTGAGGGGGTTCAGCCCTCTTTGGGTCCGGACGCAACAGCGCTGGGGCAGGTATACTGGTACACGCTCGAGGGTCGCGATAAAGAAGGTAATCCTACCGGTGGCTGGGATTTGCACAAAATCAGATCGGTGCAGGATTTTTATGTGAAATATGCTTTGAATGCTACGGATGGGGTTTCTGAAGTAGCTTCTATCGGTGGATTTGTGCAGGAGTATCAGGTGGATGTTGACCCGGCGGCCCTAAACACTTATGATATTCCGCTTTCAAGCGTTATCAAGGCAGTTAAAAATTCCAATCGTGATGCCGGAGCCAAAACCGTGGAAATTAACCAGGCGGAATATCTTGTGCGCGGACTTGGCTACATCAAAAACATCGGAGATATCGAAAAAGCCGTAGTGGCGGTTAGAGATAATACGCCTGTCAAGATAAGCGATATTGGTAAAGTCTCGTTGGGACCCTCCACACGTCGTGGAGCATTAGATAAAGATGGCGCTGAAGTGGTAGGCGGCGTAGTAGTGGCGCGATATGGCGAAAACCCTATGCAGGTCATCAACAATATCAAGGATAAAATTGAAGATATCTCTCCCGGATTACCCAGCAAAACACTGGATGATGGAACGAAAAGCCAACTCACAGTGGTGCCGTTTTATGATCGATCCGGTTTGATCTATGAAACACTGGGAACGCTTGAGCGCGCTTTGATTCTGCAGATTTTAATCGCCGTAATTGTAGTGATGGTGATGGTCATTAATCTCAGAGCTTCCTTGCTGATTTCAGGCTTGCTGCCCATTGCAGTATTAATGGTCTTCATAGCCATGCGCTATGTGGGTGTGGATGCCAATATTGTAGCACTTTCCGGTATCGCTATTGCCATCGGGACAATGGTGGACCTGGGAATTATCCTTACGGAGAATGTGATGAAGCACATTAAAGAGAGTCCTGCCGGCCAAAAGCTTATCACTACGGTTTATAACGGAGCCTCAGAGGTTTCATCTGCTATTCTAACAGCAGTTTCTACGACGATTGTAAGTTTTATACCCGTTTTTACGATGCAGCAAGCCGAAGGAAAGCTGTTTGGTCCGCTGGCTTTTACCAAAACCTTTGCGCTTATAGCTGCATTACTTATAGCGCTGTTTGTGCTGCCTGCATTTGCTCATTGGGTTTTTGGAGCTAAAATCAAAAGCAAAAATATCCGGAAAGGAATCAACCTGGCAGCAATTCCACTGGGTATCGCGGTTTTGATCTATGGAATAACATGGGCAGGCCTTATTTTGCTGGCTTTTGGCCTTACTACAGTGCTGAGACAATATCTGCCAGAACAAAAGCAGGATGAAGCGAACCCGGCTGTCCGTTATCTGAAAAACATTGGGCAGTTCATCTTAAACAACGCCGAAATTATTATTGCGCTTGTAGCTGTTACCTGGCTGTTAGCGACATATTGGCTTCCTTTAGGGCCATCCAAATCGGCAATGTTGAATTTCGTTTTTGTAGGTATTTTGGTAGGCCTGATTCTTGGCTTTTTCCTCTTTCTCGGAAAATATTACAAAACAATTTTAAACTGGACCTTAAAACATAAAAAAATCTTTATTTCACTGCCGGTATTTTTAATAGCGCTGGGTTTATCTATCTGGTTTGGTTTTAATACGGTTTTCGGGTTTGTCGCCAATGGTTTTGATAAAGCAGGAATCAATATTAGAACTACCTCAGTATGGTCTGGCCTAGTACATACCTTTCCGGGAATTGAAGAAGAATTTATGCCGACGCTTGATGAAGGTAGCTTTCTGCTGATGCCTACAACAATGCCACACTCCGGTATGGAGCTGAATCAAAAGGTTGTAGCCCAGATCGATCAATTGGTTACGGCCATTCCTGAGGTTTCACTCACCGTTGGAAAGCTTGGACGTGCGGAGTCGGCACTCGATCCGGCGCCTATCTCTATGTTTGAGAATGTCATAAACTATAAGCCCGAGTATGCCTTGAATAAGAAAGGCAGGAGGCAAAAGTTCAAAACGGATGAGGAAGGCCGTTTTATCACACAGCAAGGTGATACAATCAGTAATGAGAAGGCATTGCAGCAGAAGGTAAGCGCTCAGAATCTGGTGTCGGATAATGATGGGCGGTATTTTCGCAATTGGCGGGACCATATCCAGTCGCCGGATGATATCTGGAATGAGATTGTGAAAGTGACGAAAATTCCCGGACTCACCTCTGCACCGAAGCTGCAACCTATCGAAACCCGTCTGGTGATGTTGCAAACCGGGATGCGGGCGCCTATGGGTGTTAAAGTGTATGGCCCGGACTTGCAAACTATTGAAGATTTCGCGCTGGAGTTGGAAAATATTCTGAAAGATGTCCCCACCGTGAAAAAAGAAGCGGTGTTTGCAGACAGAATCGTTGGTAAGCCTTATCTCCATCTGAATATCCAGCGGGATAAAATTGCCAGGTATGGTCTGACCGTTGAAGATGTTCAGCAAACCATAGAAACGGCTATCGGAGGAATGGAGCTTACTTCCACAGTGGAAGGCCGGGAGAGATATCCCGTAAGGGTGCGATATCCGCGTGAATTGCGCGATAATCCCGAAACCATAAGCCAAATCCTGATAGATACGCCAACAGGCACTCAGATTCCGTTGAGCGAAGTGGTAGATATAGAGTATGAAAAAGGACCCCAAGCGATTAAAAGCGAGGAAACGTTTCTTGTAGGTTATGTGCTGTTTGACCGGAAGGAATCGTATTCAGAAGTAAGAGTAGTGGAGGATTCACAGGATGCCATCCACAAAGCTATAGAAGACGGCAGCCTTCAGGTTCCGCCAAATGTCCGGTATAATTTTTCCGGAAACTATCAGAATCAGGTTCGGGCTGAAAAACGACTGTCTGTCATCGTTCCTGTGGTGTTGATCATTATTTTCCTGATTCTGTATTTCCAGTTTAAATCCGTATCCACATCCATGATGATTTTTACGGGTATTGCTATGGCTTTCAGCGGTGGTTTTTTAATGCTATGGTTTTACGGCCAGCCCTGGTTTGCCGATTTTTCAGTATTCGGGGCGAACTTCAGGGAGCTTTTCCAGATGCAAACCATAAACCTGAGTGTAGCGGTTTGGGTTGGATTTATCGCCTTGTTCGGAATAGCCACAGATGACGGCGTGTTGATGGGAACCTATCTCGATCAAAGTTTTCGCCGCAACAAACCCACAACTATCCAACAAGTGAGGAAAGCTGTTGTGGAAGCCGGACTGCGCAGAATCAGGCCGGCTATTATGACCTCGGCTACAACAATTATTGCTTTGCTGCCGGTGCTTGCATCCACAGGAAAAGGCTCGGATATTATGGTACCTATGGCAATTCCGGCTTTCGGAGGGATGCTTGTTGCTGCATTAACTTATTTTGTGGTTCCTGTGCTTTACGCGATGCGTGAAGAATTCAAAATCAAAAAACAATCGAAATGAAAAAAATAATCATCATAATCGTGCTTTATATGCTGACTGGAATGCTTCAAGCGCAGAGTCCGGACAGCCTGTTTGCAATAGCGGCACGCAACAATCCTGGCTTAAAGGCGCAATTCAAAGCCTACGAGCAGGCTATGAAGCAGGTGCCGCAGCAAGGAGCGCTGCCCGACCCGATGCTGTCGTTTGGGTATTTTATATCACAGCCCGAAACACGCCTGGGGCCGCAAATAGCTAAGGTTTCGCTCTCGCAGTCTATTCCGTGGTTCGGAACACTGAAAGCACGCAGGAATGCCGCCGCTTTAAAGGCTGAAGCACAATTTCAGATGTTTCTGGATGCACGGAATAAGCTGCAATACCTGGTTGCGAAAGCGTATTATCCGCTGTATGAGTTGCAACGGAAAATCGACTTTGAGAAGGAAAATGCTGAAATCCTGAAATCTTTCTTAAAAACAGCGCAACGGATGTATCAATCCGGAAAAGGGCAGATGACAGACGTCATTCAGGTGAAAATGATGCTGCAGGAATCGCAAACGAGAATAGCTGTTCTGGAAAAAGAGCGAAAGCCTTTGTTGGCAAAGCTGAATAAGCTGCTGGATAAGGAGTCTGATGCTGCGGTTGAGATTCAGAAATCCTTGCCTGCAAACAAAATTCCTGAAAACTACCGCAGAGATTCACGCTTAGGCGATCATCCGAAGCTGCTGGCACTCGATAAACAAATTGAAGCCAGTCAAGAGCAAGTAAGCACAGCCCGGAAAAAGCGTTATCCAAACCTGGGTTTTGGGTTGGATTATACGGTAGTGGGAGAGAGGCCTGGCGAATCATTAAAAGATAACGGACGCGATATCCTGATGCCAATGGTTACCGTATCGCTGCCGGTTTTTAAATCGAAAAACCAAGCCACTATAGAACAAGCTCAACTGGAAAACCAGAAGACGCAACTCAGAAGAGAATCAACGAAAAATACGTTGGTTCAACAATATGAGGACATTTTGTTTGAAATTGAGAAACAAAAAGAGTTCGCAAGGCTGTATGATACTCAGATTGAAGACGCTCAGCAAACAGTCCGCTTGCTGATGCAATCCTACAGTGATGGCAACACTGCATTTGAAGAGGTGCTGCGGATGCGCCAGAAAGTGCTGAAATATCAGGAACAAAAGGTAGCTTCTGAGGCGGCGCTGCACATTGCATTAAACAGACTTAATTATCTCACAGCAAAAGTTCCAGAAAATGAATAATAAACGAAATATATTTTTAGCAATCGCTCTGCTTGCCGCCGGAATGTTTGCAGGCTGGCTGATTTTTGGTAACAATCAATCTTCTGAAGCTAAAGAACATGAGCACACGGAAGTTTCGGAGGAAGAAACTACTTATACCTGCTCTATGCACCCCCAGGTGCGCAAAGAAGAGCAAGGCGACTGCCCCATTTGTGGCATGGACCTTATACCGGTAGACGAAGAGGATGGTGAGGATGGAGTGGACGCAAGTGCCATATCCATGTCTGAAACCGCCATGCAACTGGCCGATGTCCGTACGGCTTTTCCCAGCTCCAAAAAAGCCGCGAAAACAATTCGCCTTGACGGGATAATAGAGCAAAGCGAAAAAAGTACATACCGGCAAACTTCACATATCCCCGGAAGGGTAGAAAATTTGGAAGTAGATTACAAAGGAGCTGAAGTTCAGGAAGGTCAGGTGATTGCTGAAATTTATTCTCCGGAACTTGTTACAGCGCAGGAAGAGCTCTTGGAAGCTGCCGCGATGCAAAATGAACAGCCGGAAATGTACCGGTCTGCCAGAGAAAAGCTTAAAAACTGGCGAATAACTCAGGACCAAATCGATGAAATTATCGAAAAAGGAGAAGTGCTAGAGGTTTTTCCGGTGGAGGCTGACTTTTCTGGTACGGTTACAAAGAAGTGGGTTCAGCAGGGCGACTATATTTCCCAGGGGCAAAAGCTATTTGAAGTTAGCGATCTCTCGGGTTTGTGGGTGTTGTTTGACCTTTATGATCCTGAATTACAGTGGCTTAAAACCGGAGACCAGGTCAATTTCAGTGCAAATGCATTGCCCGGTAAATCCTTTCAGGGAAATATTGATTTTATTGATCCTGTGGTGGATTCGCGGAAAAGAGTAGCCCAGGCCCGGGTTGAGTTTGAAAATGCAGACAAGCAGCTTATGCCCGGCATGTTTGTTAAAGGAACAGCCGATGCTGACCTTGGGGAGGAAGAAAAGCTTCAGGTGCCCAAGTCTGCTGTGATGTGGACGGGTCCGCGCTCTGTGGTTTATGTAAAAAACACTTCAGAAAATGCCGTGAATTTTGTGATGCGTGAAGTGGAACTGGGTGCTGCTCTTGGCGACAGCTACATTGTTCTGGATGGTTTGGCGAAGGATGATGAAATTGCTGTTAACGGCGTATTCAGTATTGATGCCGCAGCACAGTTGGCGGGAAAACCCAGTATGATGAACCCGGCAGGCGGTAAGTCTTCTACAGGGCATGACCATGGGGCTATGTCTTCCGGTCAGGACGAGGATAGTCAGGAACACGAATCTCATCAAAGCAGTGAACCTGATTTTGGACCTGATGATGTCGCCGGTAAATTCAAGGAGCAGCTTACAGCTTTTTATCAGGCTTATCTGGAAATGAAGAATGCCATGGTGGCCTCGGAGGGTGCAGAAGCGCAAAAACACGCCCAAAAAGCCAAAGAAAAACTTGAAAATGTAGATATGAATCTGCTGGATCAGGAACCGCATATGAAGTGGATGGAGTTGCTTGAGACACTGGAAGACAAAACAAATCAAATAGCCGGACAGGATGATATCGAAGCGCAGCGGAAAGCGTTTATTAACCTGAACCGGGCGCTTTATGAAGCCGTAAAGTACTTTGGACTGAAAGACGTGAAAACCTATTATCAGTATTGCCCGATGGCCAACAACGACGAGGGCGCCTACTGGTTCAGCAATGAAGAGGAGATACGGAATCCGTATTACGGAGATATGATGCTGAAGTGTGGTGAAGTTGAGGAAGTGTTTGAAAATAAATAGATTGAGGTTTATTGTTACACTTCAATAACTGAATAAACAATATTTATGGTAATTATTTAGGCTTATGATCAGTGTGAATCTGTTCAATCAGTTAGATCAGCGTCCCGTAACGAAACCTCGGTATGCAATGATTAAAAACGACAGAATACCGAGGTTTCGGTACAGGATTTGGTACACAGATCGAACTGATTTTCACTGATTTTATAAACCAGCTAAATAGTCACTATTTATGTTTTAGATACGCTTAACCTGTTTATACTCCTGCCGTAAAATCCGGCGCATAACCTTGTTGGATGCCGTGCGCGGGAGATCGGGTTTTGATATGATTTCATGGATTTTAAAAAGCGGATTCAGATGTGTGCTGATCTGCTTTTGAAAACGCTTTAGCAGGTCGTCAGATTCTGGGGTTTTGCCGGCATGAGGCGTATAGAAAACCACAAGCCGGTTGGGACCACCTCCTGGAGGCTCAGCGGCAATCGCTGCTGTTTCACGAATTTCCGGCAAGGTGTCTAACAGCCGTTCAATTTCCACTGAGCTGGTCTTTATGCCGCCAAGGTTCATCGTATCATCAGCTCGTCCTTGTGCCCGGTAGAACCCATTTCTGAGTTTCCTGAAGGTATCACCGTGTTCTCGCAAAACCGGATAGGATTCTTCATCTCCGGTTTGGTCATGAAGCGGAATTCCCGAAGCGCTTTTCCATCCGTTGCCGGGCCTGGGGGTGTCATAATAGGCTTTATTGTGGTCTTTGTTCAGCAATGTGGTTGATAATCCTATTGAAGGCGGTATCAGAAAAACTTCTCCTTCGTCATTCCTCTGGTTTCGTTCATCAAGTAACACAAGGTCAAGTCCCAGCGTTGGTGTAGTAAATCCTGCGGGAGAGGTAGGTTGAAGCATTGTTCCTGTCAGGTATCCACCTCCGATTTCCGTGCCGCCGCAATATTCAATAACAGGCTTGTAGCCGGCCCGGGCCATCAGCCAGAGATAATCCTGCGGATTAGAGCTTTCGCCGGTAGAGCTGAAAAGTTTTATTTTAGACCAGTCGAGCCCTTCAAGACTGTTTGCAGTGCGCCAGCGCTTTACCATGCTGGGAACTACACCAAGCACCGTAATGCCTGCATTCTGCACGAATTCACCGAAAGGTTTGCCTGTAGGAGCGCCATAAAACAGAGCCATCGTTGCCCGGTTGATAAACGTGGCAAAGATAAGCCAGGGACCCATCATCCAGCCTAAATTGGTAGGCCATGCCACCACATCCTGCGGCTGAATATCCTGATGGGCAAAACCATCGGCGGCGGCCTTGAGAGGCGCGATGTGCGACCAGGGTATTGCTTTGGGATCGCCTGTTGTTCCGGAAGAAAACAAAATATTGCAATGGTCTTCCGGACTCATACTTACAGGTTCAAAACCGGAATTTCCGGAAAGAAAATTTTCCCAGCTTATGTCGCCATTCCGCAAGGATACTGAAACATGGGTTTCGGCCGGTAAAACAATGGTTGTCATTTCCGGGATGGCCGGCAGCTTCTCGTACAACGGAATTTTTTTGTTACCCCTCAGAATTACATCTTGTGTAAAGAGCCATTTTGCTTCAGCAATTTGCAACCGCTTTTTCACCTCGTCAGCAGCAAGGCTGTCGGCAATAGAAACTACAGCACCTCCCGCGAATATAATGCCCAGATAAATTGCTACAGCCTCTGCTGTCATGGGCATGTCTACAGCAGCTTTATCACCTTTTTGGAATCCTGACGCTTTCAGTCCATTGGCTATTTTCCCCGCGAGGTCTCTGAGTTCTCCATAGCTGAGATGATTTAGCTTTCCGGATTCATCACCGTAGGTTATGGCAGGTTTTTCCGGTGTAGCCTGGAAGCAAGATTCTGCAATATTCATGCGGGCTCCTTTAAACCATTGAGCATGTTCCGGTCCATGATTGATTTTAAGCGTTTCTTTGGCAGGATGATGAAAAGAAATGTACAGCATATCCGCCATCGTTTTCCAAAACTCCGCTTTTTGGGTAACGGAAAAGCGGTGGAGCGCTTCATATGTATCCAGGTTCAACCGATCTAAAAGTCGGTGGAGGTTGGTATTACGGTTTTGGTCATCCGGAAACCAGGCAGGAGGTGCATCGCTGAATTTGTCATCCTGCCGGTATACACCCCGGAATAAATTCTGATGCAAATCATCCGGCAAGTCAGGTGTTAGCACATCCCGCGAAAGCGCCTTCCAGCAAGCTTCCGGGTTTTCCTGATGCTTATTCAGTATTTCCAGAATTTGTTCAGCCTGACTTTTATCAGCGCCTGAGTTTCGTAGTTTTTCTTTAGTGATGTAGGAAATATTGGACATGGATATGTGTTTTTGATTTCCGGTTGATTTGATTTTTCTGCAATATATAAACATCAAAGAGAGAAAATGTTTGATAAAAGCAATGGTTTCTTATCTGTGATTGTTTGGAGTAAGGAAATAGCTATATTGCTCTGCTATGCGCCGTGATTTATGATTTGCTATTGGGTAATGTACTTTTTTGATCAATTTCTAAACATGTCATATCCTTAAACTCATCATTTTCTATAAATTTTTCAATTATTTCTTTGTTTTGCCTCATTAAATTAACTATCTCATTTGTAGTCGAATTACCTGATCGAATCCAAATAATTTTTGGGGGTTGTCCATTTATCACACTAATATCATAAAAATCAGAATCAAAAGTAACTATCGAAAAAGCATTCTTTCGGGCATATTCCCAAATATCGGAATCATCACAATTCGATAATCCACAATCTGAGACATGTTTGCAATTTGGAAATAGGTCCATCAGTTTTTTTGAAATTCGAAAAGAAATGTTTTGGTCAAAAAGTAATTTCATGATGCATGTTGTAATTTATGCTCTCTATCAGCAGCATATGCTAAACATGCTTTTATATCTTCAATAGTCAATTCCGGAAAATCATAAATAATCTCATCATAAGTCATTCCAGATGCTAACCACCCAAGTACATCAAATACAGTGATTCTTGTATCTCTCACACAAGGTTTTCCAAATCTTTTATTCGGATTTCTTTTAATTATAGATTTATATTCGATCATTAATTCTCCTTTTTTTACAAATATAATCAATTTATGAATTTTCTCCTAAATCTTTGATATGCCGGAGGCACAGACATTGGTTTAGATTACATCAAACTCTCACTCAACGAATTCAAGCAAACTTATATTTGAAATAATCTAAACTCAAAAAAATGTGAAGAAAATGTTAAAATGATCAAAATTTTTCAAATAGCAAGCCAATAAGGATTAGATCATTGTACATCATTGAAAATCCTGCTTTTTGGATTTTTATCATTAGCTAAATGGCAATGAATTTTGCTGAGGCAGAAGCTCGAATTAACATTTCATTCTCAAACACATTTAAAAAAGTACACGTTTTTTGTTACATTTGAAGAGACAGAGGTTGTTTAAAAACAGAAACTGACCGGTCTAAGGATGCAGTCAGATTGGTATAAAACATAGAAAGACTAACTTTCAGCGTGCAAAGCTCCTGAAAGTGGCCAAGTTAAAAATGGCTTTTGGGACAATCTCAATGCTTTTTCTTAATCTTAAAGCAAGTACTATGGAAATGAATGAAGTTTTAGATAAGTTGCCGCCACATTTGATGGATTTGGTGATAGACCAGCCTTATAATGAATATACCGCTCAGGATCATGCAGTCTGGCGTTTCGTAATGCGTCAGAATGTGGATTATTTGCAGCATGTAGCGCATGATTCTTATCTTGAAGGGTTACGGAAAACCGGAATCAGCATTGATTCTATTTCGCATATGTACGGGATGAATCGGATTTTAAAGGAGATAGGATGGGCTGCTGTGGCGGTGGACGGGTTTATCCCGCCGGCAGCTTTTATGGAGTTCCAGGCTTACAATGTGCTGGTGATTGCTGCCGATATCCGGCCTATAGACCAGATAGAATATACACCGGCGCCGGATATCATCCATGAAGCTGCCGGGCATGCTCCCATTATTGCCCATGAGGATTATGCGGCATATCTCCGTGAATTTGGAAGGATTGGCGCGAAAGCATTTTCTTCAGCTATGGATTACAAACAGTATGAAGCTATACGCCACCTTTCCATACTGAAAGCAGATCCTTACAGTTCAGCTAAGGACATTAAAAAGGCAGAAAAGCAAATTGAAGACATTGAAAACAATATGGGAGCGCCGTCGGAGATGTCACGAATCCGCAATTTGCACTGGTGGACGGTAGAGTTCGGCTTGATAGGAGACCTTAAGCATCCCAAGATCTACGGAGCTGGTTTGCTTTCCTCCATCGGCGAAAGCTATAATTGTCTTCAGGATCACATCAAAAAGATTCCATACACTGTGGATGCCGCCAACTACAGCTTTGATATTACATCGCAGCAGCCGCATTTATTCGTAACACCCTCCTTTGAGCATTTGAATGATGTATTGCAAGAATTTGCTGATAGTATGGCTTATCGCACCGGCGGAATGAATGCAGTGGCGCAGGCTATTCGCTCTGAAAATACCGGCACCCTGGTCTGGAATTCAGGTTTGCAGGTTTCTGCCACTTTTAATGAGGTGATAAAGGATAAGGAAGGCAACCCAGCCTATGTATCAGCCTCAGGACCTGCGGCTTTTGCTTATAAAGAGAAAGAATTGGAGGGGCTTGGAACGGAAAACATAGAAAATATCGGTTCTCCCGTGGGCATTCCCAAAGGATTTTTGCATGGTATTGAATATCTTGATAGTGCAGCTCGCAAAGCACGTGGAATAGAGGAGGGAAAGGATATTTTGCTGGAGTATGAACCAAATATCCGTATTCAGGGAAAAATCAAACGTCTTTTTATGGAAGCCGATCGCCTGCTGTTTATGGTGCTGTCTGATGCTACAGTAACGCATGAGAATAACGTGAGGCATAAGCCCTCAGATGGATTGTTTTACCTCATAGCGGGAGAGCAAATCGTTAGTGGATTTTCAGGACCTGCAGATCCGAAAGCATGGGGTTTAAGCTTTCAGCCGTCTGAAGAAAAAACCCACAAAATAGAGCATAATGAAACTTCTGTGGCCTTGCATAGGGTTTATGAAAGCGTACGAGCATTACGGGAAAAAGAAGCCAGTAAGAAAGAATTGAATGAGTTATGGGATAAGGTTAAAGCAAATTATTCGGATGAGTGGTTGATTGCTGTTGAGCTTCTGGAACTTGTGAACGAAAAATCGCCAGGGTTGGCGGAAGAGATCACTCAACACCTAAGGCATTTGCAGCAGAAATATCCTGAATATGTTACGCGGATTGAAAATGGCCTGAACTTATCTGAGAAACCCATTTCTAACCAGAGTGTAGGCGTTTTGGTTTAGCGTTGTATTGCTCCGAATTTATTGAACGGCACTATCTTAACCGGTGGGGTCGTTTTTTTTATCATTCTCTTCAAGAGGGCCGAGGTCCTCAAAATCAACATCCGCATGGCTTTGCGTATTAAAGTCGGTCTCTTCAGAATTGGCTTCGGCTAAAGTGTTATAGTTATCATTATCAGGCTGATAATGAGAATCTTCTGTAAAATCACCATTGTGGGCGTTGATGAAGTTAAGGCTTTCCTCCATGGCATGCGTGAATTTGTCAAAGTCTTCTTTATAAAGAAAAACCTTAAATTTCTCATAGAAAAACTTACCCTGCTCATTATCAAATCGTCGCTTGCTTTCTGTGATGGTAAGGTAATAATCTCCGTTTTTGGTGCATTTTACGTCAAAAAAATAGGTGCGTCTTCCCGCTCTCACTTTTTTAGAGAAATAATGTTCGTTGTGATGTTTATTTTTCTCTGCCATAATCACCTTTTATTTAATTATGCTTTCATCGCAAAAGTAAAGAAATATCATTTATAACAAAGTTATGGTTTCAAAAAATCAATTGCAGCAACTTTTGTGATTTTGCCGGGAGTTGCCGATATTATGTTATTTTTGCCGTGTTTTTAAATTTAAGTTATCAATAGATGTTAACCAGGAGATACCTCAGGATCAAAGTGCTGCAGGAATTGTACGCGTTCTCAAGAAACCAGGAAACGGATTTGGCTAAAGCCGAAGACAAAATGTTACTCAATATCCGAAAAATATATGACCTTTATATTTATCAGCTAACCTATTTGCTGGAGCTGCGGGATTTTGAAGAAGACCGGCAGGAAGAAGCCAAATCGAAATATTATCCTACCGAAGAAGACCTGAACCCCAACCCTAAATTTATAAATAACCCATTACTGAAGCAGATTGAAAACAACAATATGTTCCGGAGATACAGGAAAAACCTGAAAATCAAATGGGGCGACCAGCAAGATACTATTCGTCAATCGCTAAAGCGGATAAGGGAAAGTGAACCCTACCGGAAATATTTGCAGTCTTCGTCTGACAGTTATGAGGAAGCGCGTCAGTTTCTGATCAAAATCATCACTACCGTAATCCCTGATGATGAATTGCTGATATTTTTTTATGAAGACAAGAATGTCAACTGGGTAAATGATTTTGATGCTTCATTGATAATGCTGGAGAAAACATTCCGTTATATGCGTGCGGATGATGATGAGTTTACGCCGCTACCTGGCTTGTTCAGTGAAGAAAACACCGAAAATGGGAAAAACCTGGATGAAACATTCGTAAAAAAGCTATTCTTAACCGTATTGCAGAATACCCGGGAATTGGATAATCTGATTAAAGAACGTACGGAGAGGTGGGATTTTGACCGTATCGCAATACTGGATATTATTATTTTACGGATGGCGATTACGGAGTTTATGCATTTTGAGACCATTCCCGTTAAGGTAACCATTAACGAATACATTGAATTATCCAAAATTTTCAGTACTCCAAAGAGCAGTGTTTTTGTAAACGGATTGCTTGATAAACTGAAAAAAGAATTTATACAAGAAAACAAAATCAAGAAAATCGGCAGAGGATTGATTGATGACTAAGCAGGTCTTTATAAGAGATTACCAGGAAGCAGATTACCCGGAACTCATGAAACTATGGGAGACCCTGGAATTGGGAAGACCGGAGCGTGGTGATGACCGGAAGGTGATAGCACAGACTTTGAAATATGGTGGTAAGCTTTTGGTGGCTTTGGTTGATAACCGGCTTATAGGGGCTGCGTGGATTACCAACAACGGACGCAGGCTATATCTGCACCACATGGGCGTTGCGAAAGAGTTCCAGCGACAGGGAATCGGCAAAAAGCTAATGGAAAAAACCCTGGAATTTGCTGAAGCAATGAACATGCAAATTAAGCTGGAAGTCCATCATACGAATCCAAACGCCATAAGCTTATACCGCAAATATGGTTTTGAACCTCTTTCAGGATATCAGGTGCTGATCAACCGAGGTACAGGCAAGAAATAAAGAATACCTTATTCTGGAATTTAAATCCAGGCCTGCCACGGAATGCGCGATAATATGGCCAGTAAGCCCAGAAAATAAAAGACCGAAATGCTTCTGAATTTTCTCTGGTCAGACTCCAGGCGCTTGGACCGGGCATATCCTACCGTTATGAGCACTATCCCGATAATCATCACAAAAGGATGTTCCAGAATATAGAGCCGTGAAAGCTCGTGGCTCATGGCTTTAGAAGAAAAGTTTGAAAAACCCATCGGAGAAACAAAATAAAGCACAAGACCAAATATAAACTGAATGTGTGCCCCATAAAGCGCCGTTAGCGCGGTTATTTTGCTTGTCTTGGTAAAAGACTGTTTGCTGAAATATCCGTAAAGGGCATAAGCCAAAGCGATTACAAGCAAGGCTAATGTGATATATGCGGTGTAGGAATGTAAATGTTTTAAGCCGGTATACATAATTGTTTCAATTTCTGTGTTTAGTTTAACATTTTTCTATTACACGGAAACAACACGGCAAGGGAAAAAATGTTGCTAAAAAAAACACCGGGAAGATTTAACATCCGCGGTGTTTTCTTGATTGATTTCTGATGTAATCAGATTAAGAAATAAATCTACTCATATCTATCAGAAGCGCGCGTTCAGTGACAAGATAAAGTTGCGGCCTGGTGCGGCTATTCCGGAGCTGTATGGACGATAGCGCTGATCGGTCAGATTTTCCATACCAGCATTTACTTTAATGGATTCTGATATTTGATAAGACGCTTTCAGATTCAGCGTGTACCATGACGGCGAGTAATGATTTCCGTTGCCATCAGGAGCATAAAGCTCAGGTTTTCCCTGCTCGCTCACCGCCAAATCCTCGTAAGCGACTTCGCCACTGTACTGGGCATACATTTCCAAAAACAGTCCGTTAGCCCGGTAGGTGACCCGACTGGTGCCAAACCACGGGGCTGCGTGCCTTGAGGGACTTTGCGTTCCGTCGTCCAGCTCTTCTTTACCCTTCTGGAAATTAATATCAGAACTCAGGCTGAATCCATTGGGCAGTTTGGCCTCTACGCCGGCCTGCACACCATAAACAAAGGCGGAGGCAGCATTCTGAAGCGCCTGTACGCGACTCAGCTCTCCGTCATAATTAATGTATTCCTGACCATTTAGTGTAAAATTACGTCTGACCATGGCATTATCCAGGTGTGTGTAAAATGTAGTGATATCCAGCTTTAGCGATTCACCGAAAATCCGCGCAATACCCAAATCGGCATTGTATGCATATTCAGCTTCTAAGTCGGGATTGGGTACTACAACCGCTCCCGGCTCGGAGTCAAAGACTTTCCCGATATCATCGATATTGGGAGAGCGAAATCCGGTAGACAGGTTGCCCTTGATAACCCAGTCTTCTGTAGGCCTGTGCGTGAGACCTACATTTCCTGTTATTGAACCATTATCGAGCTGCGTCTGACTGTAGGGAAACGGATAATGCACCGTATCAAATGTTGCATTGATAGCAAAATGATTGTAGCGGGCGCCTGCATGTAACGCCGTGTTGTCTGACAAATCAAACTTTCCGTTCACATACAACGCATAAGAATTCCAGTCGGAGTCAGGATAACGCGTTCCGATGGATTCCTTTTCATCAGAATAAATATCCTGATTAAAGGCGATGGAGTTCACCTCATTCATTACCCATTCCGCTCCGTAATACAACTGATTGTTTTCATTCAGCGATTTTGAAAAGTCCATATTGATGGAATATGCATTTACTTCTTCAATACGATTTCGTTGGTCTGAACTCCAAAAGTCTCTGTCTATACGGCTTTCTTCAAAATACTGATGAGCCAGCCTCAAATTGAAATCATCATAAACCTGGTTCCTGGCCTTATGGGCTATGGATAAGTTATTCATCATCCATTTTTGCGGTCCGTAATCCCACTGGCCGTAGCGCGGATTGCCGTTTTTTGTTCGCAAAGAGCGGTCGAAGCGCCCGTAAGAAGAAGTCTCCGAGTAATGAAAACCATATTCCAGGTCCCAGTCTTCTGCCGGCTTGTAGCGCACTTTTTGCATCAGGTTTTGCTGTGAATATCCTGAAGGTTTTTGAACTTCCGGGTCTTCCAGATGCATCCTGCGGTCAATTCCGTCTATCATTTTCACAAAGTAAGGCTTGAGATAATCATCCGGGCCATTTGATCCCATTTTCAAATCGCCATAGTCGTTAGCGCTGAAACTGGTTACTATGGCCCATTTCTTCCAGCCTGCTTTCACATCAAAATGTCCGGTTTGCTCATTGTTAGCTGAAGCGAAGCGCGCAATCGCATTTCCTTTGATTAAGGGCTCTTCATTGCTGTCAGCAAACTCTGGCCTTAAAGTCTGAAAACTCATTACGCCCCCGATAGCATCGCTACCGTAAATTACAGAACCCGGGCCAAACAGAATTTCGGTGCTCTCTGTGGCAAACGGATCCAGGGAAATCACATTCTGGATGTTCCCGCTTCTGAAAATAGCGTTGTTCATCCTTACACCATCAATGGTATACAGCAGTCGGTTTGTGGCAAAGCCTCTAATCATTGGACTTCCGCCACCCTGCTGGCTTTTCTGGATAAATACCTTTCCGGAAACCTCCAGCAAATCGGCCGCTGTTTGCGGGTTTTGCAACTGGATTTCCTCTGGATTTATGTTTACTACTTTCGAGGGAATGTTTCCCGAGCTTTGGCGCCACCTCGAAGCTGAAACCACTACTTCATCAATACTCAAAGCCCTGCGCTCCATTTCTATAATAAAAGAAGAGGATTTAAGCTGCTCAAAATTGGTTTGCTGTGTTTTGTAGCCCAGCATTCTGATAACAATTTCCTCAGCCCCTGAAAATCCCGAAAGATCTGCTTTTCCTTTTTCATCAGTGGTGGCAAAAGCTTCCGGACTGCTGCTCATAAGCGTAGCATTCTCCAGGAGCTCGCCGGTTTCGCTGTCCTTCACCACTGCTTCCTGCGAAAGCAACCATGCCGGCATGAGAATTAGGATAATAATTCCTATGATATTTTTCATAAAAATTTCTTTTTTCAAATATGTTTTTGCGATAGTTAAACTGATATTTCCGTTATCAACTATAAGTCGCTTAACGGCATGATAATTTGCCTGACAATCTTATAAGATAAGTCAGTTACGCTTGTTTCGTCTTTAAGATTGTTTGGAATAAAACAGCCATTAATATTGAATTAATCTGATAACAAATTATTTAGTCACATTGCTCAACAATACTAGGTTTAATGAACCTGCATCGGGAATGTAGTCATACATTATGAAACCATAGTTGAGTTTGGTCTACAAAGTATTAATTCGATTACCAAATGACGTAATATGCCGATTATCAAAATGTTATTAAAACTGTTTTGTCAGAAATAAATTATTGATTTTCATACTATTAACCTACAAAGTGGAAACATACGAACCTATTAATCTAAACTCATAGTTTTAAAGACGAAAAGATAATGTTATGCGATAATCCATGGAGGCGGGGACTTCGGAGGAAAAGCAAAGAAATGATAATGATTGTAGTATATTGCAAATGAATTTTTTATGGTTTCTGTTGGATGGGGACTCCATGTAAATGGTGTATCGTAGAAAAGCGAGTTCAGGTAATGTACAAGATGTTTTTGCTTTTTTTGAGTGTCTTCGTTTCCGCCTATAATTTTGTTTATCAAGCCTGAGAGTTGCCGGTTTAGCTTGGTTTCTTTATGGTCCCACCAACACCAATAGTAAATGGTATCACCAACCTGCTTTTTTTCTACGATGTCATACATCTCTCCCCGGAATTCAAACTCATAATCGTGTTTCCAGTTAAGGCTTTCCTCAGCTTCTTTTTTGGTGAATGTTAATAATTCCAGCTTTTCCTTGTCAATGCCGCTTATGATTTGCTTTTTGACCTCTTTTTTAATGGAGTATTTTTTGTGTTGCAGCCACATGTATGTGGAAAACAGCGGAACTGTTAATACAGAGATAAGCAATATGGCGGCAATTCGAGCTCTCAAAATTTTTTCTGATTTTTTTGCGAAATTAACATTTTCACCTCTAATGTACTGATGAAAAAGATAAAAGTTCAATTTGAAGTGAAATCTTTATCTATCATGACAAGCCCGTGGAGTGTAATGAGAATTTGGAGGGGTAAATTTGATTACTTGTTGAATATAGAAATGAGACTTTCATAGGGCTACATATTCAAGTATAACTAAAATGCTGGAAATTAGATTTCTTGCCCATTGTTTCGCTTACAGGGCTTTAAAAAAGTCTAAGCTTTTATAGCGCGAAACATGGGCGGCGAAATGACTTTATTATAATGATAGACATGGAAAAAGCGCGCGACGACGTATTTAAATTTTTTTTGGTGTCGTCGCGCGCTTTTTCTTTGCTGACCCCTGTAACCCCGTCATTCCGCTCAAATCACGAAGCGATAGCGCAGTGATGCAGGGCGGCCCGCCCGAACGTGCCATTCGGTACGGGCGGGAATCTATTATTTAGAATTTGGTAAATGTCAAAACTTCATTGACCACGTTAAAATCTACTTTGATTACATAACCAGCAAAGCAGTATTTTCATTGAACCGCATGAAATACTGTTTGTTTATTAATAGATGCCACGCT
>CAYXJS010000005.1:0-38654 GCA_964465045.1 uncultured Bacteroidales bacterium | reverse complement strand
AAAAGGCAAAAACATGAGAAAAATTGTTCTAAAAATGTAATAAAAGTGCTTGGTTATTTAGAGTTAATACAATATTTATCTATTTTTGAAACGGGGAATAGCCTCATTTTTAGGATAAAGATATACAAAAACCTGTATTAAAGTTAAATAATTGTTTGTTGTGATTAAGGCAAAATATAAAATAATTGACTTTAAATTCGTAGCGATTGTATTATTTGTGGTGATTATTAGTTGCCTGATTCATGAATTCGGACACTTTATAACAGGAATATCATTAGGAAACAAAATGGGGATGACCCTTAATAAAGCTTATCCTGTTTCCGGGGACTACTCTGAAACGTGGCATTATTTTGTAGTAGTAAGTGCCGGTCCCGTTTTCACAATGTTTCAGGCGGTTGTGGCATTAATACTACTTCATAAGTATGCAACAAATGCCTTTTTATTCGCATTTTTGATTGAACCGGTTACTCTCAGAGTGTGGCCTTATTTAGTTAGCCCGGTCATGTCGCAGGATGAAACAATAATAAGTGATTATTTAGGACTATCACCATGGATATTACCTGTAGGAACGTGGCTATTGTTAGGCACGATAGCCTGGATAGGAAGTAAAAGGGCAGGCGCTTCCGGAAAATCTGTGATGCTAACCATATTACTGATTCTCTTACTCTTTCAGGTTGTGTTGCGCTCAAATAATCTTATTGTTTCATTATTGAATTAACAGCTTAAATGAATAATATGATCATGATAGATTTGCCTTAACAAAAGATGTTATTGTTCACTTCATTATTATGAAATCCTGGTTTCCTCCTCACACTGAATGTTCTGCTGTTTTAATCCGACTGCTTTACAGGTATTGTTATCGAAAACAGGGCTCCTTTATTCAGTCCGTCACTTTTTGCGGATATAAAACCGCCCATTTCCTGCATGGCGTTCGCACAATAATGTAGTCCGAATCCGTTGCCACGTTTTTTCGTAGTAAACCCAAAGTTGAATAAACTCTCCAGATTTTCAGGGGCGATACCGCTGCCGTTATCTGAAATATCGAATTGAATAAATTCCGGCTTAGGGGAAAAAATATTAATATCAATCAGCCGGTTGTCCGTATCATTCTCTTTCACCGATTCATAGGCATTTTTAATAATATTGAGCAAAACATTAAACATTTTGTTTTTGGGTATGTCGATAACCATCGATTCTTCGAGGTTGTTTTTTACCGAAACGGTAACGCCATTTTTCGAGAATCCTGGTCGCATAATTTTTAGAATATCCTCCAGGAAACCGCCTATCATAACCGATTCATAGAAACTGCCCGGTCTGGATTGTCCCTGTTGCAGTTCAATGGCCTCTCCAATCAGATTAATTTTCTGCACCATCCTTTCACTCTCTTTCTCCAGTTCCCTGTGATCCTGTTCGAGCGTATCGGCTACCTGGTTAAAATATTCGGGAATCAGTTTTCCTTTTGAATCGCGCGTAAGAAACAAGGCTAATGCTTCTTTATTTGCTTTTAGCAATTGATTTATTTGGGCCAACTCATTTATTTTCGAACGGTTTAAAATGGAAGAAATGTGTTCTGAAGAAACATGGATGCTATTGAGCACATTCCCGATGTTGTGCATAATATTGGATGCAATTTCTGCCATACCAGCCTGGTGGGCCATATTGGCCATTTGCTGTTGTTGCTCCTTCAATTTTTCCCGGGCATTTTCAAATTCGGTAAAATCAGTAATTGCAAGTATAAACCCTGCCTTGCCTCTTCTGTAATTATGTATAGCTGAGCCTGATATATTCAGTGTAAGCTTTTGCCCCTGCGGGTTTGTAAGTTCAAGTTGTTGGTTACTGATTTCCCAGTCTGTAAATCCGTTTTCCGGGAATACTTTTGAGCGCGTATCCTGATTCAGAAAACGCTCAAACGGCAAATTGGTTAGTTCATTCTTTTCAATACCGACCATTGTGCAAAATGCCTCATTCGAGTCAATAATTCTTCCGTTTTTATCAAGTAGTAAGAGCCCTTCCTGCATCGTTGAAATGATGTTTTGGGAGGCAAATTCAGGTGTGATATTAAACAACCGGTAACGTCTGATAGCATAAACAAACAATAACCAGCTGATAAAGGATACATAGGAGATGGGAATAAACAACATGACGCTGGTTTGGGCACTGGATTCCTTGATAATGGCGTAAAATGTCGGAAGCATCATTCCCAGCAGTATAAAAAAGATTTGAGTCTTCTTCCGCCCACTGGTTTTAATAATATGCCGGACTCCGAAGATTAACGTAATGAATAATAGCGGTAAAGAAAAGCCCATCTGGATAATCTGAGCGGTTAAGTTCGGATCTCCGGCAGACCGGATCCACATGTTGCCACTCCTTTCTATTCCTATATCAATCATCATAAAATACCCGGATACCAGAATGCCTGCAGAATACAAAACGAATATCCATTTCCTGGAAATCCTTACCGGGTATTTAACAAACAAAACCAAAAAATGAAATTGAACAATAAATATCAAAGGCCAAATCATCTGTACTCTCAACCAGAATAAAGCTGTTGAGATATCAGAAGTTGCATAGAAATGGTAATCTGCAAAAGTATAAAGTGCAGTTATCAATGAAAAGGCAAGGAACACCCGATTAACCGGGTGTTTTATGTTTTGCGAAAAAACAAAAACACTTACAAATGCAACAATAAAGGTTAATAGCAGCGGCGGCAACGCAATGATGTTCATATATCTGTTTTGTTTTTATCTGTGGAATTCCTTTTTGTACGTTCCTGCTGTATAGCTATGTTGTTTTCAATGATGCTGATTTTTTCTATAAGCCTTTTACTTTCGGTTTTCAATGTGTTGTTTTGTTTTTGCAACTGGTCGATAATATGACTAATGTACTCCGGCAAATATTTACCCTTTTCTTCATCAGTAAAAAATTCATGAAGCGAATCACTGTTGGCATGAAGCAAGTCGCTAGCCTTCTTAAACTCACTGACTTTCATTTTTTCCAGGGTAGAAATAAAATGTTCGGAAGATATATTTACACTGTTCAGAATATTTCCAATATTATGCATTGTGTTGGTGGCCATTTCAGCCATGCCGGCCTGGCGGGCAATTTCAATCAGGTCTTCGTGTTGTTTTTGAAGTTGGTTTTGTGCTTCGGCCATTTCAGAAATGTCGCCCATGATGAAAACATACCCCACAATATCTTGCTTTCTGTTTTTCAGAAATGATACCGAAAAGTTTATATGCGCTCCTTTTTTATCTTTTGTATCGAAAAGGCAGATACGGTTTTTAATTTCCTCATTTTTATAATTCGCCCCGATTTTTTCCTCTGCATCGGCGCTGTGCTTAAAAAAATCATCTACCGACTGACCGGTAATTCCCTTTCCTCTATGTTCGAAGAGCCCATTAAAAGCTTTATTGACGGAAACAATGACCCCATCCTGATCCACCAGCATCAACGCTTCCTTCATCGTAGAAACAATTTTATCGGCTACTGTCTTTGTTGTTATCTCGAACATATCATAGCGCCATATGGCTATTGCAAAGCAGACCCACCCAATAAAAATAAACTGGGTATCGGGAAAAACTATCGATATATTAAAAAGGGGCAGGATGCCATTTTTGATGAAAGGAAACCAGGCCGGAATCAGTAACCCGGCCAGTACCAATGCCGCTTTTGTTTTTTCTTTCGGCTTCCGGGATACGTTTTTCAAATAGAGGATGCCAATAATTGAGGATAATAGCGTTATGAAAGTCATAAACATCCCGAAGACGGCCCCTGCCGGGGTGTTCATGGCTGCCGGAAGGCGCGTATATCCAAACCATTCCTGGGTAACTGTTATAAATATATCACTGAAAAGTGAATTAACGGTAATAAACACAGCAGCCGCATAAATAAAGAAAATGCCGTTTATCTTATTCAAAAAACGTGTTTTTGTGAAAACGAGCAGAAAATGCAGTTGCACAGTAAAATATACAGGTAAGACAGAGGTTTGTAGTTTTAACCAAAAGACGGCTGTTTCCGGGTTATCCGAAAAGTTACATGCGTATTCTGCAAATGCGGTAAAACTGCTTATAATGGAAAAAATAAAGAAAAACCGGTTGACATTATTCTTTGGGTTACTCGAAAAAACATAGGTTCCTGTTAAAAAAACAGCAAGAATTAAAGATATTAATATGAGCATGTAGAGTCTCATCAAAATCAAATTATTTAAATGAAATGATTATTCCTAGCTATTTTTTAGCCAGTAATTCAGTTTCTTTAACAGCAGCTTTATATCAATGGGCTTGGTGATATAATCGTCAAAACCCTGTGCACGGAATTTCTTCTCATCTTCTGATAAGGCATATGCAGTTTGCGCTATAACCGGAATACCGGGTTGGATTTTTTTTATCTGACGGGTAGCCTCAACACCGTCCATCTTGGTCATTTTAATATCCATCAGGACAATATCTGCTTTTTCACCCTCAGCGAAATAGTCTACCGCTTCTATACCATTTTTCTTCCAAATCAGTTTGGCGTTTGTACTCTTGAGCACTTGTTGAAAAAATATCCAGTTGAATTCCTCGTCTTCAGCAATAAGGATTGTTGTATCTGCAGAGATACCATAATCCTTATTTTTGGGTTCTTCTGTGGTTTGTCCCCGGTCTTTCATTGTCTTAGCCGGAATAAAGGGAATTGTGAAATAAAATGTGGAGCCTTTGCCGGGTTCAGATTCAGCCCACATTTTTCCTCCCATAAGTTCGACAAGGTTTTTTGAAATGGATAATCCGAGACCGGTACCTTTGCTGTTTTTAATCCTTTTGTCGCTAATCTGTCCGAAACGATCGAATACGGTATCGATTTTATCGGAAGGAATACCAATACCCGTGTCTTTTACATAAAATTTCAGCAAATCGTTGTCTTCAAAAGTACAGCCAAAAGATATGGAACCTTCCAGCGTAAACTTAATCGCGTTGGTAATGAGGTTTATGATGATTTGCCTTAATCTTTCCGGGTCCGAAACAATTCTTGTTTTCGCGTTTTCGGGCAAATCAAAAATCAGCTTAATACTATCCTTGTTTTTCTTCGCTTTCTCCATATTCATCTTATCCATAATCTCCCGAAAAAGCGAATGCAGATCAAACTCCTCTTCCTCAATGGATAAAACACCGGCTTCGATTTTAGCGTTGTAAATTATATCATTGATAAGGTTCAGCAAGCTGTTGCCACTGGTAGAAATGTAACTCAGGTATTTCAACCGTTCTTCCCGGGGCAGGTCACTCTCGGTCAACAGATCGGTAAAACCCAGGATAGAATTCATCGGGGAGCGGATTTCGTGGGACATGTTTGACAAAAACGCTGATTTTTGCCGGCTACCTTCCTCGGCTTGTTCCTTCAGCGTTTTCATTTCTTCCAGAAGTTTCCGCAACTCTTTTGTCCTCTCTTCCACCTCTTTTTCAAGGCGCTTCATATACTCCCTGTTCTCTTTTGCAATATCCCACTTTGTAATCAAAGACAGGGTAAGTTGCTTAATCACAATAATGTTGAATGGCTTTTTGACAAATAATAACTTGTCTGTTTGTCCGAACTTCGCCAGAATTTCTTCCCAGGAGTAATCGGAATACGCAGAACAAATAACCATTTCTATATTGGGATAGATTTGCCAGATACGATCGATTGTTTCAACGCCATCTATTCCGGGAGGCATCCGCACATCCATGAAAACCAACGAATAAGGAAAGTCTTCTTTTTCAGCGTTATTCACCATCTCAAGAGCTTCCTCTCCCTGATAGGCATCATCGATAACGTATTCGTAATCAATCCTCTTCTCACTACGCTGTTTTTTAAACAGAATATTTTCAATCTGATCGAACCTTTTGTCTTGTTCCGGGGTTATTAAAGTCTTTTTGAAATCTTCATGGATTGATTTCGTATCATCGACAATCAGGATTCTTCTTTTTTTTGTCATATTTCTGTTTTCCTCTGATTATGAGTAACAATATTAATAAAAAATCCGACCTTATAAAGATTGCGCATGGATTTTAAGAAAGTGATGTAGCCCCAAAGTTTGCCCCTTGAAGCCTCTTTTATCACTTTATAAAATCCTGAAGAAGAAACAAACGACTTATAAAAAGCAAAATAAAACATGCACCGATCGTCGGAATTAGAATCAGTATGGAAGAAAATGGTTCTGAACTAAGAGAGACCTATTGGCTTTGTTGAGGTCGTTTTTGTTTAGTTTCATTTTTCAGGTTTGCATTATCCATGCTGCAGTTGGCCGAAAAATTTGCTCCTTCTTCTATGGAGAGCCTGGCTGTCACAACTTCGCCCTGTACCTTGGCGGAAGCTTTCAGCATCAGCAACGACTGCACTTTCATGTTTCCGCTAACCGTGCCTGAGATGTCTGCATTCTCGCAATGGATCTCGCCTTCTACACGGCCGGTTTCGCCTATAATTACTTTTCCCTGAGAATGGATGTTGCCATTCAGGAAACCGTCAATTCTAAAATCACTTTCGGTTTGGATATCTCCTTTCACGGTTGTTCCGTTAGCAATAATGTTTACTGCAAGCGCATTGGTTTCATTGTTTTTGTTTTTCGCCATGATATTGATTGATTTAAGCATTTTCCCTCCTTGCGAAAATACAATTTTTTAACAACTGGTTACTTTAGGGTTCCTATTTTGGGATATTCACCCTCCCTAAGGTAGGTCGACTCAAAAAAGACATGGTAATCCGTCATGTTTTTCTGCTTATACAGCTTGGGATAATTTTGGGAAGATATCACATAGTGCCTGAAGCTATGGTCTTCTATATTGGAAAAAATATAATCGCTTTTGGCTACCGACCTGAAATAAGTCATCGCTTCCGTGCTGTTTTTAAAATCACTTACGGTAATCATTTGCTTTTTACCAGAATAAACAACACTGGAAACCTTCAGGCCTTCATTTTTAAAGAATTTCTTGTTATGGTCTGCCAGGCGGACTTTTGTGGCGCTAACTTTCACGCTGTCTGAGTCTACTATCATAATATAAAAGTGCGTTTCCTTAAGGCTTTCCGTAAATGATCTTCGTGCTTCTTCGAGTTGCTGCTGCCGTTCCTGATCCTGTCTTGCCTCTGAAGAAAGCGTATCGGCATCTTTTTCCATCTTTTTCAGGATGTTTTGTGCCAGTGTAAACACCTCGCTTTGCGGATATTCCTTCACAATTTCCCGGAGTTCATAGCGCAGGGTGTCTTTGCTGTCTTCAATCCGCCGCAAGGCTACCGCTCTTAAAAAGCAGAAACGGGGTGTGATTTCCGTTTCTTCATAATTGTTAATGGCATCTTCGCTGATAAGCTTTGTAGTACGATAAGAGCCTTGCTGATAAGCATCATAAGACTCCCGGTACATGGCCTCAAGCCTCTTGCTGTCACTTTGCAAGCGGTCAAAATAATCCGGGTCTTCCAGGATAAGGGCATAATCCGTATCCGGATAATCAGTCAGGATTTTTTGCTTTACCTCTTCAGCCTTTGCTGTTTGGCCGGTTTTATTATAAAGCTGATGAAGTTGATAATAAACCACTACAGCCTTTTCATGCTCAGGAAACCGCTCTGCAAAACTTGAAAATGCATCAATGGCTTCATCATCATCTTCGAGCTGAATTTTGTATATAAAACCGATTTTATAAAGCGATTCCGCGATAAGCGTATCTGATTCCTTCAGCGCCTCCTCGGTAAGTGGAATGCTTTGCAAATATGTTTCCCGTTTCACGGGATCAGTTGATACGGTTTGCGCCGAATCCGCTTCTTCTGCATTATCTGCCAATTCCATATCTTCCTCATCAAATCCAAAAGAAGCAACCGATTCCTTATTGATGCGCCGCCAGTTGTCTTCCAGTTTGCGGCGACCCCATTTAGCCACAAACTCATTGTAGCCCCGGCTTTTGGCTGTATTGTTGTAAAAATACCATTTCCCTCCTGCTTCTCCTATACCAGAAGACTGGCTTCTCATGCGGCTTTGCTGCATGGCTGCAGCCGATTGACGACGCGCTTGCTCTTCTTCTTTCAAGCGTCGCTCTTCTTCCTGGTAAGCTTGAATAATTGAGTCGATCACCTGGTTTCTTTTGGATTCTGATAAGGAAGCAAGTTGTTGGAGGCTGTCTTGCAAATGTACCGTTTCCAGGTTATCTACCAGGTCAGACAATGTATATGATTTCCGCTGCAGTTGCATCAGGTTTGGGTAGTCTGACGGAAGCACACGCAGCGCTGTATCGTAATAGCTCTTAGCCATCGGATAGTTTTTCTCATCGAAAAAGATATCCGCTACTTTCAGGGAAGACTGAGCCCGCTGATATTCATTTTCTGTGCTATGCGCTACAGATTTGCGGTATCGTGAGATAGCCAGGGTGTCATTGTCTTTTTTGTGAGCTATTTCTGCTAAAGCAAAATAAATCTGGTCTTGAAACTCCTTATTCTTACGGTCGTCAAGCATTTTATTTAATTCTTCTACCACTTCATCTGATCGTTCACTATCAATATCCACAGAAGTGGCCAGGCGAATCTGCGCATTAAAAGCCATATCGTACACCGGATTGCGCTTCAGCACATCCCTGAAATAATCTGCCGCCAGCCGATCACGAGCGAGCTCCTGATAAACCTGGGCTACAATAAACATGAGCCGGGTTTTCAGCTCTGCATCATTAACCAGCGAAATACCATCGAGCAGATGTGATACGGCTGACTCGTAATTTTCCTGCTCCAGTTGCAGCTCTGCATACATCAGCGGCAGGTGCGAGCGTGTAAAGCTGTTTATCTCTTCATCTTCATTCCGGATAATGTTTTTCAGGCGGTCGAGCCGTGTGGCAGCCTGGTCATAATAGCCCAGTTGTGTGAAAGTGCGCCCCAGCCAGAGCATAGCCTCGGTTTGTTCCGGCGGATCATATTCGCGAATAACATATTCAAACTTGCGGCGGGCTTTCAGGTATTCATGCTTATAAAAGAGCGCTTTTCCGTGAAGCAAATGCGCATCATCAATCCAGCGTACTTTTTCTTCGCCACCAAAGACCATAGAGTGTTTCCCGACCACTTTCTCACTTTTCTCAATAGCGCGATCCATATACTGTGCCAGCGATGTGCCATCCTCCTCAGTGCCGTAATTAAAAACCGGCAGCACCTTAGCATAATTATCGGTAACCATATCATCCTGCTCGCGAAGTCCCTCTTTCAGGCTTTCGTTGCCATTCCAGTAAGCATTGTAATGCGCCGTAAGGTTATGATATACGCGGCGGGTAAACGTGTTCTTTTTCGTAGAGCAGGCCCCGGCCATAAAAATGACAGCTAGCAGCAAAGTCAGACGATATATGTAGATATTGTTTTTCAAAATGAGTATCCTTTTCAAAATCCGGTTTTGAGCATGCAATATTAGCTAATAAATTGAAACTGCATTAAGGAACATAACGACAATTTTGGGTGGGTTAGTATGATACTTCACAAATAAACTATTGTTCCAAAGGTATCCTGAAATTATTGTAAAACAAAGTTGAGTCGTTAATCATACCATAAATATTTTTGCCCTTTTCTCTAATTAAAAAATCACTGAAATACATATAATTTTCAGATTTCTTTTTGCCATTCAAAAACACTTGCAATATTTCATTGTCTTTTTCTAATGTAATTTTAAGAGTCACTAAACTCCAATTATCAAGATGTAACCCTTTACTGACATTATGTATAAACAAACAGGATAAAAACCAAAACAAGAAATTGCAAATAATAAACAATAACAAAAAGAAATTCTAATCAAAAAAAAGTTCTCATATTTGTACGATCATTTATTTTTTCTCTAAGACTCAGGGATACATAAAAATTAAACTATGCAAAAGTTATCTATTGTTATTCCGGTATATAACGAAGAAAACTCAGTTATTTCTACCATTCAGAATATTCATGCAATGATGAATAAAACTTCCATTGAATATGAATTGATTCTGGTTAATGATGGCTCGACAGATAAAACCGGCGAAATTCTGAAAAACAGTGAAGAGCATTTTACGGCTATTGAACACAAACACAATAAGGGATACGGGGCTGCCCTTAAAACCGGAATACTTGCAAGCCAATATGAGGTTATTGCAATTACGGATGCTGATGGCACTTACCCCATTGAATATATACCGAAAATGTTTGAGGAGATTGAAAACTATAACATGATTGTAGGTAAGCGCCCCTTCAGGCAATTGCCTTTTTTTACAAAACCCGCAAAATGGTTTATTACGAAATTAGCCAGTTATTTAGCTGAGTTTAAAATACCTGATATCAACTCCGGCCTGCGTGTTTTCTGGAAAGAGGATGCCCTTAAGTTTTTCCATATTATTCCTTCGGGCTTTTCGTTTACTACAACCATAACATTATCAATGCTCACCAGCGAAATGGAAGTAAAATACTTTCCGATAGAATATATGAAACGCGAGGGGAAAAGTAAAATCCGGCCCATTTACGACACCTTAAATTTTATCCAGTTAATTATACGTACCATTGTATACTTTAACCCATTGAAAGTTTTTATCCCGGTATCATTGTTTCTTTTTGCACTGGGCATCTTACTTTTCCTTGCAAGCTATTTATGGCTGCCGGTAGTACTTAATTCAACCGTCGCCATAATAATGATTACAGGGATACAAGTCCTCGCAATCGGTATTTTGGCCGATTTGATTAATCGTAAAAGCAACAACAACAAGTATATAACACACAGAAAAAACCTTAGCAACCGATATGAACACTAATTTATCACATGTTTATGCTCAAAAAGCCATATCCCAAATCCCAAGACTTTTAGGCAATCTTGACCGGAATTCTTATTCGCCGACTTATGGTTGTTTCCATCGCGATTATTGGTTAGATAAGACATCAGATTTCCCGGATGCAGTGCGGCAATTCGGAGTGCATTCGCTGGCGCTGGTGTATAAGCACGATTTCCCGGGCAGCATCTACAAGGGGGAACCAAAAATTAGAGACTGGACAATTGCCGGAATGCTCTTCTGGAGCAAAATTCAACATAATGATGGTTCTTTTGATGAGTTTTATCCTTTTGAAAGAGGATGGGTTGGCCCCACAGCGTTTACCATGTTTACTGTCATTGAGGCCTTCCAGCTTCTAAAAGACGAAATCAGCCCCGAAGATGCAGAGACGATCCGGGCTTCGATACGCAAGGCGGCCTATTTTATTGCCGATGGAGAAACAGAGGAAGACCATCTTGCCAACCATCATGCAATGGCCTGCATGTCTGTCTGGAAAGCCTATGAGCTTTTGGAAGAGCCTGAGCTGAAAGAAGGATATCAACGTTTATGGGAGACTTTTAAGACTTATCATTACGAAGATGAAGGCTGGTCGAGAGAATACGACGGTGTAGATCCCGGCTATTTATCTGCAACAGTTTCTTTTTTAGGGAAAATATACCAGACTCACCGCGATCCGGAAATCAGAAAAGTCCTTGAAGAGTCGGTAAATTTCTCAGCAAACTTTGTTTACCCTAACGGATTTTATGCCGGAAGTGCGGGGAGCAGAAATACGCTTCATTTTTATCCGCATGGATATGAAATATTAGGAAAGGAAATTCCACTGGCCAATAACATTGCCCAAAAAATGTTGAAAGGGCTATCCGAAGATAAGCTGGTGCCGCCGGAGATTATCTCAGACCGCTATGTGTTTTATCGTGTTCCGGAATTCCTTCTGTCCTATCTCGATTATACGGAACCACAGGAAAAACAGGAACCTGTACCTTATGAAAAGGAAGATTTCGCAAAATATTATAACCGCTCCAGGATTTATACTGCGATAAAAGGTGATTATTACATTCTAGCCAACCTGGCAAAAGGGGGTGTTATCAAAGTCTTTAACCGTAAAACAGGTAAACTGCTCGTAAATGATGGTGGAATCATAGGTAGTATTGACAACAATAAAGTGGTTACCTCTCAGTGGGTCGATCCGGAGTATCAATCAGAGGCTAAAGACTATAGCGGCGAAATTAGCGGCCACCTACATATGGTTCCTTCAAACAAACTGTTTACACCATTTAAACTTATTCTGTTCAGAGCAGCTTTGATAGTCATTGGCTGGATACCCGCAATGGCGCACTGGTTAAAAGGGCAAATCAGAAAATCACTGATCCTGGGACAAAGAGGCGTTGATATTAATTTTAAGCGAAAATTCAGAATTGAAGAACGAAAATTCATCATAGAGGATACACTGGAAAATAAAACCGGAAACATGTTTAAAAGGCTCTCTTTTGGAGATGAATTTTTTGTAAGGTACGTTCCTCAAAGCAGATATTTCCAATCACAGGAGCTTGAAATTGAAGGCTATAATGCCACAGAAGATGAGATAAAAAAATTTAATTATCAAAAGTCATTCAGCCTGAAAAGGGAATTTGAGTTAAAATAGATTTTCGAACAAGCGAATTAATATGAACAGAAATACATTTCTGATAAGAAACTATTGGGATAAGCTTAAAAAGGTATTAGTAAGCTGGGAAACCTTTCAGTTTTATTGGCGGACTTACGTTCTAAGTAAAACTGAAGATGTGACCCCGGATTTGTATATTATCTCTTATCCCAAATGTGGCCGTACGTGGTTGCGCATAATGTTGCAGAAGTATGCAGAGCTTTCAGGTCATCAACCGCGGTTTTTTAACGACAGCGCTTTGGTTGAAATCAGTGATGACTGGGTGGTAAAATTCGAACATGATGTAGGTAATTGGGTGCCTGCACCACCTAAGATTGAAGACGTTGTTTTCAACAAAGAAAAGTATCGGGGAAAGAACGTCCTATTTCTGATCCGCGATCCACGTGATGTCCTGGTTTCAAGCTGGTACCACTTAAAATACCGAGAGAGTATTTATAAAAAAGGACTTTCAGATTTTATTTATGAAGAGCTTATTGGAATTGATAAAGTCATAAAGTTTTTTAATGAATTCTATAACAACAGAGGTATTCCGGAATCTTTCAAGGTGATGAGTTATGAAAAATTTCATTCAGATACATTAGGCCAATTAAAAGAATTAATTTCCTTTGCCGGATTTCCTGTTGATAATGAAAAGGCTCAGCAGGCCGTTGATGCCAGCAAGTTTTCGAACATGTCGAAAATGGAAACCAGCGGCTCCCTGAAAGAGCCCTGGATGAAGCCCGGAGCAAAAAATAAATCCAACTCCAAAAAAATCCGTAAAGGAAAAGTCGGAGGATTTCGCGAAGAACTCGACCAAAAGCATATCGATTACCTAAACAACAAGATTAAAGAAAATTTGCACCCTGACCTTTTGGCCATGATACCAAACGCAGATTTTAGTTACTAATGATATGAGTAGCAGCAAAACGAATAAATGGTTCAAGCACCTGGCTTTTTCGGTTATTGGGTTCGCCCTTTTTGCTGCGTTCATTTATTTTTTAAATGAAGATTCTTTTGATAAACTCAAAAATATCCAATGGTTTCCCGCGGTTGGAGCTATGCTTTCAACCATCGGAATTACAGGCTCTATAGCCTACCGTTGGGGAACGATCGTCAACACGCTGGAAAAAAGGAAAGCGGCTACGTGGTTACAGTATTACCACTATTTTATTCAGAGCAGAGCATTGGGGTTTATTCTTCCCAAAGACCTAACGGATTTTGGGGTTCGTATCATGTGGTTGAAAAAGAGCCATAAAAGTAAACTGAGTGATGCGAGTATTTCCGTTTTTCTTGATCGGCTTTATGATTTAATGGTCATAATAGTGATATTGATATCAGTACTCCCTTACTGGCTTGGATTATTATCTGGTATACACACCTTCATTTTTATAGTTGCCGTATTATTTCTTTTCGGATTTCTTTTGATATCCAGGCAGGGTTTTTTATTAAAAATCACCCGAAACGTACTTAACTTATTGGTAAGAGTTTTTTCTATCTTTCCTTTTATTAAAAAGAAAATTCCTCAAAAAATAACACTACCTGATTTTAAAAAACACATTACAAGACGTTTATATTTCACCAGTATTTTGAAAATGGGTTTTACCATGGCCAGGTTTGTCGCTTTTGCCTATGCATTAAATATTCTTGTGACTCCCGAAATTATTGTTCTTGGAACGCCTTTAGGGCAGTTAGGATACCTGTTTTCGTTTACACCGGGAGGCTTAGGTGTTTTTGAAGCCGGTTGGTTTGGTATCCTCAAGCTGGCCAAAGTGTCCAGCCAGGCAGCCTTGATCTTTGTAGTAGGCCAAAGAGTTTTGACAGTTATTTTAGTTTTAATCCTTGCTTTTATTAGTCAGATCATTTTTATCATAAATAAAAAATAAAATGGGGTATCCGATCAACACCCGTAGTTTAATTTGTAAAATAGTAAAAACCTCATGTCTAGGTAGTTATAGAAACGATTAAGATTATTAACTTATTGACATGCAGAGTTTTATCTTTTAACGGGAGAAGATGAGATACCCCATAAAAAATAAATTTGCATATTAAACATATCATATCACTGTTTTACTTAGTAATCAATATATTTGTATGATTATAAAAAGTTGTGAATCATGAATAAAACATTGTCGAAAACCGTTTTCCCTGAAAAATGGATATTTTTAGTCTTGGTGATTATTAATGCATTACCTGTTTTTCTATATAAGTTTTTCCCTTCAATGGATGGTGCCGTTCACACCTATAATGCTCAAAATATTATAGAACTATTAAGGAATTCGGATAGCCGTCTGCATGATTATATGATTTTTAATCCTGAACCAGTCCCCAATTGGGGAGGTCATGTGCTGATTTCTTTATTCAGTATGGTATTTCCAGCATATATCGCTGAAAAGCTTATGTTCCTAACCTATTTTATCGGACTACCATATGCTTTTCGTTACTTTATTATAAAAGGCACCCAGCAAAAACCCGCATTTTCATATTTGATTTTTCCTTTAACCTATACATTTCTGCTTGGGTTAGGTTTTTATAATTTTAGTTTGGCTCTGGTATTAATGTTCGTAATATTAGGATTCTGGGGCAAAAATAAGCTGTCTTTATCTGTTAAGAATTTTGTACTACTGTTTTTGCTTATACATGCGTTATATTTTACGCATATGTTTGTTTATAGTGTAGTTGGCTTGGTTTTAATAATTTCAATCATCTATGATTTTATTCTTTACGCTAAAACCCATCAATTCCAGAACCACGTGTTTAAGACGCTGAATCTAATCGGAGCATTCTCTATATCAATATATTTGATGATAAAACAGCTTTTTTTTTCAGGTGAGTTTACCTTAAAGGGAGAGTCGAAATTTTTATCAACGGAAGAATTAATAAATGGAATATTACATGTTCGCGGTTCTATTATTTACAGTAAAAGTGATGAAGGCGCCGTTTTAGTGTTTTTCTTTATTATCCTGGTTATAATTACATCTTATATTCTTGTGCAACGTTTGCGAAAAAAGCAACTTTCCAATCATAAAGGAGTTGACGCCTATTTATTTGCAGCCATAGTTCTTTTGCTGCTATATTTTCTGATTCCTAATAATTTACCGGGAAAAGGAGGACATATGTCTTTTAGATTTATAACTGCATTTTACTTAGTGTGGATTGCATGGGTGGCAGCTCATAAAATATCGCGGCACCTTACCCTCCCCGCAATAATTCTTACTTTAATAATCTCTTCTATATTGATAACTCAACGTTCCGGCCGAATTAATAATTTAAGTAAGGCCGCAGAAGAAATTTATGCTATGTCTGATCATCTTAAGCCTGAATCCACAGTTCTACCCTTTAATTACTCTAAAAACTGGTTGCATCCACATTATTCGGCTTATCTTGGATATAAAAAACCCGTTATAATTATGGAAAATTATGAATTAAGTAAAAAAGTCTTTCCCTTAGTCTGGAATCCAGATATGCCCAAAGTACTATTTGGTGATAAGGATTTTACACAAACATGTACTTATTGGATAAGTAACAACAAGAATAAACACAAAATAGAACCAGCAGATTATATTTTCTTTTGGGGCAAAAAAACAGATAACTGTAGAAAGGAACTGGAAGAGCTAACCCAAAAACACTATCAATTGGTAGCAAAAAGCAAGCATGGTACGTTACACAAACGAAAGCAATAAAAACTCTATTCTATCCACATTTCATGAATCACACCTTTGATGTCATTCTTTGGATAGGGTATATCATTTTGATGAAAAGGGGTGAAGGGCCACCAATCACCATGGTGAAATTCTTGTGAAACCATCATTATCATTTGATTGTTTGGTATTTTAGTGACACTTTCATCCATGTATCCAACTGTTTTAAGATTCTGAAGATCAGGACCAACTTTCCAGACGATGCTATCAGGATACCACCCTATTTCATAGTAATAAAAGTCTCTCTGGAACATTTCATCCTCATTAACAGGTGTTTTTGATGTCAATGCTCTATATGTATCATACCAACGATGCAATAAAAACTCCTGATCGTCATATGCTATAAATTTTTGACCAAACTCAGGTGGATCCTGACATGCTAAATCCCAATTCGTACACGCTACGATAATGTTATCGGTTTCAGCCGGATCATAGTTCTTCTTGTTCTTTGACCAAAACTTTGATTCTTTAATAATTTCTATATCAATTTCTGAATAAGTAGCTTGATCGACATACTGAACATTTTCCTTATCATTACCCCCTTTTGCAACATAACCTTCCTCACATAAATCACGCCGGTTCCATTGTTTTCTACTCTCAGTAAATAACCAAAAAGCGTTAGTAACACCATTCCAAACATTGTGTCTGTTCATTAGTTCCGGAAATTTTATTTTACCCCGGAATTTTCCATATGTAAGTCCTATCCGTGTTTCTATGGCTACTTGTTGTTTTATGGGCTTTTCTCCATCCTTATTCCCGGGATTGATTAATGTAATTACCTTGGAACCTGAATCTGGAACTATTGTACTGCATGGGAATTCCGGGTTGGCCGGATAATCTTTCACCCGGGCATCATCATATTTTTCTTTATTGGCATAAAACTCCTCTTGTGTATAATCTTCCTCAAAAATGTCTTTTACCAATGGGATATTGTTAAAAGGCCAGTCCTTATTTATGTAATTGAAATGATGCTTATAATGAGCATTCTGGAATAAATTAAGTGAAGGACCGCACAAAGGATTATAAGCATTAGGTTTCGATTTATTTGAGAAGCTAACGTAAACACCTTTATCCTGATTCAATTTAGCCTTTACTTTAAGATGTTTATTAGCCTTAACAACCTCTATATCGTCAATTTTACTTCCCTGACCGTGTAAAAAATAATAATACGGATTAACAAAAAGGCCATCATCATTCCGTTTATTAATATTGGTTATATAATCAGGTATTTCATTAATCGCTTCTTTTGTACCAACAACCATTATAAAACTATACACTCCCATTCTGGGGTTTCTTTTCCAGCGGTTATTATTTTTTTGCTCAGAATTCTCTATGGTATGTTTTGCATCTAAAAACAATTGTTTTTCTATGCTATTTTGATTTGCTGTAGCTTTTTCTTTTATTTTTTTATGCCATTTCGAATTCTTCTTTATCGTTTCAATTACCTCGAAAAGTTTAGGGGTACGTGGCGAATTTCCGTAATACCTTTTTTCATCTCTTGGGTTTCCAACAATTTGAATACTGTCGACAATTGTAATGCTTTTACCTGGCCCAACTTCCATTGTTTTTTTAAACCCAGTATTCACATCTTTCCAACTTCCATAAAAATTTTCTGATGCTTTTTCATTATAAACTTCTGAAGTAACTGATTTTTTACTAAGCTGCCGCTTATAAGATTCATTTTGATAATAAATTTTATAATAAAGTGGTGCTTTCTCATTACTATGATTTTTAAGCTCAAAAACGGTCTTAAATTTACCATGCTCACGTTGGTTATGCGTAGGAATTTTGATGCCTCCATAAACAGCTCTGGTTAAATCAAGCGGAAAATTAATTGTGTCTGATCCTTGTTGCAAATCCGTATCTGAAATTGGGTCAAAAGATAATATCTTAAAAGAAGGAGATTCTTTTCTATTTTGACATCCATTTACAATAATTATCAATAAAAAAAACACTTTGTAGATATTAGTCCACTTTACATTTTTTGTAAAAAACAGATTTTTGTGGAAGTTCAAAATACACATATTGTTAAAATTTTAAAAAAATTACTATTTAGAAAAGTTACTTCGAAAAACGTTACTCCTGCGGTAAAATTATACAATTTTTCATATTGTTCAAATATCACTCATATTAATGGTATAAAATCACAAAAGTATCCGCCCAATCAGCATTGATTTTTGTGGTTGGGCAAAGGTTATTGACAATTTTACTAATTTTGATACTTACATTTTTTAGTTCATTATTCAGGTTGTTAGTAAAAAATATTTTATTCAAAAATTATTAGGCATGAACCATATTGAAAAAGCTGATAAGAATTATCAAAATATAATATTAATCATTGTTGGGGCAATCTTTTTAAGTTTCTTTGCTTTCTATAACAGATTTCCTCTTGTTTACGTGGATACTGCAGCTTATATCAATAGAGGTTTCCTGAATAATTTCTCGATGGATCGCCCCATGTTCTATGGATGGTTTCTACGTTTTTCGAGCCTTGAAGAATCTCTTTTCTTATCAGCCTTTCTTCAATCCTTTATTCTGTCCTCAACCATATTCCTCTATTTTAAATATTATTTAAACAAAATAAACACGTCTTCATATTTTTTAATTTTTATCATCATTATTTCCTTTTTTACTGGAGCTTCATTTTACATGAGCAGATTGATACCTGATGCATTTACGTCAATTTATGCTCTTTCAGTTATCTTGTTGCTAATAGAAACAAAACTCAATACAAAAGAGGTGATTTATCTTTCATTCTTTTTCGTATTGTCTCTAATCACTCATAATTCCCATATGATGATTAACTACTTAATTATCTTTATTTTATTGATATACCTATTCTTCTCATGGATAAAAAAACGTAGTGCTATCTTTCCAAGAAAACGTGTACTACTAATTATTGGTCTATCTATTTTTGCCTATTTGGCTGTAGCACTTTCATCACTGCGTTTTGGCAATGACTTTGGTACAGCCCAGGGAGGACATGCATTTATGATGAACCGGTTATTAAAACTTGGAATTCTTCAACCCTATCTGGATGAATATTGTGAAAAGAAAAACTACGAGATATGTGATTACGATGTTCAAAAAAGTGGGTTTCTGTGGAACAGTAAAAAAAGTCCACTCTATAAGCAAGGTGGATGGGAAAAAACTCAAGATGAATATTATGACATAATATTTGACTTATTAACGACACCAAAATACGCGGCGAAATATTTTGCCAGAAGTGTAGAAGCCACATTTCAGCAATTTTTTACTTTTAAGGTTGGAAACAGGGGGCCATACGGAAATAACTCATTACCTTATAAAGAAATCAAAAGGTTTTACTCTGGACAGCAATACACTTTTAAAGACTCTCTTCAAAATAAAGACAAACTTGATCCATATCTAAGATATCTTAATAATGCCCAATACGTAACAATTATTATATCTTTTACGATTTTATTATTACTATTGTTTAATCCTTACCTTAAAGAAAAAGTTCCAAAAAAAATCAGGTATATTACAATTCTAATTATTATAGCTGTAATTGCAAATGCTATAATAACGGGAATGTTCACTAATATCAGAAACAGGTTTCAAGGTCGTATTATCTGGATACTAGTTTTACCTGCATTTATGATTTTAGTCTACCATATTCAAAAAATATATGATAAATTGCTGAAAAAGAGATAATGTATTAATTACCATCGAACAGTTTTGAGGATTTTGCGAGTCAGATTTCATCAGTCTAATGATTAACTCCCGCCCCCTAACTAAACAAATGCTCAATATCCTTTGCAGTGAGTTTTTTCACAAAACTGCTTTCTTCTGTTTTCAGATTTGCAACACCCTAAAGTTTTCCATAGATGATTTGGTATAGCGCCTCCTGATTGAGATCCATTTTCTCAGTTTGGGGGGCAGTATCCGCCGGAATGACAGAAAAAAATCTTATCTTTTAACGTCAGAATTGGGGGGTCAGCTTACTCCGGTATATCCAACTTAATATTTAAAAATATTCCAATATTAAGAAATATAGATTAGCATTCTTTATATTCGCATCTCTATGCTAAGCTAAATACCTAATAATGTTATTTAATTCATTTGCATTTTTCATTTTCTTGCCAATCGTGTTTGTGATTTACTGGGCCTTAAAAAATAATCTTAAAGCCCAAAACCTCTTCATATTAGTTAGCAGTTATGTGTTCTATGGTTGGTGGGACTGGCGATTTCTTTCCTTAATTTTTATCAGTTCAATTGCTGATTATAGCTTAGGAATCTTATTAAATAAAGAAACGCAGCAGCGAAAAAGAAAGCTTTATCTTACTGCCAGCATCATTGTCAACATTGGTATTCTTGGCTTTTTTAAATATTTCAAGTTTTTTATTGATTCCTTTTCATCCCTGATCTCAAGTTTCGGTCTGGAGCCGAACCTACCTAGCCTACAAATCATTTTACCGGTAGGTATCAGTTTTTATACTTTCCAAACATTAAGTTATACTATTGATATATACAACCGTAAAATTGAGCCTACCAAAGATTTTGTTGCCTTTTTTGCCTTTGTCAGCTTCTTCCCTCAGTTGGTTGCCGGCCCAATTGAGCGGGCAAAGAACCTGATTCCGCAATTTCTCAGAAAAAGAACTTTTGATGTTTATTCTGCCAGCGATGGAATGCGTCAGATACTTTGGGGCTTTTTTAAGAAAATTGTGATTGCAGATAATGCGGCAGTGTTTGTAAATGACATTTTTGCGAATTATCCTGATCACAGTGGCGGAACTTTGTTTCTTGGAGCTGTTTTGTTTGGTTTTCAGATATATGGTGACTTTTCAGGGTATTCAGACATAGCCATCGGTACTGCAAGGCTTTTTGGGTTCAACTTAATGCAGAATTTTGCTTTCCCCTATTTTTCGAGGGATATCGCCGAATTTTGGAGGCGATGGCACATTTCTCTTTCAACCTGGTTCAGAGATTATGTTTACATACCCATCGGAGGAAGCCGGGTAGTGCGGTGGAAACAGTTTAGAAATGTATTAGTGATATTTGTGGTAAGTGGCTTTTGGCATGGAGCGAATTACACTTTTCTTGCATGGGGTACGGCGCATGCATTGATGTTTATTCCACTGCTTATAACCAACAACAACAGAAAGCACACTAAAGATATTGAAACAAAGGAGTTTATCAGGAACCCGTTAATTCTGATAAAAGTGCTGAGCACTTTTACTTTAGTAACCTTAGCCTGGGTGTTTTTCAGGGCTCCTTCTATAGCAGATGCTTATCACTACCTTCAAATTATTTTCACCAGTTTATTTGAAGCGCCAAACCTGAATATAAACATGTTGCAAGAACCCGTATTCTATGGTATAATTATCATGCTGTTTTTTGAGTGGTGGCACCGGAAAGAAAAGTTTGGATTACAAATTAAAAACTGGCCTCTGATCTTGCGTTGGGGTACATACATTTCAATTGCGTTCTTTATATTTCTATTTGGGAAATTTAATCAAACTAAATTTATTTATTTTGCATTTTGATGATACGATTTATCTTTAAAATAATACTTTTTTGGGTCCTGCTGCTTTTAGTTATTTACGGAGCTGCAAAAATATACAGCATACCAGCCGAATCAAAGAATTATAAAAACTTCAAAATTGAAGAAAATCTTGTAATCACTCCCCAAAAAGACACGGTAGATTATTTATTTATGGGTTTATCACACGCCCGAAATTTTTCACGTCATCGCAATCACCAACGGATTGAAAAAATACTTGATATTGACTTCATAAATTATGGAAAAGGCGGAGGAAAAGGCGACTGTGCAAGCCAGTATAATTATTTAAAATACTTTTTAAGCGAAAGAAATTATACGGAAAATATTTTGTATGTTTTGTCTATGCCCATGTTTTTTGCAAACCGGTTAGATGAAAATGCATTTACCTATCAGTATGAAGTCTTAAAACCTGACTTCTTTTATCAGATACTTGCTGGCCCGGATATTAATAAAGGAGAAAAACTCTATAATTACGTTAGAACAAAATTTGATAAAAAATGGCGTGAAGACTACGGGCCATGGAGTGCGAAAGAACAAAGCAAAGTATTGGAAGAATTTGACACCACGGAGATTGTTGCCGGTTTTGAACGAGCCTATGTTAACGGTTTAGAGTTTGATGCTTTTGAACGCAACAAGGAATTAATCGAAGAAACCATTTTACTGGCAAAGGAAGAAGGTATTAACATTTCATTTCTGATATCCCCTTCTACTTTTGGTGAATGGCCGGGCCATAAACATGTTATTGATTTTCTTGAAAAAATGCATCGAAAATACGGAGTTAAAACGTATGATTACTCTAACGTATATCTTCATCAGAAAAAATACTTTTATGACCACCACCATCTTAATACAAAAGGGGTAGTAAAATTTACCAAAGAATACTTAAAACCCCTTGTTAATAATCAGAAAGACAAGAATCCGGGTTAATCATATCTTGCTTCAATGATGCGCTTCATTTCAATTTTCAAGGAAGAATCATACGAGATATCCAATTGTTTCGCCTGCTTTTTTACAAACTTATTCCACGGACGACTCTTTTTAACATTATTTTTAATAACTTCCCTCTCAGCTTCTAGCAAATTATAAACCTCTTTATTAGCCAATTCAATTATTGCTTCCTCCATTGATTTATCTACTGTTTTTGTATACTTTTTTAAACTATCTGTTATTTCAGAATTCGCCTTAATGTTCTTTGCATAACGATCCCTGTAATTCCTCCACAAAATCCTACGCCTGTTTTCTGCTGGGGTAACTGATTTGTAAATTCCTCTCCTGGCTAAATAATAATCCGGTCTTCTTACTAACTCAAAATAATTATCCCGTGGCTTAAGGCTAAGAAAGTTTTTCCAATATGCTTCTTTATTATTCCAATAATAATGAATTGCTCCATTATTAAACTGCCTGATTTGAAATGTATTATACCACATCAAAACCAGCAATACAGCGGGAAAAGCAAATTTTGGAATCTTCTTTTCTGAAGAAGTCTTAATAAGTGTAGCCAGCGGAATGGCCATTATCCCATACGAATCAATAAACACCCTTATGCTGAACCCTCCTCCAAACCACCAGCTCCACCATGAGGCCTGGACATAGATATTTGCCAGAGTGAAAATCAAGATCGCCCAAAACGCATTTTTCAGCCTGTAAGGCAAAAAGAATATGCCTGCAAAGGCAACAAACATGATGGGCGTATACACAAACCAGCCTTTTTTATAGCTGAAGAGAATATTCCATATTTGGGGATTATGCCAGTAAAAAGAAACCTCTTTGGCGCCGTATGAATAGAATAACCATTTATCAGTAAGCATTTTCCAGTAAGCAAACTGCGGCATCCAAACTATTAAAAACATCAACAGCATAATGAGCACATAATCAAAATACTTGATAAAAAACAGTATCCTGTTTTTTAAATCCTGCCAGGAATTTACATCCCACAAAACCATGAACAGAAGCACCAGGATATTGGTAGGCCGGACCAATACAATAAAACCAAACAAAAAACCCAGTAGCACAGCCATTTTACGCGATGGGCGCTCGTGCCATTTTATTACATAATACACAAACATGGTAATTAATGCAAAGCTATACGAATGCGGCATAGCCGCTTTATAGGTAGTAAAAAAAGCCAAATTGGTACCAACACCGATCAATAATATAACCAACGCGGTTATCCAATCTTTAAAATAGCGTAAGAGTAGTTTACGCAGAAAAAACAAACCAATAATCAAAAAAACAACCGAGCTGAAGTTGAGTGCCAGTTCATAGGGCATTGTGTAACCATCAGCTTCATAAGCATCACTTAACGAAGCATAGGCATGAGCTATAAGAAAAAACGGGGCATACATTACCGACATTCCGTATGTGGTAACGATGAGCTTTTTGTCATTAGGTAAGGTAACGGGGGCGGTTTTATTAAAAAGCCGGGAATTTGAATTTGTATATTCCAGTGTTAAATCGTCATATATGAATGTAGCAGGCAGATATGCGTAATAAGCTTTAACGTCAAACTGAATAATATTTTCATTTTGCCATTTATGATGGCTAAAATTTACCATGACCACAGCCGCGGTAACAACCAAAATGACGATTACAGAATACGGATTATTATACCTTTTCATGCATTAATTGCTTTAGATTTCAAAAATAATGCAGAAAAAAAAACAAACAACTCCCCTGCAAGCATCCATAAGCGCGCCGTCATCGCGATGGAAGTTGCAAAAGCAGTATCCATGCCGCTTTCGTGCATCCAGAAAACCAAAACTCCTTCCCTTACACCCAGACCTCCGGGCGAAATTATGGCAAGAATACCTAATGTAATACTCAACGGAAAGGCCGGTAAAAAAATATACTGAAAAGCTCCTTCAGGTAAAGCCGCCAGAAGCAAACCAAAACCGGTAATCCGGATTAGCCAGTCAAACATATAATAGGGTAAAAGAGCAAGCAACTCCCTGGCTTTGACAACCGGCAAGGTGATTTCTTTTTTAAATATGGAATTAACTCCTTTCAATGCATAAACCTGTGCTTTTGGTAAAAAAAGGATACCGGATAACGCAAGAAAGCCGATTGCGAATATATATTTCCATTGAACCGGGATATCCACAAAGAAAAATCCTATACCTCCTGCCAGCAGCCCCGTCCAAATAGAAATAATTTGTGTATACAACGAAATATAGGATGTGTTTTTTATAGGATGACCATATACTTCTGACATATAACCGGCCCGGCCTAAAATAATCCAGAGTTTGCCCGGAATATACTTCCCTAATTCAGAAAGTCCCACAGAAACAAATCCGTTTTTATATGAAACTTCTAATTTTTTGAAGTTAAGGGTTCTAACCCAAACCAAACTCTTCGTGGCAAACCCACCAACTAAAAACAATACCGATGATACAAGAAAGAAGTAATTTTCTATTTCCGGGAAAAAAAGAAAATCAGCTTTCCACAAATAGTATATAAGAAAGGCTACTGATATGTAAACAAAATATTTAACCCACCTATTCATCGAATGAAATTTGGTATTGATATTTATGAATCAAATCCGAACCTTTAGTCAACAGGTACTCCACATGCTTGTTATCAATTTGCCAGTTTTCTGAAATACGTGTTTTAGATTGATTGGCAGGTTTCCCAAGCCACTTTTTGTTGACCTCGTGAGCTTGCTTTTCACAACCTACAAAACTTCTGATGTCGTTTAAAACTTCGGAGGCTTGATCAGTATCAGCATTTGCAAATAAATCTTCAAAACGCACCGATATATAGGGAAACCGGTTTTCATATTGCCCTATTACGCGGTTAACATAAACCCACCGGGCGGCCAGTATCAATACCGGATCCTGACTTTTTGCGATATTTTTTCCCATAAACTCGAGCCAACCAGGGATATTTCTTGCTGTAAACCCTTTAATGCCATTCCAGAATCCTTTATTTAAATGGGATTTGATATAATCAAACGGATGCCTGATTAAATGAATGACTTGAATGGTATCGATAACTGAGGAGAGCGGCTCAATACAACCAAAAATCATATTGCTTGACTCAACATAGTGTTTTTCATCCATATTTTGAAAAATACGTTCTCTGTTTTTTAAGTACTGATTTGCAATAAAAGAGCCGGATAATTTCCCGGAAAGATAAAAGTTTGAATACCACTTATATCTTCGTGTTGGTTTAGGCTCATGCAAACAAAGTACATCATCACAGGATTGGGTAAGATAGTCTGCAAAAAACTGCGTGCCCGTTCTTCCGGTAGAAAGAATAAAAGTAACAGGAAAGTTATTGAGCTTTTCCATTGTTATTTTTCAGATAGTAAAGTATTTCCTCCTGGTTTTGCCTCATCCGTGCAAACATATCCAGGATGAACCCTGTCAGCAAAAAAATAAACGACGATAAAAACAATACGCCGGCAGCCATACCGCTCCACTTATATGGCGTAAAGGAGCCGGTAGCAATTTTTGAATAAAACATGACCGATAAAAATATCAACCCGATAACCGCCAAAGCTAAGGAGATAAACCCAAAAAGCTTAAATGGTTTATAGTCCCGAAACGTTCTTAAAATGATCTTAAAGGTTTGATAGGTATATCTCGGAATATTTGAGGCCACTCTCGATTTTCCGATACTACGTTTTCCAAGCACTTCAACCGGCACTTCAACAATTGTCATACCTTTAAATGCCAAATCAATAAACGTTTCCTGTGTATATGTAAACGTACCAAAAAGGTTCATACGGTTTAATGTATCTTTTGTGTATGCCCTGAATCCACATGAAACATCATGAAATTTTTCTCCGGTCAACCCGCTAATAAAACTTGTCATACGCCTGTTTCCCCAGAGCTTAACAGGAGACATTTTCGGAATGAGCGCTTTATCCTTAAACCTGGAGGCCGTAACAAAATCAGCTTTCCCTTCTGTTATCGGGTCCAGCAATTTATAGATGTCGCCCGGGTTAAACTGTCCGTCTGCATCCATATTCACCATGATGTCAATGTCTTTTTGCAGCATCATTTTTACTCCGGTGTTAAAAGTGGCTCCCACTCCTTTATTCTTTTTGTGGTTGATTACCTCAGCTCCATTATCTTTGGCTATCGATTCCGTATTATCAACAGAACCGTCGTTAATTACCAACAAAACATCAATAAAAGAAGGAAGTCCCCGTAGTACCGCTTCAATGTTCTCCTCTTCATTATAGGCAGGAATTACCAACCCGATTCTTTGGCTTTTATACATTAGACACAGGTTTTTATCATGATTTATTATGTCAAACGGCAAATATACACATCTGATACCATTTTAAATAAACCCGTAGCATATATTATTTATAGGAATACTCGTAATCATTATCCATAATTTTCAGTTCTCCATGAACAAATAGAGACTATATAAGCATCAGATTAGTAAAATAAGAATTCACATCCCATGTAATATTTTTTCAGATCAGAACCTTCAGAAACGAGGAAAGCTTAATAAGACAGATTAATGATACTTTAGGGCTAAAATATCAGCCCTACTTCCAGAAAAACCCGTTGTACCCAAGGAACAAATCCTTAAACTCTTCTTCGTTGACTTTCAACATATAATATCGTCGGCTAGCCAGGTTGGGTTAAAACAAAAACTCCCCACCTGCCAAAAAACGCGAGGTGGGGAGAAAAAATAATAAAAAATTACTATGCTTATGAAATTTAACTTGTATATGTGTGCACACTGTCAGCTGCTGTTGGCAGGTAGTTTACTCCGAACCAGGTTATCAGCAGAATCACAAAAGCCAGTGTGAGTGTCCACAATGCCCAAAGGTGTTTCTTTGGGTTTTTATAGCGTATATGAATGTATATCAGGTACATAAACCACGTAAGGAATGCCCAGGTTTCTTTGGGGTCCCAGGTCCAGTAGTGGCCCCAGGCTTCTTTGGCCCATAAAGCTCCGAAAAGCAAACCGAAAGTAAGAAAGGCAAACCCGATATAAACCACGTTGTCAGCATGCTCTAGGATTTTGGCAGGCGACTTGCGGTTGTACACTGTCCATAATCCATGCAGCCCCATAAGCGATGAAGCCGCCAGCAGGGCATATCCGATGATGTAAACGATAACGTGGGGAACAAACCACGGGCTCTGCAGCGCCGGCATAAGGGTTTCATCATATGTATCCGGGCTTCCCAGGTTGATAAACAAAAACAACAATGTCATGCCCATGCTGTAATAGAGCATCCAGGGCATCTTCCAGCGGTAATAAAGAATTAATCCCGTAAAGGCGAGAAACACAGAGTACCACAAGCGGGTTTCAGCTAATGTCCTCATCGGTGGTCTGCCTAATTCGATCCATAACCCGGCGGCAAAAACCGACATGGCCAGCACGCCGGCCACCAGTAAAGTATTGCGCAATAATGGTTGCTTTTTTAAAGCTATAAGCAACATACCACCTGCTAAAAAAGCGGTGGTGAGATATGTAATTATTGGATAAACTGTCCAGTCCATAACATTCTATTTATTTTCTTTTACCGTAAAGCATTAAATACAACGACCCGAAGATGAGCATAAAAATACCCGTATAAACCACTTCCAGCCACGGGTCATAAACCAGCTCAAGGATAGTCAGTTCAGAATATTTCCCTTTTTGCGAATCGTAACCGCTCTGATAGATTTTCCAACTGCCGTAGCTGTATGGTTTGTTTACTTCCAGGTTAATCCGCTCTTGTTCGCCATCCGGTGTAGTGATGGTAAGGTCAGAGGCATACCGCTCAGCCGTTGGAGAAAGCATCACTAAAGTAAATGCTCTGGAAACAGGTAACCGTTTTGATTCTATCCAGGCATTTCCGGAAGTCACCCATCCTTCGCGCAATATGTTCTGCTCCGGATTCGCCACTGAAACAAATGCTGCCGGTGCGGCGCCGGTTGTTTCCCGGGGCGTATACTTATCCTTGTCAGGAATGGCATCCGGATAGTATTCTTTTACGTTTATTTCCCAATCTCCAATTGAAGTGTTCAAATCCGAAGCAACAGAAACGGGATTCTTGTCGGCTTTAGACTTCACAAGTTCTCCTGACATATTGCTGTAGAGCGCGATTTTTGGCGGATATTCCTCCATCTTAAAATCATGCAATTTTATTTCAAACGGAACTTTATATTGGGTTCTTGAAGCATCTATGGCAATTCGCTCTGATTCTCCCTCTTCAACATACAGATTTAATCTTTTCAAGTCTCCCGTACCCAAAGAGGCTGAAACAATCACGATCCATAAACCACAATGGTTGAGCAGATAAGCTATCCTTTTTAAGTTGAAAGGTCTTTTTAACCGCTTGAAAATCGCAAAAGTTAACACCGTAAGCAAATAAAGCGAAAGTAAAAGATAAGGCCATGAGCGGGTAAGATGGGTCAGCCCGATTTGCGTAGCAAAACCATCACCGTCATTTTGTGGGATAAATCCCATAAACAGCACCAAAATGGTCATGGTACTAACAGCCGCAATGGCTGAAGGAATGCTTACCATCCACTTGACGACGATTCCTCTGAAAAAGTAATATGCCACTGCCGTGATGATAACATACCCGATGATAACAATCAGGTTAACCGGCCATTCCGGAAGTAGAATTTTGGCAGAACCTGTAAAATATTCTATGATAAATCCGGCGATGATCAGCCCGAATGCAAATGAAAAACTCTCGCTGTAGCTCCAAAGATTTTGCTTTTTATGCAATGAGGTACGGTTTTCTTTATTCTTGGATGTCATATGTTATTCTTTATTGCAATCTACTTGATTCCCTCAATGTCATTTGTTAATGCTTCTCATGATAACCATTTATCATGCTTTTAAAATGACTGCTGATTGTGTTGCCAAAAGTACTAAAATATAAATGTATGAGCATAAATACAGATAAAAAGAATCCCATCGTCATGTGAAGCAGAGAAGTAAGCAATGTTCCGCTCACCCCAAAAACGGTATCAATAATCATTTCAGGAAAAAGCAGCGCCACGCCGGAGAGGATGACCAATGGAGTGGCCACATACATTGTAATCAAGTAAGCAATCTTTTGCAGTGGATTGAATTTCCGGTTTTCGTTTTCCGGGAAAGGAGGCTTTTCACCTTTAAACACGCCAAATAAATAATAAAGCGCCTGATCCATAAGGCGTTTACCCAGACCCTGAGGTTTTAGTTTGTAGTATTTTCCATTCCAGGTGATGATATTCCCAATAACAAAGAAGATATAATTGAAGATAAGGATAATTCCGGCAATATTATGCCACTCAACTGAGGGTTCAAAAGCGATTAGGGGAGAATCAGGATCGGAGTATTGCATACTCACTCCCGTTACAAATAATATGATAAACAATACAGCATTAATCCAATGCCAAATGCGCACCCATACCGGATATAAATATATTTTTTCTGTCATAACTGATACCTATTTTTTGATTAAGAAAAAACGTAAAACTGCATGCACAAAAATGCCTCCAATAGTAAGCAAAAAGATAGCAATGCTGATTTTGTTGAGTAATTCGTTTCTTGAAGCTCCAATCACATAACTGTCGTTCAAAATCACTCCATTATAAAAACCATTTTGTTTCCGGTTTTCCTTAACCTTGTGTTTATAAAGTGTGCTGAGCAGTAAAGAATTTTGAGAATGACAATCAACACAATTTCTAACGGCGCTGTCTTTTGGCATTACCTGGTGCGCTATCATTAACTCATCGTCAACTTTTGTATGGCACTCAATGCAGCGAACGCTGTTAAAGTGAGCCTTTTGATTCGGAAGCCACTCATGCTTATCCAGGATATTCAGCTCTTCGCCGGTGAGCAGCTTAAACTTATCTACATTGCCATGACAGTCAAGGCACTGGGCGTTATTATAGGATATAATTTCTTTGATATCATTCGTTCTGCGGGCCTTCACCACATAAGTGTGGGCATCATGACAATCCCAGCAAGAGAAATCATCTCCTTGCTTTTCATAATGCACGCTTTCGTAATAGGCATCCTCTATTTTAGCAAACTGATATTTTTCGTCGGTTTCGGAAAACCCGTGACAATCGGTACAGGTATAAATCTGCTCTTCCCTGGCGTCGGGGGGGTGCGGATAATCCTCGAAGCCCGCAGCATGACAGTCGATACAGGCAAAAGAGAAATGGTTGGCCTGGTAATAGAGTGAATCATCCACGCGGTACTTATCCCACATCTCGCGCTTAACTTCCCTGCCGGTCTGCTCATTGGTATACGTATAATATTTTTGATTATGACAGTCAAAGCATGCCTTATTCATTGGTTTGATGTCATTAATTATCTCCTGCCGCTCATCCTGTGCCTTTGTGGTAGTAACAGTAACTAAGACCAGGATGGTTAAGGTTAGTAGTCGGTTCATTTTCTCCTCCTTATCAAACAAAAAAAGATAAGCCAAAAGTGAAGTGCTTTTGGCTTATCATCAGTTAATTACTATTTGCTGTCTTTCATTGTACGGATGTAAGTGATCAAAGCCCAGCGGTCTTCCTCGTTTGGAATTTTCTTCTCATAGTTGGGCATCTCATCTCTTCCGATGATAGACTGGTAATAGATGGTACCATCGTCCTGGCTCTGGAACTCGCTGGAAGTGAAATCATCCATAGGTGTGTCGAGGCGGCGTGCCATCGGGCCGTCACCTTCGCCGTTTCTTCCGTGGCATGACTTACAGTTCCTGTTATAAAGCGATTTCCCTACCATTACCATCTCCTTGTCATCTACACTGTGTGGATTCTCCATCTCTTTATACTCGTCAGGGATATCCCAGGCTTTTTTCTCATCCTGAGCATCCTGCATAAATGACATCAATACAAATGCCATCATAACGGTAGCTAATGCTATTGGTAACTTTTTCATAATCTATTATTTTTTAATGATACATTGAATTAAAAACTCCATAAACGTGTGATGTTAAACCCTAACAACCATCCTCCATCGGAGTAGTCATTCTGGTTATACATCGTAATATCCTGGTTCAGGATGCCATAACCATTGGCAGCAAAAATCTGGAAAGCGTGTGTGGCTGTAGAAATCTCCCATCCGATGCCAAAATTAGGCTCGGGTTTGTTGTTTAAAGGGATGTATTCCTGCATACTTTCTATGTGCAAGGGAATATCAGCGGTAGCTATGATGCTTGACTGAGAGCTGACTTTATACCTGGCTCCCATGCCTACAGCAACTTTATCGTGTTCTTGTCCGTACTGTACCTTATTATAATGTGTAAAGCTTGCTGAAGCCTGCATACTAAAGAAGTAATCAAATTTACGTGTCAGGATTACCTCACTGTAATAAGAAGCACGATTAGACATAGAATATTCCTCACCCAGCACATCTTCAGAGCGGCCATCAATAGCCATATTTCCGAAATAGGTAACCGTTAACGGTATGGTGCCTCCACGGGTTTGTTCTATGATATTCCATTTCCATTGCAGGTCGGAATATTTGTTATCCTTTGTGGCACCAATTCCCACCATTACATCGTCGCGGATACTGTAGTTCAGTCCCAGCCGGATATTAGAAGGTGCATAGAGGCCGAACAGGTCGCTGATACCATTATCTAATGTTCCGAAACGGTGGTGAATAACAAACTCCAGTGAACCTTCATAAGGAATACTCATTGTTTGCTTATCAATAAGGTAACCGCTTTCGAAAGGAGCCCTTACGGGTGACATATCCGGTTCTTCATCCTGAGCAACACCATCAGCAGCCATAAAAAGAAGTGCCGAAAGCAGAAAATATGTTAAAATATTCTTTTTCATAAGTTATCTTTTTTCTAGTTATCCTTCGCTCCTTGTTCTATCCAGGTTAAAATAAGCTGTGTAGTTGCAGGTGTACTGTATTCTGTCATGCTTCCTGAATTCATGGATTCATATAATTCGCTGTTTTCAGGATTGGCTGTGTCAATAAAATCCCCGGCAAAAAGCGCTTCATACGCGTTTTCATCTGTTAAATCCGGCTCCCAGTCTCCTGTAGCGTGACAGCCACTTGAGTTACAACTCTCATTAAAGATAGGAATAATATCATCTTTAAACGAGATTTCAGTGTCGGGATCAATTTCTACAGGCTCAACAGATTCGTATTCACACGAGGCCAGAACCATCATAATCAGCAACACCGGTATTAAAACTGTTAATAATCTTTTCATAGACTAAATAAACTTTATTGGTTTAATTTACTAAGAAAGGTTTTAATGCCTTCATCCAGACATTAAAACCTTTCGCATTATCTTGACTGGCAGCTGTTATTGATTCTCCTCTAACCAATCCAGCGTGTTGTTCAGCAATGCCTTGGCATATTTGTGATTATGCACACCGTCGCTGTAATCTTCCAGTACGAAGAGATAGTTGTAAACTGACCCGGCTTCATTAGCTGAATACGTACCCGGAACAATGTGATCGCTGTCGTCTAACATATTCCTTTCCATAAGAACTGTGCGTAACTCATCCAGAAGCGCTCTCACATCTGTTTGCGTTCCGGCAAAATCAAAGCTTTCGATGCCTGAGTGGCATTCCTGGCAACCTTCGGTATGAGGTACTGAGCTGCCATACTGTTCATAAGCCATTGCCATGGTGTGACCACCGGCTAAATCAGCATTTGCTTCGGCCATGTGGCAAGTATTACAACCACCTTCCATGGTATAGTGTGTATGTGACTGATCGTAAGGCATATCTCCCGGAATTTCAAATCCACCTTGTCCTGAAAGCATATTTGCCTGCGTACCGTGGTGAGGACCCCAACGGAAATTTTCGATGGTGACATCATCTCCATTTGGCTCAGGAAAACTGCCCGGATTACGTGCCTGGTGACAACTTGCACAAACGTTACCTGTGCCATGGTCTGTAGGTTCACCATTACCCATAATCAGTGTAACAGGTTCTTGGTTTGTAAGATTCCAGTCAGCGGGACTATACGACTCATGAATCTTATGACATGTGCGGCAGCCAATCATAGTAGGATTCTCCATTGTACCTGAAGCAACCATATCCGTAGCTCCGTTTTCAATTACGTCACGGAAACCTTCGTTGGTATGGCATCCTGCACAGCCTTCGTCGTTGCGGTTAAAGTTCCCACCAGCGGCATGCTTGGAAGCTTCCCACTGAATGATACGGGATTTTACATCGGTAGACATGTCATGGCATGTTCCGCATTGCTCTTCGCCGTCAAGTCCGTCAGCGCCATCGTCGCCATCGTCTCCGGCAGGACCCTGAGGCCCTTCCTTCGTACATCCCGAGAGCAACATCCCGGCTGTAATTAATAAGCCCAATGTTAGTGAACTTAGAATTGGTGTTAGTTTTTTCATATTCGCTCTGTTTTAATAATGTTGTTTGATTCACATTTGATAAGGCAATATTACACACAAGTGAAATACCCTACAATAAAACACCGATGAGGTTTATACGTAAGATGGTTGACATTTTCAACCGGACTTATTGATACAGATCAATATTTTTGGTTGTCCTTATCAATATAATTAGATTCTTTTATATATTTGTGCTATGCCATCTATTGATAACTATTTTGAACGTACGGCACATTGCGTAAACTGCTTTGATTGTGATAAAAGGTCTCCGTTGTTTAAAAAGCTGACTAATGAACAAATCAAGGCAATGGAAGAGGCCCGGTATGAAGTCAGGTTTGAAGCCGGAGAAACCATCTATAAACAAGGATCATCTGCTACGCATACCGTTACGCTTACTTCCGGACTTGCCAAAGTTTACCTTGAAGGCAAGCACCGTAATATCATCCTGAAAATATTAAAACCGCAGGATTTTTTTGGCGGACCAGGAATATATGTAGACCAGCGCCACCACTATACCGTCAAGGCGATTACTGATTGTACTTGTTGCTTTATGGATGCCGAAATATTCAAAAAACTTATAAGAGAAAATACTGACTTTGCTGAGGCTTACATTCAAATGGTTAACCGCAAAGCCATTTACAGCTTTAGTAAAATGCTGGAATTAACTCAAAAGCAAATGCCCGGCAGGGTGGCCGGCACTTTAATATACCTGTTTGAAGAGATTTATGGTTCTCACGATATTCAACTGGATATCTCCCGGCAGGATATTGCAGAACTCAGCGGAATGACCAAGGAATCAGCCATCCGTATACTGAGAGAATTTAAAGATGCCGGCTACATCACTCTCGACGGGCAGCATTTAATTTTGCATGACACGGAAAACCTTCAAAAGATCTATAGTAACGGCTAATCATCTAGAAACCACGGCTACAACACCTGTAATCAAGATCCTTTTCCTGTTTCAGGTTGTGATAAATGTTTTTTGCAATTTTTGCAGAAGTTTTGCTTCTTCTGATCTATATCTTCTACATACGTACTTGACCGCATCACACATTCAGGTGTTGGACAATGAATCAGGCCCATTGTGTGACCCAACTCATGTATAACTTCCTTCGTGAAACGGTCAAGAAGAAGAAGCTCATTGGGGTTCAGTCCGTAGTGCTCATTCCTAAGCCTGAACATGGAAGCAATGGCAATTTTCCCTCCCAGATACGCTTGCCCAAAAATGAATGTCAGGATGGGGATAAATAAATCTACATTAAACAGGGCGACAATCTTTCCGGAAGTGTCATAAAACTCAGCTTCCGCCAAATTCATCAGCTTATTCCCATCGTATTGGCGTCTGTTGATGTCAAAATAATCACTCAGATCGATTCTTCTTTCAACAATACGCACCTGCATGCCCAGTTCATCAGTTATTGCCTCTGCAATAGCTTCCAGCGATTTTCTGTCGAACGGACCAAATGAGGCCAGGGTAACGGTATTTTTATCTTCCCGCATCACCCATTCGAAGGCTTTAGGTTGTATTTTTTGATTTTATTGTACAGTGTTGCGCGGTCAACTTTTAAAGCTTTAGCCGATCGGGAAATATTCCAGCCATATTTATCAAGAATTTCATGAATATGGTTCTTTTCCTGTTCATTAAGACTCTCTACATCGCTTTTAGCTTTTTCTGCAGTTTTGCTGTCTAAAGGTAAATCTTTCGGTTTAATCACCTTGCCGTTTCCTACCACCAAGGCACGTTCTATCATGTTTTCCAGCTCACGTACATTTCCGGGGAAATCATAATTTTGCAGGCGTTCCAGGGCCTTTTTATCAATGGTTATGCCATGGCGATTCATGGATTCTGCATACTTCTGAACGAAGTATTCGCTCAGCAAGCGGATGTCTTCTTTTCTTTCCCGTAAAGGCGGTACGTGAATATTGACCACATTAAGGCGATAATACAGGTCTTCACGAAAAGTACCTTCATCCACCATGGCTTTGAGGTTTTTATTCGTAGCACAAATGACGCGGAAATCAGAAGAAATTTCTTTATTTCCTCCCACACGGGTAAATTTCCCGATTTCAAGGACCCGAAGCAATTCAACCTGCATTTTGGCTGAAATGGTGGCGATCTCATCCAGAAATATTGTTCCCCCATTAGCCATCTCAAACCTGCCTTTCCGGTTATACATAGCCCCGGTAAAAGCTCCCTTTTCATGACCAAACAATTCGCTTTCAAGCAAGCTTTCAGGCAACGCCCCGCAATGCACGCTTACCATCGGAAAATACTTTCTTGAAGAGTTGGTATGTATCGCCTTGGCTATAAGCTCCTTACCTGTTCCGCTTTCTCCTGTTATAATCACTGAGGAACTGGACTGGGCTACACGCTGCACCTGGCTGAGGACTTGAAGCATTGGCTCGCTTTCCCCGATAAGGTCTTCCACATTCTCCAAGGCGTCAACTTTGCTTTTCAGGTTTTCATTTTCTTCTTTCAGGCTGATATGGCTAGTGGCATTGCGTATCAAATGCGAAAGATCATCCGGATCGAAGGGTTTGGTTACATAATCGTATGCGCCGTCTTTTAAGGCCTGAACCGCTGTATCTACTGAAGCAAAAGCGGTCATGACGATTACGATGGAATCCTGATTCAGTGATTTTATACGCCTGTGCATCTCCAAACCATCCATACCAGGCATCTTAATATCAGCCAAAACAATATGGTAATTCCTGGATTCCAGAATCGAGAGCGCTTCTTTGGCATCGGCTGCGCAAGCAACCTCATAGCCGTCTTCTATAAACCAGTTATAGAGCGAATCCCTTACAGATTCCTCATCATCTACTATCAAAATTGAAATTTTATTTGCCATGATTTATGCATTTTCTTTTGCTAAAGGTAACATTACAGTCACGGTGGTACCTCTGCCGGGCTCAGAGTCTACACGGATGGTACCCTGATGACTTTTAATGATTCCGTGAACTATAGCCAGCCCCAATCCAATGCCGCTTGTTTTTTGCTTGGCTGAGAAGAAAGGCTCAAAAAGATGCGGTATGTCTTCTTTCGCTATGCCAATTCCGTTATCTGTAAAATCAATCTGCAGATGATCTTCATCCGGGTTGTGGGTTTGTATTGTAATCTCTCCGTTTTCTGTTACCGCTTCAGAAGCATTCTGTATGATAGCCACACTGGCTTGCTTTATCTGATTCTCTGTGCAGTACACAAAATCTTGCCTTGCCTGGAAATCCGTTTTAAAAATAATATGTGACATTTCCATTTGATGTTCCATCAAATCATAGGTTTCCTGTAAAATTTGATGCACATGCTGCGGTTTCGCATTTTCCTGATCATTCCTTGAAAAATCGAGCAAGCCTTTTACAATATCGCCACAACGTTTTGTTTCATTTTCAATGAAGGTAAGGTATTTTAGCATGTTTTGCTGAGCCCGCTCATCCATTTTCTGGTTTTTCAATTGTTTGTTTACCAGCTTTGTATACGTGAGCACACCAGACAGTGGATTGTTAATTTCATGGGCCACCGAAGAGCTGAGCTTGCCTAAAGAAGCAATCCGCTCTACATGAATCAGTTCCTTCTGTGCTGCTCCCAACTCTTCCGTTTTCTTCTGCACTTTGTACTCCAGTTGTTGCGACCAGTTTTCTAGCTCCCGGGTAGCCGCCTGTAAATTGTCGAGCATTTTGTTGAAAGCAAATGACACCATCCGGATATCATCAAGTTGGTTGGCATCGATTTGCAATCTTGTATCCCTATTGCCGCTGGCTACCTTTTCACTGGCCTCAATGATATGATTTAACGGATACTTTATTTTTCGACGCGTAAAATAAATGAACAACATCATTAACAGCAATGTGCTGGCTCCGGCGAGCAAATAGTATTTTACCGATGACTCATGAACGGCTTCGTCGAATTGTTTAAGCGGTACTTTTATGATCAGCGAACCCAGTACTTCATCATCCGGGCTATGCGCGTGGCACTCTGCAGTATAACACGAACGCTCATTCAGGATGGGCTGACGTATCATCAAATACCTGTGGTTACTTGTGTTGGCATTCATTACGCATTCATCATCAACATCCACAATTTGATAAGAGTTTTCTTTCCGCGGAAAGTACTCACTACTGCTGCTATGGCAATTTATGCAGTTAGGGTCGCTATGCCCTTCTTCTCCGGGTGGAAATGAAGAATATGCCAGCCGGTCGTGCTGGTCATACATGTTTACCTCTTCAATGCCGGACATAGTGTTGATGACATCCAGAGTATTTTGAAGCTGCGTTTTATCATTTTCAAGCATCGAATGATACAGCGCACCTTCTACCATGCTACCGATATTGTTCCCGTTCTGAAGAATTGCGGTACGTAAGTATCCCTCATAAACCGAGCGGAATATAATACCAAATGAAACAAACAACACCAGCGAAGCAATGATGATGATGTAAACCACTCTTACATAAATGGAAGAACGAAAACGTATATAACGCTTAAAAAAAGGGTGACTGATTAGTTTTTTAATAATGTTGCTGTTTGTATTGCTCATTGTTCGCTATTCAGTTTTCTGACTTAAAGAATATTCCTTCACTTCTTTTCCATTGAAACATAGCCCTGATAATCCAGTATTATCAAGGCTCCGTGTTTCTGCTGTAGATGCTGATAAACAACTCATCTTTTGTGCATCCGGTTTTTATCATCAATTGCAAACGCCATAATGCATCTGTGCAATATACTTAATTATTGCGTGGCCGCAAAACCATGCATCACTTTTTTACG